>JADMJT010000002.1 GCA_018781585.1 Burkholderiales bacterium
GGGAAGCCACTAAGTTTGCGCAATACCCGACGGATGCGGATAAAACCTATGAGGCTGTAATCAAGCTGGGTGAAACCACAGATACTGGCGATGCGGATGGCCAGCTGCTGTTTCAACGGCCGGTGGTTGTCTGCCGTGCGGATATCGAGCGCGTAGTGAAGCAATTTACCGGTTCGATCATGCAGACGCCACCGATGTATTCTGCGCTCAAGCATCAGGGGCAACCGCTGTACAAATATGCACGCAAAGGCATCGAAATCGAGCGCGCGCCACGCGCTGTCACGCTGCACAGAATCGATATTCTGAGCTTTGATACCGACACCTTACGCATCCGGGTTGATTGCAGCAAAGGCACCTATATACGCGTGTTGGCGGAAGATATCGGCGAACAGCTTGGTTGCGGCGCGCATTTGATCGGCTTGCGTCGAACCCGAGTCGGCGCCTTTAATCTAAACGATGCGATCACGTTGGATGCATTAGAAGCGTTACCTGAGAGGGAGCGCGATATTAAATTACTGGCGCCTGACCATTTAGTGGTGAACCTGCCTGAAATTGCATTGGATCACGATGCCGCTTATTACCTGCGACAGGGCCAAGCGATTTGGCTGCCCAAACTTCCGCTACACCAACGTTTTAGGATATATGATGAAAAACATATATTTATAGGCGTAGGAGAAGTGGGGGATGAGGGTAAATTGCAGCCCTCACGGCTCGTGGTGCAGCATGGATGATGCGATGCGATGCGCGAAAAATGCTTGTAAAAATACCGTGTTAACGGGTAAAATGCGCGTTTTCCGTTGGAGCTAGGCAGACATGGCTGTAACCACCGCAGACAAGGCAAAAATCGTGGGCGAGTATCAGCTCGCACAAGGCGATACCGGTTCATCCGAAGTACAAGTTGCGCTGATGACCGCACGCATCAACCATCTCACGGGTCATTTCAAAGACCACGTTAAAGATCATCACTCCCGTCGTGGGCTCCTGAAGCTGGTGAGCAAACGCCGCAAGTTGTTGGACTACCTGAAACGCGGCAGCGCTGATCGCTACCGTACGCTGATCGAGCGACTCGGTCTGCGCAAATAACCGAAAGGCGCGATGCATATCGCGCCTTTTTGTTTCCCCCTATCGTTTGCTATTCAATAGCCCGCCGCGCGGGCTAAATCATTAGAGGAACTCACCTTGGCACACGTCAAAAAAACCTTTGCCTATGGCAAACATCAAGTGACTTTGGAAACCGGCGAAATCGCGCGTCAAGCAAGCGGCGCCGTGATGGTGAATATGGACGATACCTGCGTCCTAGTCACCGTCGTTGGCAAAAAAGAAGCGAAACCCGGCCAGGATTTTTTCCCGCTCACGGTTGATTATCAAGAACGCACTTACGCGGTGGGTAAGATCCCCGGTGGATTCTTCCGGCGCGAAGGTCGTCCGTCCGAGAAAGAGACGCTGACTTCACGATTGATTGATCGTCCACTGCGCCCCTTGTTTCCCGATAGTTTTTATAACGAAGTGCAAATCGTCGCGACGGTCGTGTCGTGTAATCCGGAAATTGATCCTGACATTCCGGCACTGATTGGCGCCTCCGCTGCGATGGCTCTATCTGGTATTCCCTTTACGGGCCCAATCGGCGCGGCCCGTGTCGCCTATATCGACAATCAATATGTGCTTAACCCGACTAAGACCGAACTACAAAACACGGATCTGAATCTGGTCGTTGCCGCTACCGCACATGCCGTTTTAATGGTCGAATCTGAAGCCAAAGAATTGTCAGAAGAAGTGATGCTGGGCGCGGTGGTATTCGGCCACGAGCAAATGCAGGTCGTTATCAACACGATCAACGAACTCGTTGAAGAAGCGGGCAATCCCCCTTGGGATTGGGCGCCGGCTGAGAAAGATCAAGCACTCTCCGACCGCGTGGGCCAGCTCGCCGAAGCGGCGCTGCAAGACGCTTATCGCATTACCCAGAAGCAAGCGCGTACGGTGAAAGTTGATGAGATTCGTGATCGCGTGTTTGCGGAATTGATTACTCCCGAACTGGATTCTGATAAGCAGAACATGGTGAAATCCCTGTTCTTTGAATTTGAGGCGAAGACCGTGCGTAGCCGCATCCTGGCCGGTGAACCACGTATTGATGGCCGTGACACGCGCACCGTCCGTCCGATCACTATTCGCACCGGCGTACTGCCACGCACCCATGGTTCGGCGCTGTTTACCCGCGGTGAAACCCAGGCATTGGTGGTAGCCACCCTCGGCACCGCCCGCGATGCGCAAAAAATTGACGCGTTGGATGGTGATTTTTCCGATCCATTCATGTTGCATTACAACATGCCTCCCTATGCGACCGGTGAGACTGGCCGCGTAGGTACACCTAAACGCCGCGAAATCGGCCATGGCCGCCTTGCCAAACGCGCGCTGATTGCGGTACTGCCGAGTGGAGATGATTTCAGCTATGCGATTCGTCTCGTGTCCGAGATCACGGAATCCAACGGCTCCAGTTCCATGGCATCGGTGTGCGGCGGTTGCCTTGCACTAATGGATGCCGGTGTGCCAGTCAAAGCCCACACCGCCGGTATCGCCATGGGCCTGATCAAGGATGGCAACCGCTTCGCCGTGCTGACCGATATTCTGGGTGATGAAGATCATCTGGGCGATATGGATTTCAAAGTTGCGGGCACCGATAACGGCATCACGGCCTTGCAGATGGATATCAAAATAGATGGTATTACCAAGGAAATCATGCAGGTGGCGCTTTCCCAAGCGCGCGAAGGTCGCATGCACATCCTGAGCCACATGAAGCAGGCCGTGCCGCAAGTGCGCACCGAACTTTCCGATTTCGCGCCGCGCATGATTCAGATCAAGATCAATCCGGAGAAAATCCGCGACGTGATCGGCAAAGGCGGTGCGGTGATTCGTGCACTGACCGAAGAAACCGGCACGCAGATCGATATCAATGAAGACGGCACTGTCACCATTGCCTGCCACAGCATGGAAGCCGGTAACGCCGCCAAGAAGCGCATTGAAGACCTCACGGCTGAAGTGGAAGTGGGCCGCACCTATGACGGCACGGTGCTCAAGCTGCTCGACTTTGGCGCGATCGTGAGTGTGTTGCCGGGCCGCGATGGCTTGTTGCACATCTCCCAAATCGCCCATGAGCGCGTCAACACGGTGGGCGAGCATCTCAAGGAAGGTCAGAGCGTGCGAGTGAAAGTGCTGGAAGCCGACGAAAAAGGTCGCTTGCGCCTGTCGATGAAAGCCTTGATCGAAGCGCCGGCGCCAGTTGAGCAGAAGCCAGAGCAAGCTTAAGGCGCTTCGCGTAAATATAAAAAGGCGGTCATTGACCGCCTTTTTTATTGGGTGAACGCCGCTTACTTCAACGAATCAAGAAATTCTTGCCACCAACGCTTGCGGCTTTGCGGTACGGCGATTGGATTGAGCGCAGAGGGGGGAACCAGGCTCATCACCCATCCGGGTAGCGGTGGGTTCTTGGATGAGCCGCAGGACGAACCAAGATGGTTAGGATCGTAAATCTTAATGAAACTGGGTTTATCCAGATTATCCGCATAAACGATACCGCAATAATCTTCTTGATGCTCCTGAAGTAGCAGGCTATCGAGATCCCGTATGAATTTTTTGACGAGCTCAGCATCCGCCGGATGGGCTGGCGGTTCCGTGCCCACCGCATATAAATACCAGCCTGCTCCCGCATCCACTTTCTCCCAAAACTGAGTGAGTTGATCCCAGCCCATAATGCCATAGAGCAGGCCATAAAGGGCGTGCTGGAAGGGATCGTCGAGCGCTTGGGGTGCGGTGGCAGCCATGAATTTAGAGGGGGTGCACCGGCCTATATTGCGCCGGCGATGCATACAGAGGAATTACTTGGCGACTTGCCGTTCGCGCATTTCGTCCAGCGTCTTGCAATCAATGCAAAGGGTGGCGGTAGGGCGTGCTTCCAAGCGCTTCAAGCCGATTTCCACGCCGCAACTTTCACAATAGCCATAATCACCCGCTTCTATTTTGGCGATGGTTTCGTCGATTTTTTTGATCAACTTACGTTCGCGGTCACGATTGCGCAGTTCCAAGGCCATGTCCGATTCCTGACTCGCGCGGTCATTCGGGTCAGCGAAGACCGTAGCCTCATCCTGCATAGTGTGAACGGTGCGGTCGATGTCTTGGGACAACTCGGCTTTCCACTCGGCAAGGATTTTGCGAAAATGCGTTTGTTGCCGCGCATTCATATAGGCTTCGCCTTTTTTAAGAGTGTAAGGGGCGAAAGTCTTGTGGAGTTCTGCAGACATCTTCATTTTACCCGTAGCAAAAATACGATTTAATACCAGTTTTTCTCTTTTATCGCAAGCTTTCCACCAATCTTATGAAGGAGTACCCGTGTTTTTGGAAGCATTAATATTTGATGTGGATGGCACTTTGGCTGATACCGAACGTGATGGCCATCGGCTAGCCTTTAACGCGGCGTTTCGGGAGTTTGGCTTGGACTGGAACTGGGATGTGGCAACCTATGGTCAATTGCTTGCCGTGACGGGCGGCAAAGAGCGTATGAAACATTACGTGGACGCATTACAGCCGGATTTTGTGAAGCCGAAAGACTTCGACAGTTTGGTGATTGAGTTGCACCAGGCCAAGACGCGGCACTACACCACGCTGCTAGCCCAGGGGGGGATTCCCCTGCGTCCGGGTGTAAAACGCCTGTTACAAGAAGCGCGTAGCCAGGGGATGCGTTTGGCCATCGCCACCACGACCACCCCCGAGAATGTGAGCGCGCTGTTGGAGCACAGTCTCGCGCCCGGCTCCGCTTCCTGGTTTGAGCAGATTGGCGCAGGGGATATCGTGCCCGCGAAGAAGCCCGCGTCGGATATCTATACGTGGGTGCTGGAACGCATGCGTCTCAAGCCGGCACAGTGTTTGGCGTTTGAGGATTCCGCCAATGGCATCCAGGCGAGCCGGGGGGCGCAGTTAAAAACCGTCATCACCATCAATGACTATACGGCCGATCATGATTTCACCGAAGCAACCGCAGTATTAAGCGGTTTAGGCGAGCCGGACGCGCCGTTTAAGGTGTTGCAAGGCGATGTAGGCGCCAAGCAATACGTCGATCTGGAGTTGCTACGGGCCTGGCATGTGGGCGCGTAGCCCCGCTGGATTTTCCAATTGGGTTTTGTAGGCGAGTAGGGTATTTTGCAACAAGGTAGCGATGGTCATCGGGCCGACGCCGCCCGGTACCGGCGTGATCCATGCGGCGCGTTGTACAGCAGACTCGAAATCCACATCGCCGCAGATTTTACCGTCAGCCAAACGATTGATGCCTACATCGATTACGATCGCGCCTGGGCGTATCCAGTCGCCTTGAATCATTCTTGGTTTACCGACTGCCACCACCAGTATTTCGGCCGCGCGCACGTGCATCGGCAGATCGCGCGTGGCACTGTGCGTGATAGTGACCGTGCAGCCGGCGAGCAAGAGTTCCAGCGCCATCGGGCGACCGACGATATTGGAGGCGCCGACCACGACAGCGTTTTTACCAGGCAACGCCACGCCCGTCGATTTAATCAGCGTCATTGCGCCATACGGTGTGCACGGTCGTAATGTGGGGATGCGCTGTACCAGCCGGCCCATGTTGTAGGGGTGGAAACCATCCACGTCTTTATTCGGATCAATGCACTCGATGATGGCGCGATCGTCTATTTGCGCAGGGAGCGGGAGCTGCACTAGGATACCGTCGATACTCGCATCGGCATTGAGTTGGCCGATCAGTTTGAGCAGTTCGTCTTGGGTGGTGCTGGCGGGTAAATCGTGCGAGACGGAATGGATGCCGGTGGCTTCACATGCGCGGCGTTTGTTGCGCACATATATTGTGGAAGCGGGGTTGTCCCCGACCAAAATCACAGCCAGGCCAGGGGGGCGTTTTCCTGTAGCGGTAAGGAGATCGACTTCCTGGCGGATTTGCGTATGCAGCTTATCTGCGATGGCCTTGCCGTTAATGATTTGTGCGCTCATGAGAAGCGTGATTTTAAATCATCATCTTGCGATTAGGGAGGCTAAAGTAGCTACTTCGATTGATTTTTAGCGCTTCGAGCGTTATAGTCCCGCACCTCGGGGTGTAGCGTAGCCTGGTAGCGCGCCTGCTTTGGGAGCAGGATGTCGGGAGTTCAAATCTCTCCACCCCGACCAGATATAACAGCCGTGCTGAGTTGCGCGGTGATTTCCCCCGGTGTCAGCCCGATACCATCTGCCCGTAGCTCAACCGGATAGAGCACCAGCCTTCTAAGCTGGGGGTTACAGGTTCGATTCCTGTCGGGCAGGCCATTCTTGATTTTCCCAGTCCCCTGACGCATAATTGCGGCCTTTCTTGCATCGGCTAAATCTTGGCCGAAACTCGTGGCGGCGTTAGCTCAGTTGGTAGAGCACTGGATTGTGATTCCAGATGTCACCGGTTCAATCCCGGTACGTCGCCCCATCTCCCTATTATTTATTCTTTCGTGGTGCGCACTAGGCGCTGCTTCTCGCGTTGCCAATCGCGCTCTTTTTCCGACTCTCGGATATCGTGTTTTTTCTTGCCCTTGGCGAGACCAATTTCCAATTTGATCCGCCCTCGCGTGTAATGCATGTCGAGCGGGACCAGGGTATACCCCGCACGCTCCACCTTGCCGATGAGGTGAGCGATTTCTGTGCCCTTCAGCAAGAGTTTTCGGGTGCGCGTCGGATCGGGGTGGACATGGGTAGAGGCGGTGGGCAGCGGGCTGATATGTGAACCGATCAGAAATAGCTCACCGTCGCGGATGTTGACGTACGCTTCTTTAATCTGCGCGCGACCAGCGCGTATCGCTTTCACTTCCCAGCCTTCGAGCGCGATCCCTGCCTCGGATTTTTCCTCGATGAAGTAATCGTGGAAGGCTTTTTTGTTCTGCACAATGGACATGGGAGCGTGTGATTTCGCGCGAAATCGCGTATTCTAACAGCTTAACTTCTGGCAGCTTATTTTTGGTGGCTTCCTTTTGGCGGCTTCTATTTAGCGCTTCTCTTTCGTTGCCCGCACTTGCGGGAATATGTAATGGCATTGGTTGAAAAGTCGGTATTGGTGGGGCATTCCGCGCGGCAGATGTTCGATTTGGTGGATCAGGTCGAGCACTATGCGCAGTTTCTGCCGTGGTGCGGCGGCACTGCGGTACATTCGCGCGATGAGGACGTCGTCGTCGCTACCATCCATATCGATTTTCATCATCTCAAGCAAAGTTTCACCACGGAAAATACCCTTCGAGCACCGAATTTGATACAAATGCGTTTACGCGAGGGACCTTTCCAACAACTGGATGGTTTGTGGCGTTTTACCGAGCTGACGCAGGAAGCGAGCAAGGTGGAACTACAGTTATATTACGAATTTTCAAATAAACTCATCGAAAATTTGGTGAACCCGGTATTTAGTTTGATTGCCGGGAACTTAGTCGAAGCATTTGTCGAACGTGCGGAGCGAATCTATGGCGAATGAAATCCAGATAGAAGTAGCCTACGCTTTACCCCAGCAGCAGGTGATTATGCCCTTGAAGCTGGCAGCCGAATCGACGGTCGAAGCAGCCATCAAGCATTCCGGTATTTTGGAAAAATTTCCTGAAATCGATCTGACCCAATTCAAGGTGGGCATTTTTTCCAAGCTCACCAAATTGGATGCGGTATTGCGTGACAAAGATCGCGTAGAAATCTATCGTCCGCTGATCGCGGATCCCAAGGAAGTGCGACGCAAACGCGCCGAAGCGGGCAAAGTGATGAAAAAGGGCGGGGGGGATTTATCCCCGGACGAATCTTGAGTTATTTACACCACTCACTAACGGCTTTTTTGGCATCGTCCATGGCTTTTGCGCGCTGCGCATCGTCCATGACGGTGCGGTTTCCTTTGTCATCATAGGTGTTTATTCTGCCGCCATCTTCCAACGTTTTAAGAGCTTTCTTCGACTTGTCGCAGTTCTCGGTTTTTGTCTTTGCGTCATCCGCCTCTTTCTTTTTCTTGGCTTCGGTATCAGCGGCTGTGGTTTGGCGCTTTTTGTAATCTAATTCCTTTTCCTGCCAACTCTTGTTGGACTCAGCGGCAGGCGCAGCGGGTTGGCTGGGGATGTTAAGCGTCTTGCTGGATTTGGATTTTTCGGCAGGTGGCTGATCCGAGTAATGCACCTTGCCTTGCGCATCCACCCAGCGGTACATCTCCGCAGCGGCGGGCGATGCATAAAAAATTAGGGCAGTCAAAGCTAACAAAATTTTCATGGGCGTTCCCTCAAATAAACAGGCCGTCTCACGACGGCCTGTTTCACGCATTATTTCTTGCTCGGTATCATGCAGTTATTTACCCAACGTCAAGAGCGGGAGTTTCTTTTGTTCAATGCCGAGTTTTGCATGTGTGCTGGCGGTTTTAGCGTTTTTGATTACCGCTGCACTGTCCCCTTTTACGGCAGCTTCCTTGGCGGCTTTCAATGCATTTTCGGCGGTTGTCCACAACGCGCCTTGCGATTGAGCCGTTTTCACATCCGACTCGGCCCATGCCAGCGCAATTTGCGCTTCATCATTCAGTGTGGCCTTGGCAGGAGCGGGCGGAGCGGATTGGCAACCCGCTAGAGAAAGCATGCCTGCAACAGCAGCAATCAAAATGTGTTTTTGCATTGTCGTTGACTCCTTTGGTTTGAAACCTATTTATATTGGAATTAAGCCGGTGAGGCTTGCTTGGAACCTTACTCGTTTACCCGGAATTCGTCAATTGTTTCAGGGAAATCAACGGCGAAAGAGGGGGGGTGCTTTTACCCGGGTAGGTCAATCCCGTATAATGTCGTTTTGGATAGGGATTCAAAATGCGCATTCACCAAAAAGCCCTTACCTTCGACGACGTTCTGCTGGTTCCCGCCTACTCGAATGTCCTGCCTCGCGATGTAAGCCTCAAGACCCGCCTCACCCGCGAGATTGAGCTCAATATACCGCTTATATCCGCCGCCATGGATACCGTGACCGAATCACGGTTGGCGATCGCTGTCGCGCAAGAAGGCGGCATCGGCATCATCCACAAGAACATGACGCCGCAGGCCCAAGCGGCACAAGTGTTACAGGTCAAACGTTTCGAGAGTGGCGTGGTGAAGGATCCGGTCACGATTGCGCCTGATATGAGCGTGCGCGATGTGATTCAACTGACGCGCATGCACAAAATTTCTGGTTTGCCTGTGGTGGATGGCGTGAAAGTGGTGGGCATCGTCACCAACCGCGATTTGCGTTTTGAGACCAATCTCGATCAACCGGTCAAAAATATCATGACCCAGAAAGATCGGCTAGTCACGGTAAAAGAAGGCACCTCGCGTGAGGAAGCCAAGGCGCTGATGCATCAGTATCGTCTGGAGCGTGTGTTGGTGGTGAACGACGAATTCGAACTGTGCGGATTGGTTACCGTGAAGGACATTCAAAAATCCTCCGAACATCCACTTGCCTGTAAAGACCAGCTTGGCCGCTTGCGAGTGGGCGCGGCAGTGGGGGTGGGTGAAGGCACCGATCTGCGCGTTGAAGCGTTGGTCGAAGCCGGCGTGGACGTGATTGTGGTGGATACCGCACATGGCCATTCCCAGGGCGTGCTGGATCGCGTGAAATGGATTAAACATCATTACCCGCAGGTACAAGTGATTGGTGGCAACATCGCCACTGCCGACGCGGCCAAGGCTTTGGTCGATCATGGCGCGGACGGTGTGAAAGTCGGCATCGGCCCCGGCTCCATCTGCACCACGCGCATCGTGGCAGGTGTCGGTGTACCGCAAATTTCCGCTGTGGCGAATGTGGCTGCTGCACTGAAAGCCAGTGGTGTGCCGCTGATCGCCGATGGCGGTATTCGTTACTCCGGCGATATTTCCAAAGCACTTGCCGCAGGTGCGCATGTGGTCATGTTGGGTGGGCTGCTAGCCGGTACGGAAGAAGCGCCGGGCGACATTGAGCTGTTCCAAGGCCGCTCGTACAAGTCCTATCGCGGTATGGGTTCCTTGGGTGCGATGCAGCAAGGCTCAAGCGACCGTTATTTCCAAGAGAACGAAGTGAATAAAGACAAGCTAGTGCCAGAAGGTGTGGAAGGCCGCGTACCGTACAAAGGCACCGCAGTCAGCGTGATTCACCAGCTCACGGGGGGGTTACGCGCCAGTATGGGTTATCTCGGGTGCGAGACTATTGCCGCCATGCATGAGCGCGCCGGCTTCGTTGAAATTACCTCCGCCGGTGTCAAAGAATCGCACGTGCACGACGTGCAGATCGTTAAAGAAGCGCCGAATTATCGGGTGGAGTGAACGTGAAGGGTAGGGGTGTGGTGACCTACGCGCCCCGCCTTTTGCTTTTCGACTCGCACCGTCCACCACACCACACAAAATAACAAACCATGCACGATAAAATTCTCATTCTCGATTTCGGTTCCCAATACACCCAACTCATCGCGCGCCGGGTGCGCGAAGCCGACGTCTATTGCGAACTGCATCCCAACGATGTCAGCGAACAGTTCATTCGCGATTTCAAGCCTAAAGGCATCATCCTCTCCGGTGGCCCGTCATCGGTCTACGAAGCGGAAACGCCGCGTGCGCCCGACTGCGTGTTTACGCTAGGCGTACCGGTGCTGGGCATTTGCTACGGCATGCAGACCATGGCGGCGCAGTTGGGGGGGCAGGTTGAAAGTTCGCCCAAGCGCGAATTCGGCTATGCCGAAGTGCGCGCGCGTGGTCATTCCGCACTGTTACGCGATATTCAAGATCGCGTGGATGCGGAGGGGAAAGCATTTCTCGATGTGTGGATGAGCCACGGTGACAAGGTCACCGCCTTGCCCAGCGGCTTCAAGGTCATCGCCGACAACGCCGCTACGCCGATCGCCGGCATGGCGGATGAAACACGACGTTTTTATGGCGTGCAGTTCCACCCCGAAGTGACGCACACGTTGCAGGGCAAGGCCCTCATCGAGCGTTTTGCGCATGATATCTGCGGCTGTAGCCACGATTGGAATATGCCGGATTACGTCGAAGAAGCCATCGGCAAAGTCCGATCCGAAGTCGGCTCAGACGAAGTGATTCTCGGCCTCTCCGGCGGCGTGGACTCGTCGGTGGTCGCGGCACTGTTGCATCGCGCCATAGGCGATCAATTGACTTGCGTATTCGTCGACAACGGCTTGTTGCGGCTCAACGAAGCCGAGCAAGTGATGGAAACCTTTGCCCAGAATTTAGGGGTGAAAGTGATTCACGTCGATGCGAGCACGGAATTCCTGAACCCCCTCACGGGCGTGACTGACCCGGAGCAAAAGCGCAAAATTATCGGCCGCGAATTCGTGGAAGTTTTTCAGCGTGAAGCGGCCAAGTTGCCCAAAGCGAAATGGCTGGCCCAAGGCACGATTTATCCGGACGTGATTGAATCCGCCAGCGCTAAAACAAAAAAAGCGCATACGATCAAATCGCACCACAATGTGGGCGGCTTGCCAGAAAGTTTGCATTTAAAACTCCTGGAACCGCTGCGCGAATTATTCAAAGACGAAGTGCGTGAACTTGGCGTGGCCTTAGGATTGCCGCATGAGATGGTGTACCGCCATCCCTTCCCTGGGCCGGGCCTGGGGGTGCGCATCCTGGGGGAAGTGAAGCGCGAGTACGCAGATTTACTGCGCCGCGCCGATGCGATTTTTATCGAAGAATTGCGCGCCTCCGGCTGGTACGAAAAAACCTCGCAAGCCTTCGCGGTATTCCTGCCGGTGAAATCGGTGGGCGTGATGGGCGACGGCCGAACTTACGATTACGTCGTCGCGTTGCGCGCGGTGCAAACCCAAGATTTCATGACTGCGCATTGGGCCGAGTTGCCTTACACGCTGCTCGGCAAAGTATCCAATCGCATCATTAATGAAGTGCGCGGGATTAATCGTGTCGTCTATGATATTTCCGGTAAGCCACCCGCCACGATTGAGTGGGAATAATAGCATTCACAGCGCACGTGTTTTAAACGTATCGCAGGCGCTGATATTTCCCGATTCGATACCGCGCTTAAACCAGCGCACGCGCTGCTCGGATGAACCATGGGTAAAACCATCGGGCACGACATAGCCTTTGGATTGCATTTGCAGGCGGTCATCGCCGATGCTGCTGGCTGCTTGCAACGCCTCTTCAATATCCCCCTGCTCGATAATCTGCCGGGCTTTTTGCGCATGGTTCGCCCAAATTCCGGCAAAACAATCCGCTTGCAACTCCAAGCGAACCGATAGGGTATTACCTTGGGTTTCACTGGTGCGACTACGCGCTTGATGTACTTTTTCGGAAATGCCGAGTAAGTTTTGCACATGGTGTCCGACTTCATGCGCAATCACATAAGCTTGTGCAAAATCTCCCGGTGCCTGGAAGCGTGTTTTAAGCTCCCGGAAAAAAACCAAATCTAAATATACTTTTTGATCAGCGGGACAATAAAATGGACCCGTCGCCGCCTGAGCAAAGCCACAAGCGGAGCGCACTTGATGGGAGAACAAAACTAGCTTCGGCTCGCGATAAATGCCGCCCAGCTGCTTGAATAAGCCTTGCCAAGTATCTTCAGTATCGGCGAGCACTACCGAGACGAATTCACTTAGTTCGTCTCTTACCGGTTGGCCACCGGAAGTGCTGGTGGAGGGTGGCGGCTCTGCGGGGGCCATTTGGTTCAGCACGGCGCTCGGATCCACGCCAAGTAACATGGCAATCACCGCGATGACGACAACCCCAATGCCCCCGCCTGCCAACCCGCGCCCACTACCAGCGCTGCGCTGGTCTTCGACGTTATCGCTTCTACGCCCACCTTTCCAAAGCATGAAAAGTCTCCTGAAATAATACGGTTGCAATGCACAGTGTCCTGCGGGGAAGCTGGCTGCTTGCGACTATCAAGATTATGCTACGGTTTACAGCATCGTCCTAAACTAGCAAGCTAGCATGCCCCTCACCCAGTACATCCTCGAGCCGCTGAAATGGAATGTGCCGCTGAGAAAAAATCCATTCGGCTCACTAACAGAATGAGGTAAGAACCATGCCCTATGTAAATATACGCATTGCCGGTGCGCTGACCCGAGAACAGAAGCGAAAGATTGCCGAAGAAATCACCGACACCCTGGAGCGCATCGCGCTGAAACCAAAATCTTATACCTATATCGCTTTCGATGAACTGCCGGATGAAAACTGGGCGATAGCAGGGAAGTTGTTGGATGAAGCATAAAAAACTTGTTTAGCTACGGATGCGCCTCTGTGGTTTCAGCCTGTCATTAACTTAAATGTTCGATTCCGCCGAAATTCTTGCCGGGTTACCTCATTTGCCCGGGGTATACCGCATGTTAAATAGCGCAGCCGAAGTGCTGTATGTAGGCAAGGCACGTGATCTTAAAAAGCGCGTATCGAGTTATTTTCAAAAAACCCAGCAATCTCCGCGCATCAGCTTGATGCTGACGCAAGTTGCAGCGATCGAGACCACCGTCACCCGCTCGGAAGCCGAGGCGCTGCTGCTGGAAAATAATTTGATCAAGGGGCTGAATCCAAAATACAACATCCTGTTCCGGGATGATAAGTCTTATCCCTATATCGTGCTGACCGGGCATGCCTCTCCGCGCTTGGCGTTTCATCGCGGCGTACAACAGCAGGGTAAAGGGCAATATTTCGGGCCATTCCCCAATTCCTTAGCGGTGCGCGACAGTATTCATCTGCTGCAGAAAATATTTCGTTTGCGCACGTGCGAGGATTCGGTTTTCAACCACCGATCGCGCCCCTGTCTACTGTATCAAATCAAGCGCTGTACCGCGCCCTGTGTGGGCCTGATCTCACCCGAGCAATATCGGGATGATGTGCGTCAAGCAGCCGAATTCTTGCAAGGCAAAGAACAAGCCGTGCTGGAAAATGTCGAGCGCAAAATGTTGGCTGCGGCTGAAGCCCAGCATTATGAAGATGCCGCGCTGTATCGTGATCAGATCCAGGCTTTGCGCAAAGTGCAGGAGCGGCAGTTCGTGGAGAGCGGCAGTGAAGCCGATGCCGACGTGGCAGCGGTGGCCGCCAAAAGCGAGTTGGTTTGCGTCAATTTGACCATGATTCGGGGGGGACGTCATTTAGGTGACAAGACCTTCTTCCCGCAAAATGCCGAAGGACATGAGCCGGCCGAGGTATTGCAGGCATTTATCGAGCAGCATTACGACGACAAACCCGTGCCCCCCCTTATCCTCTTGAATATCGAGCTGGATGCCGAGGCGCTAGGGGACGTGCTCGCCGAACAGGCACACCATCCGGTGCGCATCGTCACGCGGCCCATCGGTGAGCGCCGGGTGTGGGTGAGCATGGCGGAGAAAAATGCGCTGCTCGCCATCGAGCAGCGCCTCTCCCAGCATGCCACTCAAGAAACACGTTTAGCCGCCTTGATCGAAGCGTTAGGTTTTGCGGAGAACTTGGCGCGCATCGAGTGCTTCGACATCTCGCACACCATGGGCGAAGCCACCGTCGCGTCGTGCGTGGTGTACGACTTGGCCGCGATGCAAAACAGCGAATACCGGCGTTACAACATCAGCGGCATCGAGCCAGGCGACGATTATGGCGCCATGCGCTCGGTGCTCACCCGGCGCTATCAGAAAATTGCGGCGGGCGAGGGCAAGCTGCCCGATCTGATTTTGATCGATGGCGGCAAAGGGCAGGTGGGCGTGGCGCATGAAGTATTATCCGAGCTAGGGCTAAACGAGATTGAGTTGGTGGGTGTCGCCAAAGGTCCAGAGCGCAAAGCCGGTTTAGAGGAATTGATTTTTGCCGATGGCCGAAAGCCGATACAATTGAGGCCGGATCATCCAGGCTTGCATCTGATTCAACAAATACGCGACGAGGCGCATCGTTTCGCTATCACCGGCCACCGCGCACAGCGCGGGAAAAAACGCACGCAATCGGTGTTGGATGAAATCGACGGCATCGGACCAAAACGGCGGCAGATGCTGCTGACGCGCTTTGGCGGGCTGAAAGGGCTCACCAACGCTAGCGTGGACGAGATTGCCAAAGTAGAAGGAATCAGCCAGGCGTTAGCCGAAAAAATTTATGCTTTATTTCATTAAAAACCATGCCATTTAACCTTCCCAATGCACTGACCTGGCTGCGCATCCTGCTGATCCCGGTATTCCTACTGTTCTATTATCTGCCGGAAGCTTGGATGGAACGTCAGTCGGTGAATCTCGCGGCTGCGGCCATCTTCGGCTTGGCCGCGATAACGGATTGGCTGGACGGCTATTTGGCGCGCAAACTCAACCAAATGTCGGCGTTCGGCGCTTTTCTCGATCCGGTGGCGGATAAACTGATGGTCGCGGCGGCGCTGATCTTGCTGCTGCAACTGGGGCGGGTGGATGCGATTGTGGCACTGATTATCATCGGGCGCGAAATCGCGATCTCCGCCTTGCGCGAATGGATGGCCGGTGTGGGGCGGGGAAAAAACGTTGCCGTCTCCTTGATTGGCAAGGTTAAAACCGCCTCACAAATGGTCGCTATTTTGCTGCTGTTGTACTACGAGCCGATCGCTGGTTTCGACACGCATTTGATCGGCACTTGGTTGATTTATCTGGCCGCGCTGATGACCGTCGTGTCAATGATTTACTACATCGCTCAAGCTTATAACGTTGCCCGCAAGCCCTAGAATCAATGGGGAATTGATTGACATTGATCTTGAAATCATTAAAATGGCGATCTCTTTGACGCGGGAATAGCTCAGTTGGTAGAGCGCAACCTTGCCAAGGTTGAGGTCGGGAGTTCGAGACTCCTTTCCCGCTCCAGATTGCAGGGGAAGCGAAGTTAAAAATAACTTCGTTTTCCCTTTTTAGTTTCTAACGCGTGTTTTTAATGTACTTAGCGCGCGTGCCCTCAAGGCTAGCTTGTTTGATGATGGCCAAGGCGGGGTGGCAGAGTGGTCATGCAGCGGCCTGCAAAGCCGTGTACGCCGGTTCGATTCCGACCCCCGCCTCCAATTTAGTCCGTTCTCCGCTCCGCCCGGATGGTGGAATAGGTAGACACAAGGGACTTAAAATCCCTCGCTGAGAAATCGGCGTGCCGGTTCGATTCCGGCTCCGGGCACCAATTTTTTCAATCTTCCCTCTAAATTTCTCCCACAACCGGCCGATAAACAGGCTCAAGGTTAGCGTTCCCGAGGGAGAGAACAAAAATGCATACCCATCGTGCCCCTGTGGCAACCCCAATGTCTCATGAAGAACGGGCGTTTTTTGCCCGCCTGGCCGCCTTGAACGTGGCCTTTGAGTCGGCCGGTGCCGGCAAGACGGCACAGAGCTTCGGGCACCGCGCCTTATCCAGCGACGCCCTATTGGAGGCCTTCCTCCATGAGATACAAGCGCAAAAAAACGCCCAATAATATTCAGCCCGAGGGTTATAACGCATGAAAACCAATCTGCCCATTACGCAGCGTGAGTTAAATTATCGCGACAGCGCGATTATCATTTCCAAGACCGACCCGAAAGGGCTGCTCACGGAGGTTAATCAAGACTTTATTGAAATCAGCGGTTTTGGTCTGGACGAGCTGATCGGTAAATCGCACAATCTGGTGCGCCACCCGGATATGCCGCCGGAAGCCTTTGCCGACTTATGGACGACGGTGAAGCAGGGTAAGCCGTGGAACGGTATCGTCAAAAACCGTTGTAAGAGCGGCGACCACTATTGGGTGGAGGCAAATGTCACGCCGATCATGCAGGGTGAGCAAATCAGCGGTTATGTGTCGGTGCGCACTAAGCCATCTCGCCAGCAAATCGAAGCAGCGGAACGGCTGTATACCGATATAAAAGCGGGAAACAAACACCGGATTCAAGCCTTCTTTACCCAGTTAAGCAATCTCAAAATTCGCGCTAAGCTGGCTTTGGCCTTAGGCAGTCTTTGTGTGGCGCCGATTCTGACTACTTTATTGGGGCTTTCCGGCTATAGCGCAGCAGCGGTCAACCTCGTCCTCGCGGCGATTAGTTTGGTGTGGCTCTGCGCCACGATTGGCAAGCCGCTTATGCAATTGCGCCAAGTGATGATGGCGATTCAAAGTGACGGCGATTTAACCCGACGTGCGCCGGTGCGCGCGGATGATGAAATCGGCCAAGCGGCGAAAGCATTCAATGCCGTCATCTTGACGCTGCGCGGAATAACGGGTGAAGTTTATACAGGCATCAACAATCTGTCGCTTGCTACCAGCGAGCTGACTCGCGTAGCGGAAGAGGTAAAGCGTAATGTCGATCTGCAGCACGATGCGGCGTCCTCGGGTGCTTCCGCGGTCGAGGAAATGACGGCCAGCATCGCGTCTGTCGCCGATACCACGAAACGGGTGCGCGAGGATGCGCATGTCAGCCTGCAAAGTACGCAACGTGGTAATCAAAGCATTAAGACGGTGGTGACTGAAATCGATCAGATTGAAGGCATTGTGAAGGCCATGGCGCATTCAGTCAGCGAGTTCGTTGAGAGTACGCGCAAGATCACGCAGATGACCAAGCAGGTACGCGACATCGCCGATCAAACCAATCTGTTGGCGCTCAATGCTGCGATCGAAGCCGCGCGGGCCGGCGAGCAGGGTAGAGGCTTTGCTGTAGTGGCGGATGAAGTGCGTAAACTGGCAGAGAAATCGGCCTCCTCGGCACACGAAATTGACACCATTACGCAATCGATTGAGAAACAATCGAGCGCAGTGGAGCAGTCGATTACCTCGGGCCTGGATCATTTAACGCATATGCAGGAATGTTTGGATACTTTTGCGGGCGTGGTAAACGATTCCGTCGAATCGGTGACCCGTGCAACCCAGGGGGTGGATAATATTGCCACCGCGACCGAAGAGCAGGCCACGGCGAGCGGCATCTTGGCACGGGATGTGGAGCGCATTGCGGAAATGGCCGAGGCCAGCGCGCTCGCAGTCAATAAAACTTTTGATTCTGCGCGCTCGTTAGAGAAAATGGGGCAGGGATTGAAGGAAGCGGTGCAACGATTCCGTGTTTAGAGAGATAGATCTAAACAACTAAGGGCGCCAATGGCGCCCTTAGTTCATGCATCACATCGCCAGACTAAAATCAACGATCAAGGCAGGCATTGCTTATGCATTTTAAGCAAGTAAGCCTCAGTGATGCGGGGACGGGTTCTCGCCGGCTAGCAAGAAAACCCGGGTAAAATCATTTTGCAGTGATGGCGATGCGATACAATTCGTATAGACGAATTACAAGCCAGGTTAAGCCATGAACACTCCCTCCGCAGCAACCGCTGCCTGCACTTCGGAATGCGATGTGCTGGTCATCGGCGGTGGCCCCGCAGGCTCAACCGCTGCTGCATTACTGGCCGAGCGCGGCTACCGCGTGACCCTACTGGAAAAAGCACACCATCCGCGTTTTCACATTGGTGAATCCTTGCTTCCCGCCAATTTGCCGCTGCTGGAAAAGTTGGGCGTGGCTGACGCAGTCAAGGCGATCGGCATGGAAAAATGGGGTGCAGAATTTGTTTCGCCCTGGCATGATCACAAACAGGCGTTTGAATTTTCCGATGCCATGGACAAGTCCATGCCCATGGCCTACCAGGTGCGCCGTTCCGAATTTGATGAAATCCTGATTCGCAACGCCAGCCGCAAAAATGCGCGAGTAGTGGAAGGCTGCCAGGTACAGGACGTCAATTTCTTGCCCGACAATGAAGGGGCGTTGATTCAGGCACAGCACGATGACGGTAAGGTCGAAACCGTGCAGGCCCGTTTTGTACTGGATGCCTCGGGCCGCGATACCTTTCTGGGTAATCGCTTCAAAGCCAAGCAACGTAATAAAAAACACAACAGTACTGCCATCTTTGGCCACTTTGCGGGTGCCGAGCGCAACGTGGGCAAGACCGAGGGTAACATCACCATTTTCTGGTTCGAACATGGCTGGTTCTGGTTTATCCCGCTGGCTGATGGTGTAACCAGCGTGGGTGCGGTAGCTTGGCCGTATTATCTAAAAACCCGGAACAAACAGCCGCTCGAACAGTTTTTGATGGAAACCATCGCCCTATGCCCACCGCTGAATAAGCTACTACAACACGCGCAACTGACTGAGCCGGCTCACGCGACGGGCAATTTTTCCTATGTATGCGACCGCACTCACGGCAGCAATTATCTGCTGCTGGGCGATGCCTACACCTTTATTGACCCGGTGTTTTCTTCCGGCGTGATGCTGGCCATGCACAGTGCGTTTGTCGGCGCAGACACCGCGGACATCTGTTTGCGCCATCCGCAACAGGCAGCCGCAGCATTGAAAAAATTCGACCACACGATGCGGATTGGCCCGAAGGCGTTTTCCTGGTTTATCTACCGGGTGACCAACCCCACCTTGCGCAATATGTTCATGGGGCCGCGCAACATTTTTCGCGTACAAGAGGCGCTGCTCTCGGTGCTGGCCGGCGACGTGTTTGGCAAAACGCCGATTCGCGGCCCTTTGCTGCTCTTCAAGGGACTGTACTACGCAGCATCCTTGCTCAATTTCAGGCGTACATTACAAGCATGGCGCATGCGCAAGCACAATATCCGGGTGGTGGATGAAGCTGGCACCGCGGTGAATTGATGCACGACACGGTATCACCCCTGCAGGGTGCAAGCCTCTCTATTGCAGCATTTTTGCAACAACCGGCACATTGGAAAAGCAGCGTGCTAGGCGCGCTGTGTTTTTCTGCGGATGTGGTCGAGCGCGAGATGCAAGTTGACGTGGCGGTTCCCTGTCTACGCGTGCCTATGCAGCGACTGGATGCCGGCGATTCCATCTGCGAAGTGTGGCACGGCAGCGGCCAGCTGACGCAGGGTCGATACGGTGCTATCCATTATCGCCACGACGATGATGTGTTGTTCGGCGTGATGGTATTGCCTGAAACAATACTTGAAGCCGTCGCCGGCAAAACGCCGCTGCAACAGGCCACCGAGTCGGCCTATCACCAAGTGTTTTCGCTGCTCGATACGCTGCGCTACCCCTATCTGTTCCGTGTCTGGAATTATATCGCTGACATTAACGCCCACAGTTTTGAACTGGAGCGTTATCACCAATTTAATTTGGGGCGGCAGGATGCTTTCCTGGCGCACGGACGCGAAGTGGTGGGGAATGTTCCTGCCGCGTGTGCCCTCGGTTTTGGACAGAAGGGTTCGGCGCAGGGGCCATTGACCATCGCCTTTTTAGCCGGGCGCGTAGCACCGCTGAACATTGAGAACCCACGCCAGATCAGCGCCTACCAGTATCCGCAACAATATGGTCCGCGCAGCCCAACCTTCTCGCGTGCCAGCTTGGTGCGGCTGGGAAAAGACGAGGTGTTGTTTATATCCGGCACGGCCAGCATCGTCGGCCACGCAACCCTGCACGCTACCGATGTGGTGGCGCAAACTCGCGAAACCATGGCGAATATCGAGGCCGTGCTGGCTGAGGCAAATTGCCTGTCGAGCCAGCCTAGCTTCGATTTGGCCAGCCTGCATTACAAGGTATATGTGCGTCACCCTGCGGATATGGCGCCGATTCGTGCCGAGCTGGCGCACATCGTGGGCACATCGCCCAATGCAATCTACCTGCAGGCGGATGTATGTCGCCAGGATCTGCTGCTGGAAATTGAAGCCACTGCCGGGCATCCATTTGTATGCATACCTGGCCAGCAGGACTGATCATGCGCGCCGCATGGCGTGGGTTGCTGAATGTCTACGATTACCTAGTGCTGTATCTCGGCTTGCTCTGGCTGGGGGTGGTGTGTCTGGCCTGGACACCGTTAGCGCTGATTGCCTACCCCCTACTGCCGAAGCCTTGGGGGCAGGCGCTGGGGCGTTACGTCATCATGGCGGGATTTCGCTTATACCTCGCCAGTCTGAGCCTATCGCGTCGCTGCAGCTTTGATCTTGAAGCGCTAGATGCGCTGCGCGATGAACCCTCGCTGATCATTGCGCCCAATCATCCCTGCCTGCTGGATGCAGTGATGGTGATTTCACGTTTGCCGAATGTCGCCTGCGTACTAAAAGCCGATTTGATGAACAATCTTTTTCTCGGCGCAGGTGCGCGGCTGGCGCGCTATATTCGCAATGAACCGGTGCGGCGCATGGTGCGGATGGCCATTCAAGATTTTGACAGCGGTAGCCATCTACTGCTGTTCCCGGAAGGCACACGCACCATCTCGTGCCCGGTCAATCCGCTCAAGGGCAGTATTGGCCTGATCGCGCGTCGTGCGCAGGTGCCGGTGCAAACGGTTCTGATCGAAACCGATTCGGCCTATCTGAGTAAGGACTGGCCACTGTTCCGCAAACCGCCGATGCCGATCCACTACCGGGTGCGTCTGGGTCGCCGCTTTGATCCACCGCAGCACACCCAGCACTTCATGGCCGAGTTGGAACATTATTTTGCGCATGAGCTGGTGCAAGGCTCGGCGTTTTACCCGACCTATTCCCTGCCCACGCAGCCTGATCGTACGCCGTCATGATGACTGCCTCGGCCACGCATCTCGTCCTGATCCCCAGCTATAACCCCGGCGCTAAAGTTTATGAAACCGTGCGCGCGGCACGCCAATACTGGCGCCCGGTATGGGTGGTGGTGGACGGCAGCAACGATGGCAGCGCCGAGGGTTTGCTGGCGATGGCAGCAGAAGATAGCGGGCTGCGCGTGATGATCTTGCCCTGCAACCAAGGTAAGGGCGCGGCGGTACTGCATGGTTTGGAGCAGGCGGCAGCGGCGGGTTTCAGTCACGTCCTAACCATGGATTCGGATGGCCAACATCCGCCCGAGCGCATCCCCGAATTCATGGCGGAATCTGCGCGCCAGCCAGCGGCCATGATATTGGGCGTACCGGTATTCGATGCTCACGCGCCGAGCTTGCGCGTGAATGGGCGGCGCGTTTCCAACTGGTGGGCCAATCTGGAAACGCTGTGGGCAGGCATTGGCGACTCGCTGTTCGGGTTTCGCGTGTATCCGCTTGAACCTTTGCGGCAGGTGATGCGTCATCAGCCGTGGATGCGGCATTTCGACTTCGATCCCGAGGCCGTGGTGCGTTTGTGCTGGCGCGGGGTCAGGCCGGTGAATCTGCCCGCCCCGGTGCGCTACTACCGCGCGGAGGAGGGCGGCGTGTCGCATTTCCGCTACCTGCGCGATAACGTGCTATTGACCTGGATGCACACGCGCCTGTTTATCGGCTTTGTGCTGCGCTTACCCGTTTTGCTGGTAAGGCGTGCGCTCGGACGGTTTTGAGTTCACCGGAATGGGAATGCCGATCAGCGGCAGCCAGCGCCGCAACAGCGGGCTGGTGATGACGGTGCTGAAAATCGCCATGATGACCAGAATAGTAAACATCTGCTGCGAGATCACGCCGAGATCATAGCCAACGTTAATCACAATCAGCTCCATCAGCGCACGCGTGTTCATCATCACGCCCAGTATCTTGCTTTCATTGTGGCTCAAGCCCGCGAACCGCGAAGCAAGATAGGCCCCGCCAAACTTGCCCAGCGTGGCGAGCGCCACGATCAACACACACCAGCCCCACGCGCTTGCACTATCCAGGCCGCCGATATTGGTGCGCAGTCCGGTATACGTAAAAAAGATCGGCAGAAAAAACACCATCACGAATGGGCTGATGCGCTTGCGCCAAGTGGCTACGAAAGCCTGTTCGTCATGCAACAATACCCCCATCATGAACCCGCCGAAAATGGCGAAAATACCCAGCTGATACGTGGTCATGGCCGATACGAAAATCGCCGCCAGCACGATCCCCAACAGGTTATTGGTTAGCGCGCCGCTGCGGGCGTCGAAGCGATGCAGAATGCGCTTCATCAGCGGGCGCACGCCGAACCAGCTCACTGCAAAAAATACCATGACCAGCGCTACCTTCAACGCAAAGTCGGGGCCGTCGAAATGGGACAGCGTGAGCGTGGTAATCAACGCCAGCAACAACCAGCCGATGACATCATTGATCGCCGCGGCACTGATGGCGATGACGCCTATCGGGGTACGGGTCATGTCGAATTCCATCATGATGCGACCCAGGATCGGCAACGCGGTAATCGAAAACGCGGTGGCGATAAACAGCGCCGATGCGACCGGATGCGCGCTCGGCGACAGAATCGGCGCGCTGATGTGACCGATGGCGTAACCCAGCGCAAACGGCGCAATCAGGCTGGCCGCCGCCACCCATAACATGGCCTTGCGATTGCGCTTTTCGCTCAGATGCGAAAAATCGAATTCCAAGCCGATCTGGAACATCAGCAACACCAGGCCAATCTGCGACAGCATTTGCATTGGCTCGGGTGCGCCGGAATGGAACACGTACTGAAACAGCCCGGGCGCGAGCAAGCCAAACAATGACGGCCCCAGCAAAATCCCGACAATGATTTCCCCGACCGCCGCTGTTTGTCCGATACGCAACGCCATCCCACCGCCGATGCGTGCGGCGAGCACGATTACGGTGAGCTGCAGCAGGGTGAAAAACAACAGGGCTTCGGTTTTATGCGCGGCGATGTTAACGGCTGTGGTCATGTTTTCTTTCGATACGCTTATGCGGCTTGGCCCGGATTGGCTTTGATTGCTTGATATTCTGAAAACACCCCGACTTCTAGATGGCGCTGTACCTGGGTCAGACCCACCGCGCTGAGCGTCGCCACCACTTGTTCGGGGGGCACGCAAGCTTCAATGCTATCCCAGTAATAGCGCCAAATCGTCGCGGTATCTTTTTGCCTGGAAACAAATCGTGTGAGCAGCGGTATCACGCTACGCATATAGCTTTTGAGGAGCCATTGCCCAAAACGGCTTTGCGCCTGGGTGATTTCGAGTAGGCAGAGACGGCCGCCCGGTTTCAATACGCGTTCAAATTCCGCAAACGCCACACCCAGATCGCTGATGTGGCGCAGTGCATAGCCCATGCTCAGAAAATCAAAATGATTGTCGGGAAAAGGCAGTGCTTCCGCCCGGCCTTCCATCAATACCAGGGTCTTGGGTAATCGGCTTGCAGCCATCATGCCAGGGCTGGGATCGACGCCGGTAACCAGCGCTGGGTCGCCCGTCAAAATGCAGGCCTGCGCCGCGACCAGACCGGTGCCTACGCCGACATCCAATACCTTCATGCCGGTTTTTAAACCAGCGCGAATCAGCGCCTGGCGCCGATAGCGGGAGCCGGAACCCCACGCCAGCATCGCCTCGATACGGTCGTAATCCGCGGCGGTGTTATCAAAAATTTGGCGTAGATAGGCTTGCCGATCCTGCTCGGTCTGGTAGTAATCGGTTAGCGGGATATGCGGTGCGTGCACGGGAGTGGGGCTGCGTATATTCATGTCGTCATTCACCGTTAAATCATGCCGCCGTTGATGGAGATAATCTGCCCGGTGATATAGGCCGCTTGAGTCGAGGCGAGAAAGCCGATCAGGTCGGCGACTTCGCCAGCGGTACCCGCACGTTTCATCGGCACCATGCGCGCGATGTCTTGGGTATCGAACGCGGATTCACTCATCGGCGTGTCGATAATGCCGGGCGCCACCGCGTTGACAGTGATGCCGCGGCTGGCGACTTCCCTTGCGAGAGATTTGGTTGCCGAATTCAGCGCGCCTTTGGCGGCGGAATAATTCACCTGGCCCGCGTTGCCGGTGAGCGCGGCAATGGACGACACATTGATAATGCGTCCCCAACGGCTGCGGATCATCGGCATCATTAAGGGTTGGGTGACATTGAAAAAGCCATTCACGGATACGTCAATCACCCGATGCCACTGCTCGGCACGCATGCCGGGAAACACCACATCGTCATGGATGCCGGCATTGTTGACCACAATCTGAATCGGCTGTTGTTCGACCAGCGGGGTTAGCACATCAGCTACCGCTGTGCTGTCTGTCACATCAAAAGCCAACACCTGCGCGCTGCCCCCGCCTGCACTAATTTCATCGGCCAGCGCTTGCGCGGTTTCCAATCCGCGATGGGCATGAATATAAACATGGCAACCATCGGCAGCAAGACGGCGGCAAATGGCCGCGCCAATGCCGCCGCTGCCGCCGGTAACCAAAGCATGTTTCATACGACGTCTCCTGACGGACAAGGCGAGAAGCGCCAACCCGAATTATAAAAAGCACTTCTCGCCATGTCCGTTCCCTCTCTCCTACCTCTCTCCCAGAGGGGGAGAGTGATGTGGTGTCGCTTCGCGATATTCAAGTTAAATGGGATGTGAGCGCTTCAGCATTGAGCACCACGGCGGCGCGGCCCTCCAGCAACAGGACGCCCGCTGCACTAACGCTAAACTGATACAGAATATTGTTTTCGCTGCGTGTGATGCAGGTGGCTTCCACCAACAGATCGGCGGCGATGTCGTCCAATCGGGATACGTGTAATTGTGTGCCGCGCACGCTGACCAGATAGCCGACTTTTGCGCCGGTGCTATTGGGTGGCGCGAGCAAAGCGCCATGCACTGCCATGGCCTGTGCTGCGTACTCGATCCCGCAAGCGGCGCCGAGTCGTCCGTTGGCGCGCAAGGGGTTGTCGGCGGCGCGGTGGCTACTCGCGTAACACTGGATGCGCTGCTCATCCCATGCCTCCACGTAATCCAGCAGGCACATGCTGCCCTGATGCGGGATGTGGCGGGCGATCCAGGCGTGATCTAATCGGGTTTGATATTTAATTCCAAATTCCTAATAAAAAATACTTAATTTTCCCCTCTCCCGCAGGATAGCGGTGACCGCAGGAAGTCCCTGCTGGAGAGAGGGCCGGGGAGGGGATAGTTTTATACGCTGATTAAAGTGGAATGGGGATAACTTGCGGATCACAGAATATCCAGCGGGCTTTGCACACCCTTGCCGCCGCGATTCAAAGCATGCTTGTAGATCATCGTCGTCTGCACATCTTTATGCCCCAGCAATTCCTGCACCGTGCGGATATCGTAGCCACTTTGCAGCAAATGCGTCGCAAAGGAATGGCGAAAAGTGTGCGGCGTAGCGGGTTTGGCGATGTCGGCCTGCTGCGCCGCGCGTTTAACCGCGCGTTGCAGAGATTTCTCGTCAACATGATGGCGTCGCGTCACGCCGGAACGTGGATCGAGCGACAGGTTACGCGATGGAAACACATACTGCCAACCCCATTCTTTCGCCGCGCTGGGATATTTCTTCTCCAGCGCATAAGGCAGATAAACCGCGCCATAACCCTCCGCCACATCCTCATCATGCAGCGCCCGCACCCGCGCCAGATGCGCTTGCAAAGGCGCAATCGAACTTTCCGGCAGCATCGTTACGCGATCCTTGAAACCTTTTCCCTCGCGCACCGTCACTTGGCGCATCTCGAAATCTACATCTTTCACCCGCAGCCGCACGCACTCCATCAAGCGCAAGCCACCGCCGTACAGCAAACTCGCCATCAACCACAATGTCCCATCCAACTGGTTCAGCACCGACTTAACCTCGCTTACCGTCAACACCACCGGCAAGCGTTGCGGTGTTTTTGCCTGCGTCACATTTTCCAGCCACGGCAACTCTAGCGCCAACACCTCGCGATAAAGAAACAGCAGCGCGCTCTTCGCCTGATTTTGGGTTGAAGCCGCCACCTTGCCCGCCACCGCCAGATGCGATAAAAACGCCTCCACCTCCGGCGCACCCATCTGCGCCGGGTGGGTCTTGTGGTGAAACAAAATGTAGCGTTTAATCCAATCCAGATAAACCCTCTCAGTGCGGATGCTGTAGTGCTTTATGCGCAACACGGCTTGCACTTTATCAAGTAATTTTGGCGGGTTTTGGGGGGTTGGCATAGCGGGGTGTTAAAAACCAGTTAAAAGCCCGATAAAAATCGGATAGCCTTGATTTTAAATTAACTTTAGAGTTGTCGCCATGTTTATAAACCAACCCGATAAAATTTTTAGTGTTTTATTGGGGTCTACTTATAGTTAGCCATCTATGGACGAAGACGACTTCTATCTGAAGGTTGCACATGCTTTGTCAGGCTGCCAGCTCGTTGAGCAGCAACTGAAGCTCTACATTACCGAAGCTCTTGAACTGGCCAAGAAGTGCATAGGGAAAAAAATGCCCTTCAAGATTTCTGGCGAAGACTATGCGGACTCATCGTTGGAGCGACTCATCGAGATATTCAAAAAATTGACTGACAATGAATCGCTAGTGGCAAACCTCCGGGAATTCAAAAATGAAAGAAATTTCCTCAGCCACAAGGGCATTACGCATTGTCTCGATTATGAAGGTGAGCTTTTTGACCCGACTGCGCTTGAATTCAAGAACCGACTTGCCGCCATCCAAGATGAGGCCCAGTGGTTATATCTCGCCATTCATGAAGAGGCGAATAAATTCCGTGGCCATCTGTGGTTCGATGACCTAACAGAATCAGACAGCAAAACCGAACGCTCGGAGTCGCTATGACACGATCTAAGAAAATACTGTTGATTGCAGTGGTTGGTTCTTTCCTTGCTTGGCTGGCAGGCACTTTCCTTGTTGGAACCGCTACCGAACATTGGTACACGGCATCAGGGACGGTAAATATGCTGGACCCTATGGCTATTGAGCGTGCTCTTAAAGACCCGACGTTTACGGCCTCATTGTCATGGGGTGAGTTTTCGCTTGCCGGAAAATATTGGGCGCTTTTCTTACCAATCGCTTTTGCTGTGGGGGCATTTGTGTTCGCGCTCGTCATTGGTCGTCTTCTGGGGCGACGTCAATGAAAGTGCGCCGTCCTGCCAGCGCTGACTATTGCCGCACGTCTATGGCTAACACTGCGCTCCAAGGGACGCTGCGCGATAAAGCCGCGCAGCGCCCCTGAGCTTGGACGTTAGCCTTTATAGGAGGTTCTATGAAAGATCAATCTAAGTTTCGAAAAAGTTCCTTTAGCAGTGAACGGAATCTCTTCTCTCGCTGTGTAGAGGTCGCAATCGAAGATGATAGAGTCCTAGTCCGTCATTCTCGTCAGAATGCGACCGTTATTGAATTCACTCATGATGAGTGGACAGCGTTTATTCTCGGCGTTAAACATAAAGAGTTCGATTTGCCAGAGTAAGGGGGGCACATGGATTTTGGCTACTACACATTTCCTGGACTCCTAATAGCCATCGCAACTTTCCTCTACGGCTGGCAAGAGCCTCGTATGAAGAAATTGGAAAAAGGGAGGAAAAAGCAGCTCGAAACAATGCTGGCTAGTTTCTTTGATGCGGGGACAATCGAGACTGCGAAAGCAAAAGTACACACGTTTTTGAACAATGCTTATGTGAATCACAAAGATTTGCTTATGCCTATTCGCATGTTTTTACCGTACCGACGCATCGCATGGTGTTTAGCGAGCGCAATGTTCCTAGCTACTGTATGTGCATTGTGGAGTTCTTACCTCAAGCAGTTTTATCTCATAAATCAGCCTCAGTTTTCATTTTCCGTTAATGATCTGCTCACCACCGCAATTGTCTTTCTGAGCGCACTGCCTACCAAATGGGTGTTTGATGAGTTCCGATATATGCGGCGTATTATTGATCGGTTCGATGGCGATGATGACCAATGAGGGCTAACCCTGCATTCGAGAGGGACTGCGCAAAAGCGCGCAGCCCCTCAATTTGAACGTTGGGCCCTTGCTAAAAACCTTGAGATAACTTGTGCGCCACATTCACCAAAATAAATTACGCACCAAGCAACTCAACCTACCGTTGCGACGTGGCCGTTTAACACACCGCACACTAATCAAAACATCGCTCCCGCCACTAACGCGCAGCGCTTGCACACCAAGCTGCTTGCCTCGCATAATCACCAACACCCCAAACCGCTTCACCGCGCACATGACAAAGCACACAAACAAATCCGTGCCCGCATCAAAACAAAACCTAGCGATGGTTCTGACAGATCGTGCCCAACCCATCGCTCAACCGGACGCCCACCAGCTACGCTGGCGGGTACCCTCCGCTAGCGCTCCGGCGCCCGGTTAGCTTAGACGTTAGGGTCTTACTTTGGCGACCGCACTCTCTGTTTTTCTGGAAATCCTCAAGGTCTTACCCGGGGCATTGCTGTTCCCGTTTTCCATTTACTTTGCATGGAAAAAAATAGGGAATAACGTTGGGGTCTCGTTCTCATCTGGGGGAAGTGGATTCAGCGCAACCAGAATTACCTCGATTGTTTTCACAAACAAAAAAGACAAGCCACTGCCGATTTTTTCGGCATTTTTGCTGATTAACAAGGATATGGTTGTTCCAGTTGAGACATTTGACCCTCCACTTGTTCTCAAGGGCTTGGAAGTTATGCAAGTCACAACAACCCCGTTTTCTAGCTATTACGTAGGTTCAGACCAATTTGAGCTAACTTACGACATCATTCGCGAAGCAGAATTTTTCGTGATTACATCATCTGGAACTATCCAGTGTGACATTCTTAACGCGCACTGCAATTTCTCATATGCCTACAAAAACGATATGAGCGTCGTAGCCAAAAACACATCGATGTTCAATGGCCATGTCTACAATGAACATGTGCTTTTTGCTATCTCATATCTTCTCGATGGGAAACAAAAAACAGCACTTGTTGCCCGGTCTGGCTTTATTGGTGGAGATTGGGATCTGCGCTACAACATGATTCCTCAAGAATTGCTTACTAAAGAAGGCATTTGGGAATTCATTAAACAATGTGGCTATGAGAAGCTATTCCAGGGAGTAGGCATTGATAAATTGCAGCACCCACCACGCGCGAGCCCCTAACCCATCATTCAACACGGACTGGCGCGATAAAGCCGCGCCAGCCGGTTAATTCAAACGTTCGGCAACAACCCTATTTCCCAAGGAGTACGGATGAGACGAATTATCGAGACGACTTATACCATCGCTTCAATAGTGCCCCTGGTATATCTCGGCCTGGTCGTTGCAGAAGCCAAAGGGGTTGAATATTTCCTCGGTGCCTTAATTCCCCCATTGGCCGTTATTAGCCTGCTCTTGGTTCTGACAGGTGTTGCTCTCACCGTACTTGCTTACCGGAGAAAGGATCGTATTTGGCACCTTGTACTTGCCACGTTGATGTCTAGCCCCATTGCAATTCTCGCGGGATTCACATGGCTTTTTGGATAAGGCAATGAATAGTGTGCGTGCCGAACAAATCATTCCAGCCGACCGCCAAAAGCTGCGCTTTTGTCGTCGGCTGAATTCACACGTTGGGCATCAGAGGAGAAGTGCCGATGACACCATGGGCTGAAACGGACTTTCGAGTCGTAATTGGTAGCACCGGTATTGCCTACGATCCGAACAAGGAAGAGATCAACCGAACGAAACACGGCTATTCCCTCGAAAGTGCCGTGCACCTATTGCAACGTTTAGTGTTCCCGGTTCCTAGTCCGCTCTTCATGACCACTGAGCCCTTTGAAGAGAACGGTGAAGTTCGGCATAACCACATGACGCTAGACGACGGGCATGTCTTGTTCTTTGTGACGACTATGCGTCCTGGTGAGACAGTCCGCGTTATTTCGCTTCGACGGGCGAGCGACACTGAGAAAGAGCTTTATCTTGCGAACGCTAAAGCCTTGGGATATATCCCGTGACGCCCAACCCTACGCTCAAGCGGGACTGCGCAAAAGCGCGCAGCCCCTTAGCTTCACGTTAGAAGGCTACCTGTGAGCAACGCGAGTTCAGCCACCCCTTCAACTGTTGAGCCAACTGCCGATCCGCAATCTTGGCCGCTGTGGGTCGTGGAAGGGATAATCGACTTCCCGGTCAAACTGCCCGTCAACTCAACCGGCTCACCGGTTGCTCAGCTTGTGTTGAGTTTGGGTGGCGAGGATCCAGACGGCTTCATGCAGTTGCGTCCACATGATCGCGACCGATTGGTGCAGGCGTCATGGTGGTCAACGACCGAGCGCTGGGCATACGATTGTCGCGGACTTGTGCGAGCTCCCGATGCCTTTGCTGCGCTGACTCGCGGCTCTGAGCTCTATGAGCATGTGGCAGACAGGCTCACACTTTGGAGCGGGTATCCCGTTCAAGTCCTCGGCGTGCGCTTCACATACAACGAGAACATGCTCAGGAGATGCGCGGCTGGTGAGCTTACCGAATACGATAGCACTACCGGAGGCGACTACACGTTTAGGGTCAATCCGCCGAAGAACCTCAACAACGCGGCTCTTTTTACGCCCCCGCCGGTTGCCTTAGAGGCGATTCGCTGGCTTCGGCATGCGATGCTCGCGAGTCGCACACTTGACCAGTTCCTCTTCTACTACATCGCCCTTGAGAGCATAGCCAAGTACGTCCCCAGCGTTGTCCGCGGCCCTCGACGCGATGCACAGGGCAATGAAACTGAGGGCTTAGAATCGCAGGAAGCCGCTGCGATCAAGCATCTCCTGCAGCGTCGAGGACTGACTCCTGATGGCCGCCGTGTTCTCGCGGAGATACGTGCAAGAATCGCTCATGGAAACACAGATTGGGCGACAATCTTAGTGGCCCATAACAACATGGCGACGGTACAACTCCTTGCAGCAGACGGGATCGCGCTAGTTTACGGCATCGATCCAGCGACCTTGCTCATCATGCAGCCAAGTCCAGTGCTGACGCTAGCGCCCGAATTGAGCGCACAGTACTCTGCACAAGACAACCCAACAGTCTCGTGGGGGGGGCTTCTTGAGTGACGCTCACGCAGACTACGTTGCGCATGCGAAGCTGCACGTCCAGATGCGCGGACCCTCACAACCTTCTAACGATACAATCGAGCCGACGCGGTGACCGCACGTCGTTCTACGGAAACGTCTTTGGCCCGCGCGGCTCATTGTGGGCGTTGTGCCCCAAAACTACCAACGAGTGAAAGGAGCATATTATGAGTTTTTTTGTTGATTTCAG
>JADMJT010000093.1 GCA_018781585.1 Burkholderiales bacterium
CCTTGCCGCGAAAGTGCTCGCGCCGGGATCAAGGTAATGGTGACGTGCATCCTCAAAAAATCACGACTACCCACCAGACTTGCAGGAGAAAGCAACAAAGACCGTGCTGGCACAGGCGAGGACGCTGTAGGAAATATGAGCGGTGGCATAAACGTGGTGGGGCACATTGCCCGCCCCTAAGGCTTCGATTTAGCCCCAACCCCTTTCCGGTATAATTCCCGCCTTTCTGTTTTAGATCGCCCCACGCTATGGAATCCAATAAAAGCGAGCTCGCCAAAAGTTTCGAGCCGCACGAAATCGAACGCCGCTGGTATCCGCTATGGGAATCGCGCGGTTATTTTGACGCGGGCCAAAGCGCGGACCAAGCCGCGTATTGCATCATGCTGCCGCCGCCGAATGTCACCGGCACGCTGCACATGGGGCATGCGTTCCAACATACCTTGCAAGATGCGCTGATTCGCTACCACCGCATGCTGGGCGACAACACGCTGTGGCAGCCGGGCACCGACCATGCGGGCATCGCCACGCAGATCGTGGTCGAGCGCCAATTGGAACGCGAGGGCAAGACGCGGCATGATCTCGGGCGCGAGGCGTTCGTTGAACGCGTATGGGAATGGAAGCAAGAATCCGGCTCCACCATCACGCGCCAAATGCGCCGCATGGGTGCATCGGCAGACTGGTCGCGCGAGCGCTTCACCATGGACGAAGGCTTATCCAAAGCCGTGGCCGAAGTCTTTGTGCGTTTGCACGAAGATGGACTGATCTATCGCGGCAAACGCTTGGTCAATTGGGATCCGGTGCTCGGCACCGCGGTGTCCGATCTGGAAGTGGTTTCGGAAGAAGAAGACGGTTTTCTTTGGCATATCCGCTATCCGCTAGAGGACGGCAGCGGACACTTGATCGTCGCCACCACGCGCCCGGAGACGATGCTGGGCGACGTCGCGGTGGCGGTGCACCCGAGTGACGCGCGCTATCAGCATCTCATCGGCAAACAAGTGCGGCTACCGCTCGCCGAACGTTCGATCCCGATCATCGCCGATGATTATGTCGATCCCGCCTTCGGCACCGGCTGCGTAAAAATCACCCCGGCGCACGATTTCAACGACTGGCAGGTCGGCGCGCGTCATGAACTGCTCCCGATCAGTATTTTCACGCTGGATGCCAAGATCAATGATTTTGGCCCTACGGAATACCAAGGGCTCGACCGCTACGATGCGCGGGCCCGCATCATCGAAGACCTGCAAGCGCGCAATCTGCTGGAAGACACCAAGCCGCACAAGCTCATGGTGCCGCGCGGCGAGCGCACGCACGCGGTGATCGAGCCCATGCTCACCGATCAGTGGTTCGTGAAAATGGATAGCCTCGCCCGGCGCGGCTTGGATGTGGTGGATAGCGGCGAGCTGCGCTTCGTTCCCGAGAACTGGACCAGTACTTACAATCAATGGCTCACCAATATTCAAGACTGGTGCATCTCGCGCCAATTATGGTGGGGCCATCGCATTCCCGCCTGGTATGACGCGGAAGGCAATATCTACGTCGCACGCACCCTGGCCGAGGCGCAGAAACAAGCGGGTGATAAAACGCTAACCCAGGACGAAGACGTGCTCGACACCTGGTTTTCCTCCGCGCTATGGCCGTTTTCCACCCTTGGCTGGCCGGATGAAACGGCCGAACTAAAGCGCTATCTGCCGACCAGCGTGTTGGTCACCGGCTTCGACATCATCTTCTTCTGGGTGGCGCGCATGGTGATGATGTCTTTGCACTTCACCGACCAGGTGCCGTTCCGCGAAGTGTATGTCACCGGCCTGGTGCGCGACGCGCAGGGCCAGAAGATGAGCAAATCCAAAGGCAATATTCTGGACCCCTTGGATTTGATCGACGGCATCGACCTCGAGCGGCTGGTGGAAAAACGCACCAGCAACTTGATGAACCCGAAACAAGCGGAATCAATCGCGAAAGCCACACGCAAAGAATTCCCCGAGGGCATTCCCGCGTTTGGCACCGATGCGCTGCGCTTCACCTTCGCCAGCCTGGCCACGCATGGCCGCGACATCAAATTCGATTTACAGCGCTGCGACGGCTATCGCAACTTCTGCAACAAGCTGTGGAACGCCACGCGCTACGTGCTGATGAATTGCGAGGGGCACGATGTTGGCCTGGATGAAGCGCATCCCGCGCGCAGCCTACCCTCCGGGGTACTGCAATATTCCGACATGGACAAATGGATCATCGGCCGCTTGCAGCTCGCGGAAAAAGAAGTCGCCGACGCCTTCGCGCAATACCGCTTCGATTTGGCAGCACTTGCGATTTACCAATTCGTGTGGGACGAGTATTGCGATTGGTATGTGGAGCTGGCCAAGGTGCAATTGCAGCACGGCAACGAGGCAGAAAAGCGCACCACGCGCCGCACCCTGGTGCGCGTATTGGAAGCCACGCTACGGCTCGCGCATCCGATCATCCCCTTCATCACCGAGGAGTTGTGGCAGATCGTCGCGCCTCTGTCTGGAAATAAGGGGGCCGGCAAATCCGGGGACAGCATCATGCTCGCTCCTTATCCGGTGATGAACCCCGCTAAAATCGACCGCGCTGCGATGAGTAAAGTGGCGCTGCTCAAGGAGTTGGTCAATGCCTGCCGTGCGCTGCGTGGTGAAATGTCGATTTCCCCGGCGCTGAAGGTACCGCTGGTAGCCTTAGGTGATGCGGCCACGCTGGCGGGTTTTGCGCCTTATCTGACTGCGCTGGCCAAACTATCAGAGGTTGAGATCGAGACCCACGCGCTGCCGCAAACTCAAGCGCCGGTACAAATCGTGGGCGAATATCGCTTAATGCTGAAGATCGAAATCGACTTGGACGCGGAGCGCGCGCGGATAGACAAAGAAATCACACGCTTACGAGGCGAAGTGGTCAAAGCCCAAGGCAAGCTGGGTAATGCCAGCTTCGTGGATAAGGCCCCGCCAACAGTCGTGGCGCAAGAAAAAGAACGACTGGAAGGATTTAACGCCACACTGGAAAAGTTGGTCGTGCAGCGGGAGAAATTGGACTAGCGCGGCGTCAAAATTACGACGTCCCTGTCAGAAATTGGATTACTTTGAGATTCTTTTTTTACGGCGCCTTTCCACCAGACGCTGGATTTCTTGGGGACACTCTTCCGGGTTGCTTTCTTCCACGACCAGCCCCTCTTCGTCAATATATTCAATTTCTTCAAGGAGATCGGCATGGGCCATGGCATCGCGCTCCTCCTGTCGATGCTTGGCATGCTCCAACGCTGGAGAATCGTGATTGGGATGAAGCCATTACAAACATGTTTACCTACTCTTGAAATTCGTATGCCGTGGGGTACAGGGGTAATTGCAAATAGCGTGCCAAATTGACTACGACTTTAGGCTTGCTTAAACTTTTTCACAGCATGGCCGTTATCAAGTACAGTGGGTGATACTAAGCATTGACAAGCCCACCCAAAAATTTCAACATTTTCAATCTAGATCCAAAGGAAGGCCACCATGCCGCAACGTATGATTCAAATGAAAGACCAAGAGATCACCATGCTGCGCGAAGAAATGGAAATGCTGATGTCCGAGCGGCAAAGGCTGCTACGCATCGCGGGTGCGGCCGCGGCTTTCGTAGCCGAGCTTGACACCAAAAGCTTGCCCGCAAACACCTACGAAGCAGCGGAATTTTTAGCGGAATTTTTAAACGAATTATCGGAAGAATCGCTGCGTGATTCGCTTGATGCAGTCAAAGCACACATGATCGGCGAAGCCGCCGCATAATATTCAGAAACGGTATAAACCCGTTTTATTGCGCTTCTGAATTTTGAACCTTCACTGGCGCTACACGCTGGGGTAGGCTTGCCACTCTGAGCGTTGGGGTATCCAACGTGCCAGACAAGGTAAAGGGGGTGCGTAGCGCCGTCGCGCGGGTACGCAACTCACCCACCAGATTTCCCGATAAGCCACGCTCGGCGGAGACTTCCAGATTCCCGTTCGCGTTCATCACCCCTGTCAATAACTTCAGTTGCCGATACTGATAACGCCCATTTGAGAGTTGCAGATACCCCGATAGCTCGTTGAAATGGGTTTTACCCCCGACATTACCGTTGCTTCGCGCAGACTGGATCGCCCGCACCAGATCCACGCCGGACAACTCGCCGTCGCGCACCCGGAACGTCGCTTGCACCTGGGGTGCATCCATTAATGCTTCTAGCTTGGCAGATTTAGTCGTCAGCCGAATTTTTGCTTCCAACGCGCCGCGCGCCTTCATGTTGTGGGTAAACAACGCGATCGCGGGCTCAATCGCTATCTGGCGCACCCCTAAATCACTCGTGAATATCCAGCCATTGCGCCATTCAACCTGCGCATTGCCGCTCAGCGAGCCGCCATAAAGCTGCCCTTCGATATGACTCAGGGTCATGCTGCCTGGACGCGCGACGGCCGTGATTTTCAACTCATCAAATTGTATCCGTGGCTCGAGCGGCAGCACGGATCGTGTCGCGCTCAATTGAATCGCCAGCGTATCCGCCTGCGGCGTGAAATCGATGGTAATGCGCTGATCGGTGCTCTTGATTTGGGCTTTTACAAAACGGCCATGATCCATTTTCACATCGGCGTCGAACGCGAATAAATCGAGCAAGCGATTCGCAAGCCTAGCGTCTTTCACTAAAATTTGCTCGAATTGCACCGGCGCGGCTTGGGCTTGAGATTGGATCCAAACCGCCAATGCACTCACGCTGTCTTCTGACAAGGCCACCGCCTCTAACTCTACCCGGCGCATCGCCCTGGCTTCAGAAAACCAAGTTGTGGAAACAGGAAACAGACGCGCCGTGCCGATGCGTACTTCGGCTAAATCGCCAATCGATACCTCTTCTAATTTAAGATGGGGCGCTGGATAAACCGAAAAGCGAATATCTTTGACCACCACCCGCTGACCGAGAGACTCGGTCAACTGGCGCTCAAGCGTTGCAATATAAAAATTAAATGAGATGAGATGAAGCAGTGCCAGCGCGAACACCAACAAACCGAGAACACCGTAGGCAGCCGGCTTAATCAGTCTTTTATCAAACCGAATGCGGGTACGTTTGTGTACGTTTAGGAATGGAAACACCGCTGCGCCCCGTGCCGCCGCCATCGCACGCGCTTGGGCCTCGTCACGCAAGCGCGCTTCCTCGGCTTCTTCGCGGCGCGCGGATTCTTCAACCCGCCGTAGCGCTTCCTCGGCCTCGGCGCGCGCCGCCGCTTCTGCCGCTTCGCGCGCTTGCTGCCGCGCTTCATCCCGCGCGCGCACTTCCGCTTCGGCGAGTTCGCGTGCTTCGGCTAGCGCACGGGCAGTCTCGGTTGCCGCACGCGCCGCTTCCTGTTGCCGCGCCGCTGCTTCGCGTTCAATCCGCGCTTCTTCCGCACGCTGCTGTTCTTCCAGTTGACGCTTTACCGCTTCGGCTTCAAGCCGCACCGCTTGCTCCGCCTCGGCCACGGCGAGTGCTTCGGCTTCTGCGCGAAGGCGTTCCTCCTCAACGAGCCGTTGCGCTGCTTCCTCCGCTTTAGCCTGCGCTTCAGCCATCACGCGCGCCTCGCGCTCGGCTTCCTCGCGCGCTCGGCGTTCTGCTTCCGCCTGATGCTCGGCTGCCAGCCGCGCTTGCTCCGCCGCCTGCGCCTCGGCTGCTTCTCTGAGGCGCAGTTCAGCTTCTGCTTGACGCTGCGCCGCTTCTTCCTCCGCTTCGGCCAGCGCGCGCGCCTCGCGTTCAGCTGCTTCGCGCGCCCGACGTTCTTGTTCTGCACGCTGCTCGGCTGCCAGCCGCGCCGCTTCCGCCTGGCGTTGCGCTTCGGCTTCGGCCGCCGCACGCGCTTCTGCTTCCTTTCGCGCAACTCGCTCTGCTTCGAGTTGCGCTTGTGCTTCCTGCTCTGCGTTTAACTTGGCTTCTTCCGCCAGCCGCCGCGCTTCGGCTTCTTCTCGCGCACGCGCTTCTGCTTCCAGTCGCAAGCGCGATTCTTCCTCCAATTTAGCGCGTGCCGCCGCCTCGGCGCGTTGGCGTGCTTCTTCCTCTTCGCGGGCACGCGCTTCAATCCGGCGTTTCACGCGTGTCTCTAATTCGGTGGCAAGCCTGGCTTCATCCAATGCCTTCGCGAGCGCCCGCGCCTCCTCTTCCGCGTGCCGCTTGCCCTGCTCCATATCGCGCAGACGTGCCTCCGTCTCGGCGCGGCGCTGCGCTTCTTCCTCCGACTGGATCTTGGCTTCAAGCTCGCGCCGGACATTCGCCTTCTCTTCTACTTCCTTGGCCAAACGGGCACTATCCTCGGCCGCTTTGCGCGCTTTGTGTTCAGCTGCATCACGCGCTTTTTCCGCCGCCAGCGTTTGTTTCTCCGCTTCCTTGCGCGCTTTTTTCTCTACTTCCATGCGGGCTTTGGCATCGGCTTCAGCCTGCCCGCGCTGTGCGGCTTCTTGCTTGGCTTTGCGTGCCACTTCGGCCCGCGCAAATACTTCGGCTTCCAGCGCCTGGGCGCGAGCCTCCGCTTCTGCACGCGCTTTCGCTTCGACCTCCAGTTGCTTGCGCGCGTGTTCTGCTACGGCCTTGGCGTGGGTCTGGGCTTCCTCGCGCGCTTTCTCTGCAGCTTGGGTCTTAACATCCGCTTCGCGGCGTGATTGTTGTTCCGCCGTACGCCGTGACCCTTCTTGCGCTTTAACCTGCGCTTCACGCGTATTGCGTTCGGCTAGTTCGCGCTTAATCGATTCGGCTTCGGCCTCAATGTCGGCTTTCACTTCATTCAGCAGGGTTGTGCGCTCTTCTTCCTTGTTGCGCGCTTCATGGTCTTCTGCCCTGCGTAGTTCACGTTCGAGATTGACTTGCGCCTCGAAGAAGGCTTGCGTATTGGCTTCGCCGACGATGATGGTGGAGGAAAAACCGAGATCGTCCACCGCCAGTGCGCCATTGAGTTGGCGAATCATGCCGAATTCGGCAAGTTCATCCAGAATTTCACCCAGGCGGCTTTCGGAGAGACGTGAATTTTTTTCGAGGAGATCGCTGACGGTGGATTTGCCATCGATGAGCGTAAGCACCCGCCCATGCTCGCGTGACAAATCACGCGACTTGGCATTGCCTTCAAGAATGCCTTTGGAAGTTTTGGTATATACCCGGGATAAGTCCATCCGGCCCTTCCAAGTTGCACGTCGCTCCATGGGTTTTGGAATAGCTTGCTCCGCTACGGCATTCGCCGTACTGTTTAATTATACGCAGCCTAATGTGAACGGAATAGTCACCCATCAGGCTGGTCTTCGCTACCTACAATATCGGCAATAAGCCGTTGGAGGTGAAGTGAATTTTTGTTTAGGCAGGGGCGGGAAAGCGCCCCAGGCGGGGACGCAGGCCTGGGTTTAGGCAGATAGCGCAGCTTTTACCCGCTCCAAACGGGCGCGAGCCTCGGTCGCAACTTCGCAGATGGCCTTGTTGGTAACCAGCTCCACCATCAAATTCGGGTCGAGAAACAGCACCTTGACCCGGCCGTCTTCTTCTTCCCGCACCACTACATTGCACGGTAGCAGCAGGCCGATATCCGGCTCCATATCCAGCGCCTGGTTGGCGAGTACGGGATTACACGCGCCTAGGATGCGGTAAGGGCGACGGTCGATATCCAGCTTTGCCTTCATGGTCGCTTTCACGTCGATATCAGTAAGTACGCCAAAGCCTTCTTTTTTAAGCTCTTCAATCACTTTTAATACCGCCTGATCGAACGACAGATTCACGTTTGCGCTAAAACCGTACATGGAATAATCCTTTCTGCTGTGGATTGAGGTTGAGTGGCGAGATTATATCGGGAAATGCTTATACAGAGCCGCGTGACAAGCATGACATACGATTTAAGAAACCCGCCCCGAAACCGTTAAAGAGGTACCGGCGACAAAAGGTCGGGGCGCCTCTTAGGAAATATCCATGCTGGGCAAATACTTTAAATTTCTATCCCATGACAAGCCTGTCCAAGCAGAGAACGACAGCGTGATCGCGCAAGCACCACCACCGATTGAGCGCATCGTGCCGCTGATGGAAACCCCCATATTCAATCGCCCTGAATCTCACCCCGTTATCGACACCGCAGGAGCGTCGGCCGTAGTCTCCAATATGCTCGACATCCCCACCCATGGCGTCCGCACGCAAGCGAGCGAGCTCTTAAATCGTTTTCTCGGACGTCAACCCATCCTGGATCTCAGCGGCGAAATCGTCAGCTATGAAATGTGCATCAAGAAAGCCGCGCCCCCGCCAGGAGAAGGCGCGCAACTGCTGCAACAAATGGTGGATGAAATGCTGCTCTCCAGCATGGAAGATTTGAATGTGCAACAGCTTCGCGGCGAAAAACAGATTTTTGCCACCCTCTCTGCCCCCTCGCTCGACACCGAATTTCTCGATCGCATAGAGGGCGCCGGTATCGTGCTGATGTTCAGCCCGCCCGCTGCGGGGCCATTGGATAAGCTCATCGCACGCTGTCAGGCGCTACACGATGCGGGCTACCGCCTCGGCCTACAGCAATTGAAATATCGGGAAGCGCTCGACGATCTATTGCCGCTCGTGGATTACATCCGCATCGACCCCACCTTGCTGACCGCGATGCAACTCGGCGAGCTGGTGGTGCAACTCCGAAGCCATGGCGATTTCGAGCTCATCGCGAACCCAGTCGAATCCGAGGAGTTGTATGCGGTCTGCCGTAAGCTCAAGTTTGATTTATTCCAGGGCTACTACTTCGCCAAGCCGCTGCCGGTTCACGCCACCAAGGTGGACAGCCAGCGCCTGCGTGTGATGCAACTGCTCAACCTCACCATGAGCCATGCAGACATGGCTGAACTGGATAAGCAATTCAAGCCTGATCCCGTGCTTTCCTACAAATTACTGCGCTTTATCAACTCCCCCGCCACCGGCTTATTGCAGCCGGTGCGCTCGATCAACCATGCGCTGGTCGTGCTCGGCTACGACCCCCTGTACCGCTGGTTGACCTTGCTGCTCTTCGCCAGCGGGCAACCCGATCACCGCACCCTCGCGTTAATGAAAAACGCCCTGGTGCGCGCGCGCCTCACCGAACTGCTGGGACAAAAGAAACTCAAGCCGAAAGAGCAGGAAGGATTATTCATCACCGGCATCTTCTCCCTACTCGATGCGCTGCTCAACATGCCGATGGAAACTGCTTTAGCCAGCCTGAAATTGCCGCCGGCCATTGAGGCCGCGCTCACTCAGCGCGAAGGCATCTATGCCCCATATCTCGATCTCGCCATTGCCTGCGAAGAGGCAGAAGAGCAAGTCATCGCCACCTACGCGGCGGTCAGCGGTATCTCGGCGGAGGATATCAACCTGGCACACGTGCAAGCGTTGATCTGGGCAGAAGAAGTGGATTTGGGGAAGGCGTAAAAAGCCAAGTCCCCTTGATAAAGGATTTTTTAAGACTCAACCGCGCTCAGGCTTGAGGAATACCACATCAGCCGAACTACTTTCCGCTGGAATGGCGTTGAGCAGTGCGCTCGGATCGGACATTGCTTGCAGCGACCAGAGAAAACCGCGGTCAGCGTGAATTAAATCCCACATCATGTTGGAAATGCGAATACAGGCTTGCAGCGGGTTGGCGCTCCGCTGGCGCTCCATATCGATGCGCCATTGGAAACTGCGTAGACGTTGTCGCAAGTCTTCCGGTGCCTCTTCGATCAGCTGGTCGATCATTTCCTGACGCTTGATCTCGAATGCGGCCGGATCAGTTTGCGCCAGGCTGGACCAAGCCTCAAAATCAAATTGTTCCTCACTCATGGACGTTCATCCAATCTGCAATCGATTGAGCGGTAAGGCGAGAAGGGCAATTTTGACGCCTCAATGTAAAATTGTTTGGCTCCATATGCGCACTATAACCGAGCACTGGAAAAAAAATCTACAATGGACTTCGCTACAGCCCGTAGTTCTGTCCAAGACAACAGGCGCTTTCATTGGAAGCGTGAAGCAATATGATAAAAATCACTTCCGATCTAGCCCTAGATGAAGCCGAACTGACCTTCAGCTTCGTGCGCGCCTCCGGCCCTGGTGGCCAGAACGTGAACAAAGTATCGAGCGCGGTCGAGCTGCGCTTCGATGTCGCCCGCTCGTCCTCGCTGCCGGATGCGTTGAAGGAACGCTTGAAAAAACTCGCCGGCCGGCGCCTCTCGGACGAAGGGGTGCTACTGATCGACGCGCACCGCTTCCGCACCCAAGGCCTGAACCGCAAAGATGCGCTCTCGCGCTTGATCGCCTTACTGCAAGCTGCCGCAATCGAGCCCAAAATCAGAAAAGCAACCCGTCCCAGCCGCGCCTCGCGTGAGCAACGGCTGCAAACAAAACGCAAAGCGAGTCTGATCAAACAAACGCGACGCGGAAACTTGTCTGCCGCCGATTAGTCGGCCCGAAAGGGGCTGCTCTCGTTTAACTCATCCACGTATTGCGCCACGCCATGCGTTTCCCGCACAAGGAAATTGCCCACCGCGCGGGAAAATTCCGTATCCGCCAGCCAGTGCAAGGAAGTGGTCGTGACCGGCAGCAAGCCCCGCGCCAGCTTGTGCTCACCTTGCGCCCCCCCTTCAAACACCTGGAACCCGCGCGCGATGGCGAACTCCAGTGCTTGGTAATAGCAGGTTTCAAAATGCAGGCCGGAAACAAATTGGGTTGCCCCCCAATAGCGGCCATACAAGCGCCCGCCATCGAACAAATTGAGCGCCACCGAAATCGGCTCGCCCGCCAGATAGCCAATGACAAGCAGTAGCTGGTCGCGCAAACGCAAGGCGATATCCAGGAAAAACGCCAGATTCATATACGGCGGTGAACGATGGGTGCGGTAGGTGCGTTGATAGCAAGCGAAAAAGAAGCGCCAATCCGCCTCTGTGATCTCGGCGCCGACCCGATGCACGAAACTCACACCCGCGTCACGCACACGACGCCGCTCTTGTTTGATCTTCTTGCGCTTGTCGTGGTTCATGGTCATAAGATATGCGTCGAAGCTCGCATAGCCCGCGTTTCGCCAATGAAACTGTACGCCCTGCCGCGGCATCAAGCCGCGCGCTTCCAATAAGCGTGCATCCTCCTCAAGGGGAAACAAGCAATGCCAAGAAGACACGCCAAGCTCCTTCGCGAATGCCAACGCCGCATCAATCAGAAAGAATCGGTCATCATCCGTGTGCGCCAGCAAGCGTCTACCTGGCACCGGCGTAAACGGAATCGCGGTCAACAATTTTGGGTAGTACTGCCCGCCGGCACGCGCATAGGCGTCGGCCCATGCAAAATCAAACACGAATTCACCGTAGGAGTCATAGCGCAAATACAGCGGTAGCGCGCCCACCAAGGCATCCTCCCGCTTCAGCAGCAGGTGACGCGGCAGCCAGCCGGTGTCGCCACCGACACAGCCGGTCGTCTCCAAAGCGTGTAAAAATGCATGGCGCACGAAGGGCTGCGGCCCCGCAAGCGCATCCCACGCGGCTGCATCGACTTCGCTCAGCGACGAGATGATTTCGATTTGCGCTTCCGTCTTCACGCGTTTTCCCTCACAATTTCACTTTCTATAACGTTGACTGCCCGCTTCCAGAGGGAGCGGTGGCCAGGTCGCTACGCGGAACATTTTATGAACCTACACGAATATCAAGCCAAAGAAGTTTTGCGCGAACATGGTATCACCACGCCGCGCGGGGTCGTGATCGAGAATACCCTGCATGCTGAAGTGGCCACCAACACGCTGGGCGGTAGCGCTTGGGTGGTCAAGGCGCAGATCCATGCCGGCGGGCGCGGCAAGGCGGGGGGCGTGAAGCTCGTCACTTCGGTGGATGATTTACGCGCTGCAGCCGATGCGCTGCTTGGTAAATCGCTGGTCACGTATCAAAACGCGCCGCACGGCCAAATCGTATCGCGCGTGTTGGTGGAAGAAACCTTGTCTATCGCGCGCGAGTTGTATTTGAGTTTGCTCGTGGATCGCGAAAGCGAGCGCATCACGGTCGTTGCCTCCGCCAGCGGCGGCATGGATATTGAGGAGGTCGCCCGAACCACACCGGAAAAGATTCTGCGCGAAAGCTGCGACCCGCTCATGGGCTTGCAAGACTTTCAGTGCCGCAACCTGGCTTTTGCCTTGGGTTTGGAGGGCAAACAAATCGGGGAAATGACGCGCTTGCTGCATGCCGCGTACAAACTTTTCCTACAGCGCGATTTATCCATGCTGGAGATCAATCCCTTGATCGTCACCCAAACTGGCGGCATCGTCGCGCTCGATTGCAAGATGATCGTGGATGACAACGCGCTGTACCGGCAGGCCGCCTTGTCCGACAAACGCGATGTGAGCCAGGATGACCCGAAGGAAGCAGCCGCCCACGCCGCCGGCCTCAACTACATCGCGCTCGCCGGCAACATCGGCTGCATGGTGAACGGCGCCGGGCTGGCGATGGCGACCATGGATTTGATCAAACTGCACGGCGGCCTCCCCGCCAACTTTCTCGACGTCGGCGGCGGCGCTACCGCCGAAACGGTGGCCAAGGCATTCAAGATCATCCTCGCCGACCACAACGTGAAAGCGATACTGGTCAACATCTTCGGCGGCATCATGCGCTGCGACATCATCGCCGAGGGCATTATCCAAGCCGTGCGCGAAGTCGGCGTGCAAGTGCCGGTGATCGTGCGCCTGGAAGGCACCAACGTCGAATTGGGACGCAAGATGTTGGCGGAGTCCGGCTTAAAAATTGTATCGGCGGAGAGTTTGACCGAAGCAGCGAAGCTGGCGGTGGCGTCGGTTTAGGTTTTAAATTTTTTTACCACGGTGTTGTTTGCTAGGGGGATGGCGGCACTGCCGGTGGTGCATTCGGTGGCGCTATCGGCGCCGCAGCCGGCGGCGCCACAGGGATCGGAACGGCCGGCGCAGCCTTCGCTTGATACACGAACTTCCACGCTTGAAACGACGACGCGCTCGCGAAGTCTTTGTCATCCTCGTCGAAATTACCGGTCTTGATCGGCGTCTTATCCGACAGGCTGTACACCCCCATGATCGTGCCGCCCGGTCCCGGCACCAAACCCCATTCCTTCTCAGAACCGAGGGGATCGTTGTAGCGTTTGCGCAGATAGCGCGTGAGCGTGGTTTGTCGCTTGTCTTCGAGCAGGTCTTCGAGTTTTTTGGGAAACTGTTTGGCAGCGCCCGGCGTGCGCTCGTAGTAGAGCCCAATCGCGCGCCGATATTCGTGGCCGATAAATAGCAGCTCTTGCTCCTTGTCGCGTTGATTCATGGTGCGCCACACTACGGCGGTGGCGCCCAGCACCGCGCCCATGATGGCCACCATGAACAGCAGCGCGAGATAAGTGAAGCCGCGTTGACGCATCATTACCAGCTCGAATACGGCGTGCCGTCGCGCGCGTTGCCCGGCGCGCCGCTGTGCACATCGAACACGCCGCCCTTCTCCACATCCTCGGGCGGCACGGCCACCCAGGTCGTGGCGCTATCCGTAATTGGATCGACCGGCAGCTTGCGCAAATACTTTTTGGAGACCAAATCGTCGAGCGAATCAGGATATTTTCCGGAATCGCCGTAATATTTGTCGAGTGCATCGCGCATCGTGGACAAATCTTGCTTCAACACCGCTTCCTTGGATTTTTCCACGCTATTGAAATAGCGCGGTGCGGCAATCGACACCAGTAGGGCAATAATCGCCAGCACCACCAACAACTCGACCAAGGTGAAGCCCTCTCCCTGACGCCTGACGCCTGACACCTGATGCCTAATCATTACCATTCCCGATACGCCACGCCGTTCAGCCCCACGCGCGTGCTCAATGAATACACGTCATACACATCATCGCCTTCTTGCGGCTCGTCGGGCGGGCTTTTATAGGCGCGTTTTCCCCAGGTCTCGGCAGCGTCACTACGCGTATCTTTCGCCATCGGATCGCGTGGTATGCGGCGCAGAAAGTACATTTTTACGCGCTTCGGATTTTTAAAATCTTCCACACCCTCAACCAGCACTTCGAGTTTTTTGGGATAGCCGGAGTCGTCCACGCTCTTTTGAATATGGCCTTCATCCCAGGCTTTTTTATAGGCATCGATGCCGGTGCGCATTTCACGCAAGGCGATGCGCAATTCCTGCTCCTTGGAACGCTGCACCGCCAGCTCCGTCATCGGCAGCGCGATGCTGGCTAATAGGCCGACAATGGCTACCGTGATGAGCAGCTCAATGAGCGTGAAGCCGCTATTATCGAACCGTCCAGATAGGGTTTTAAATACCTTCATGCGGCAACATCAAGGCGCGATGTTAATGCTCGTCGGCGTCGGCAAGTTAACGTCCAACGGTTTACCTGTCGCATCGACCACCTTTGCATTCTCGATACTGACTTGCGCCGCACCCGGCTCCGTCAACGCACGCAATACCACCACCGCTACCGCACCCGTGCCGCGCGCGCCGCCCGTCGTACGATTGATGTTGACGGTCAAGCGGTCGGCGCCTTCGACCGGGTTGCCGATAAATTCGGTCGTGGCATTGCCTTGCTTCAAGAACGCGGCTTCGGTCACGCGCACCACTTCCATGAGCGCTGGGTCATACACCAAATCAAAGCCCAATGATTTCACTTCGCCGCTCGAGGTCGCCTGCACCACCAAATTGAATTCTTGCCCCTTGCCGATGCTCGGCACGGTCGTCATCGACAATGTCAGCGGCGCGACCACAGGCTGTTGCGCCGAGGGCCTCGGCGCGGGCGCGCCTTGACCTTGCAGCGTCACCGCCGGCCCCGACGATGCGGGCGGGCGCAAACTCAACGATGCCGATCCAATCGCACCTTCAGTGCCGGATGAAAATTCGCTCTGCGCCGCATCCAAGCGCGTGAGGTTGCGCACGATGCGTGGCGTGATCAGCAGCACGATCTCGGTCTTGGTTGTTTCGTCGCGTTGGGTCGAGAACAAGCGCCCGATCAGCGGCAAATCACCCAGCCCCGGAATCTTGCTCGCGCTTTGCCGATCCTCGTCGCTGATCAGACCGGCCAGGATTTGCGTCTCGCCGTCTTTCAGCCGTAGTACGGTTGCCGCATTGCGCGTGCCGACTTGGTAAGTAAGTGAACCGGTCTGGCCACGAATCTCGCGCACGATGCTAGAAACTTCCAAGCCGACCTTGATCCCCACATCGCCGTCCAAATAGACTTGTGGCTCCACGTCGAGTTTCAAACCGACGTCAAGATAGCTAACCGATTCCGCTACGCCCACGTTGGCCGTACTGGTGGTGGTAATCACCGGCACTTTCTCACCGATATGGATTTTGGCCTTCTCTTTGTTCTTCACCCGAATGCGCGGATTGGCGAGCGTTTGTACGTCGCCATCTTCTTTTTTGAGATTAAGCTGTAGATTAGGCGAGATAGCAATGCTGCCGCCCGTGAGGTTCTTTAATGTCTGTATTGTGACCACATTCTGCGTTTGCGCCGATGTGTTCACAATTACGCCGCCGGTCGTGCTGGATGTATTCTGGGTGGCGATATTGAGCGCGGTAAACGTGTTGGGAAACTGAATACCCAAATCCAGCAAGCGACTACGCTTCACTTCCAATACTTCCACTTCCAGCATCACTTCCGGTTCGGCGCGGTCTTGCGCCACGATCAGCTTCTCGGCGAGGCGGATCGCCTCCGGCGTGTCTTTCATTACCAACAAGCCAAGTTTCTCGTCGATGAACACGTCGCGCGTCTTAACCAGGGTTTTGATCATGTTTAGCGTCTGTTTCACATCGGCATTGGCCAGATAGAACGCGCGCACGATCAACTCTTGGTAATCCTTGTTTTTGGCCGGGGTGTTGGGATAAATCAAAATGGTGTTTTCGTTCAGCACACGCTTATCAAGTTGATTGGTGACCATGAGCAGATTGATCACGTCTTCGATGGTGGTGTGCTTGACGAAGATGGTGGATTTCAAATCCGGCCGCACATCGCGGTCGAATATGAAATTAATTTGGGTGGCGCGCGAAATCACTTCAAAAATCGCTTTCAGATTCGCGTCGCGAAACTCAAGCGTAATGGGTTTTTTAAAAGCGGCGCTCAACCCGTTGCTCGCCAGTTTTTTCGTGGCGGCCGTCTCTTCCAATGTCCTATTCATCTTGAGTGCGGCTTCGTGCTGCGGGTCTTCTGCCAGCACACTGCGCGCGATGGCCTGCGCTTCCTCGGTCTTACCCTCCTTCAACACCTTCTCCGCATTCGCCATCACCTCATCGCGCCGCCGATCGTTACGAATGCCTTCCAGGCCATTATTCGCCTGCCGGTTATTCGGATCGAATTTGAACACGCGGCGATAGCCCCCTTCAGCTTCGGCATATTGCTTCGTGGCGCGCGCGTGGTCGGCTTTTGCCAAAAGATGCGCGATATAAAGTTCTTTCTGCCGCAGATAAAAAGTCTTGTATTCAACACTTCTGGCGTTTTCTTTTAGCGCCCGCTCCAGTTCAAGCAACCCCTCTTCAATTTTGCCTTCCTGAATCAAGCGCTGGCCATCATCAAATGACTGGCGGCCGGCGGTACACGCCGTCAACAAGGCCAGCACAATTAGACCCATCGATATTTTTTTAAAAGTAATCATTAATTCGCTCCTCCCAGGGTGAGCGTCTGCTGCATGTTCAAAGGCAAATAAGTAAATAAGACTTGCTGCGCACTCACGCTCTCGACGCGATACGTGCCATCCAGCGTATCGCCCGCTTTCACCGCATAATGCCGATCCTGCTTGGTTAAAAACACCGTCAGCTTATTCTCCTCCAGCAGCTTGCCCATGTAGATGAAGGGCAACGGCGGCGGCGCGGGGGGCGGGGGCGGCACGGGTTTCGGTGGGGGCGGCGGGACATACCAGGACTTGGCTTGGAACACGTCCTCGACCGCCGGCTTGTCTGCTCCCGCCCGCGTACGCTGCAACTTCTCCAGCGCCAAATGCGAATTGCCCGCAGCCGTTTTGGCCGCCGATTTTTGCTTCACCGGCGCGGCAACGACCACCGGCTCGTCTTCCGATTGCTGGTTCACCCATACCACGGCGGCCAGCGTGGCGGTAAGCAGCACGCCCAGCACGACGCCTCGCTGACGCGGTGACATAGCCATTAGTTCGTTCCCGCATACAAGGTGAACTTGATTCGCGCTTCCAATTGGGTGGCGCCGATTGCCTCACGCTTGAAATTGATGTCATCCAGCGCGGCCACCGGCACATCGATCAAGGCTTGATCAGCGAACTGGCGGATCTGCAAATAGCTGCCCTTCACCGGCAGCGTGACTTGATAACGCGCGAGCTTGCCGGTTTTATCCGTATTTAAGCGATACTCGCCTTGCTCCAGCACCAGCTTTTGCGCCGCTGCCGCAAGGTACAATTTATCCAGCCACTCAGTAAGGGGCGTGCCGCTGAAGAAACCGTAGAATTTATTCAACTCTTCCATGCTGCCGGTTTCCGGAATACCGCTCTTCGCCGCGCGCTCGATGCGGGATTTGAGCGATGCGCTTTCACGCTTCAGTTCAGTGAGCCTTGCCGTTCTGTCCTGTACCACGGTCAAATACACCCCGGCCGCGCCCACCAGCAGCGCCAAGCCCAACACTCCCGGCCAGCCGAGAAAAATCCATGCGCGCCGCGAGGCTGCCATGGCCGCGTTCACGGCTGCACCGCCCAATTCGCCACCAAAGCGAAACGCACCGGCTTCTCCGCGTCTTGCAAGCGCAGTTCGTGGCTGCTGAGGTACACCTGACTCAACATCGGACTCTGCTCCAGGCGCGCAATATAGGCCAACAACGCATCAAAATTCTTTGCCTCGCCGGAAAGACGCAGCACGCGCTTGCCAGCATCGGGGTGAATCGCGAGCAGGGCGATTTCCTTGTCATTCGAAGTCTCTATTGCCATGAATAAAGCGCTCCAGGGCAATGCCAGCTGTTGCAGGATTTCATTCGCGCGGCGAATTTCTTCCTGCTGCGCCTCGGCATCCGCCGGTTGCGCTGGCTTAGCTTTGCTGCCCTTGGCCAAAATTTCCAACCGCGCGTCGGCCAATTCTATTTGGCCGGCGAGCGCGCGTTCATGGTTCGCCACCTGCCCTAGCGCCAGCGCACCTAAAACCAACAGCAGCATGCCCACCCAGGGCGTGCGGTGCGGCGCGCGCAAGAAATCAAGTGTGAGTGCGCGCATAGCCATATCAGGCGCCCACTACCATGGCGTAAGCAACATCGGCGCGACCGGCGAAGCCATATTTAAGTTTCGGGCGCAGCCAGTGAAATATCCATTTCCCTTCACCATCCAGCGCTGCCTGTTTCGCCTCCGGCGCCGAGATATACACGGCGCGCGGCGAGTTACCCATGCCTTTCAGGCGCCATTCACGATCAAGCAGCAGCGGCAATTCTTGTTGCCAAGCGTCATCGCTCACTTGGCGGCTACCGAGCGATTGCCAATGGCCGCCGAGGATGAGACCCAGCAATAGTTTTTTGTTCTCCACTTGCACGAACCAGGCATTGTCGCGTTTTATTTCGCGGCGCGCGGCGTTGAAAGCGGGCATCAGATGCGGCATCACCGACACCAATTTTGATCGGCTATTCGCGATGGACTCTTCCAGCTTCGCCAAGAGCGTCCGATCCATAGCAGCGGCTAGCCACGAGGCGTCACGCCCGGTTTCACTCACCGAATAGGCCCAATCCGCGATGCCTTCGCCATACACTTGGGAAAAACTCGCGCGCACATAGGCCTCGCGTTCTTCATCGGTGTCAATTTCATCGCTCCAAGCAATAAGTTGATATCGCACAAAATAATTCGACAGCACGACGCTGGTCTGTGCCTCTTGCCATTGGCGATCCGCCAGCAGCAGCTTGCCCAAGGTCTCCAACGCCGGCTTCCAACCGCCCTCTGGGTGAGCGGCCACCACCGGCACAATAGTCTTGGCCAGCGCCTTGGGTGCTAGCCCGCCGCTCACCCGCACCAACACCAGGCGGTCGGGGGCGAGGGCGATGTGCACTTGATCACGCCACAAACGTGACACGATTGATCTCCTGCAAAGTGGTTTCACCGTTCGCCACCAGTTCCAGCGCCGCTTCACGCAAGAAGCGCGTGCCGTTGCGGCGCGCCGCCTCCTTGATCTGACGGATCGGCTCGCGCGCCACGATCATCTCGCGGATTTCATCGTTGAGATTGAGCATTTCCGAGATGGCCTTGCGGCCTTTGAAGCCGGAGCCACGGCACTGACCGCAGCCTTGTCCCAAGCGGAAATGGTAGCTGGCGATATCAGCGTGCGTCAGCCCTGAATCGACCAACAATTGCTCGTTGGGGGTGTAAGGTGCGTTGCAATGCGGGCAACTTACCCGCACCAGGCGCTGCGCCAGCACGCCATTCAAAGCGGATACAAAGCTGTAAGGGTCCACGCCCATATGCATGAAGCGGCCTATCACGTCGAATACATTATTGGCATGCACGGTGGTGAAAACCAGATGCCCGGTCAGCGCCGCTTGCACGGCGATTTGCGCCGTTTCGGGGTCGCGAATCTCACCCACCATGATTTTGTCCGGATCGTGGCGCAAGATGGAACGCAGACCGCGTGCGAAGGTGAGGCCCTTTTTCTCGTTCACCGGAATTTGTAGCACGCCCGGCAATTGGTACTCGACCGGGTCTTCGATGGTGATGATTTTGTCGTGGCCGTGATTGATCTCGGTGATCGCTGCGTATAACGTGGTGGTTTTGCCCGATCCAGTGGGGCCGGTGACCAGCACCATGCCGTATGGCTCGTTCGACAGGCGGCGCATCTCTTTCATCGAACGCGCGTCGAAACCTAAAAAATCCAGGCGCAAACCTTTGACTTGATCGGACAGCGCTTGCTTGTCGAGAATCCGCAACACGGCGTCCTCGCCGAAAATAGAAGGCATGATGGAGACACGGAAATCCACCTCGCGCCCCTGCATCATGACCTTGAAGCGGCCATCCTGCGGCACGCGCCGCTCGGCGATATCGAGCTCGGACATGACTTTGACGCGCGACACGACTTGCTCGGCGAATTCCATGCGCTGCACCGAGCCAATCTGCGACAACACGCCGTCGATGCGATACTTGATGACGAGGCCGTTGCTCACGGTTTCCAGATGCACGTCGCTGGCGCCGACTTTCAACGCGTCGTACAAAGTCGAGTGCACCAGGCGCACCACCGGGCTCGTGTCCTCGCTGATGCTCTTCAGGGTGAGATCTTCTAAGTGCGCAACCGTGACTTCGCCTTGCTCCAAGGTAAGCACGTTGTCCATGCTGCGGATCGATTCCTCGAAGCGCGCCAAAAAAGCCGCCACGTCGGCGTAGTGCGCCAAACACCAAGTGAAGGGACCGGGCAGGCGATCCTCGGCCCAGTTGCTCAAGCCATGCGCGAACGGATCACCCGCCACCACCAGCACGGCCCCGCTGTCGTCGCGAAATACCACGCACTCTTTTTGCGCCGCTTGCGCGAAAGGTAATAAATCGAAGGCGGGCGCTAAACGCTGCAACTGATCCATCGACAGCACCGGATAGTGCAGGGTCAACCCTAAACTGGCGGTAAACACCGGCGGCGGCATACCGAGCTTTTCCTCCAGCACCTCCACCATGCGCCGCCGCGTGCGCACTGCCTCGGCGCGCGCCGATTGCAAAATGTCGTTGGAAATTTCGCGTGCGTTTGACATCGGCGTGACGCCTTGAAGGGTGTTGGTGTTGGGCGAGGTGCTCATTGAATGCTCCCCGCGAGTTCAAAGATCGGCATGTACATCAGCACCACAATGCCGCCAATGATCACGCCAATCAGCACCATCAAGATCGGCTCGAACAGGCGCGTGAACCAATCGACCCAGCGCGCCATCTCCTCGTCGTAAAAACCAGCGATGCGTTCCATCATTTCACCCATGCGCCCGGTGCGCTCCCCCACCCGCAGCATGCGCAAACTCACCGGCGTGGTGAGGTGATGGGTTTCCATCGCCTGCGAAATCGGCTTGCCCTCGCGAATCTCATCCGCGGCGCGATGCAACAAACCGCGCAACGTCGGATGCAATAAACCTTCCACCATCGCCAGCGCCGTCACCACCGGAATGCCGCCATTCAACAGCATGCCTACCGTGCGGTAAAAGCGCGCCAATTGATACACCCGCATGCGCTCACCTATGGCGGGGATACTCCATAACGTGCGCCCAACCCAGCGCCGGGTCTCGGGCAAGCGCATCAAATAAACAGCGAGGCCTATCACTACCACCGCGCCTATGCCCATTTGCGCTGCGTGCGCTTCCATGAAGACGCCCCACTGGATCAGCAGTTTCGATAGCAGCGGAATGTCGCCCCCGATGTCTTCAAAAATCCGGCTGAACTTGGGCACGACATAACCCAGCAGGAACATCGTTACCAAGCCGCCCACGCTCAACAGCAATACCGGGTAGATCGAAGCCGACAGCAGCTTCTTCTTCACCGAATCGAGCTGGGTTTGATAGGCGATATACCGGGTGAGCGCTTCCGACAAATCGCCGGTGCGCTCCGCCGCGCGCACGGTGGAGACATACAGCGCGGGAAACGTGGCGGGGAATTGCTCCAGCGCTTGCGACAAGGTCTTGCCCTCGAATAATTGGCCGATCACTTGCTCGATTACCCGCTTTACTTCCGGGCGATGCTCTTTTTCCGCCAGGGTCTCCACCGCTTCCACCAATGGCAAGCCTGCATCCAGCAGCGCGAGCAGCTCATGGCTGAATAGCCCCAAAGGAAAGCTCGAATTGCCGCGAGCCAGCCGTGCGAAACCCTTGCGCGTCGAAACCGTGAGCACGGTATACCCCTGCGCCTCGGCTTGGCGTGCCGCATCGATCTCGTTCGCAGCGTCAAGCGCCAGGGCAGTGAGCCCCTCTCCGGCGCGCATGGCTTTGACGTTGAATTTCATTTTTTAACTACGTTTGTAACCACGGATGAACACGGATACACACGGATTAAAAGCAAGAGCAGTGCTGGCGGCCGCCGTGTGCGTTCGGTAGTTTTTTCCAGGGCTTTCATCCGTGTTTATCCGTGTCATCCGTGGTTCCAAAGCCTTTAGCTTTACCAGTTAGTGATATCCACGTTATCCCCCGTACCGCCCGCCGCGCCGTCTTTACCTAGCGAAATCAAATCATAGTCGCCGTGCTCGCCTGGGCTCTTGTATTGATAGGGGCGATCCCAAGGATCTTTGGGAACGGATTTTTCCAGATAGGGGCCTTCCCACTTCGATTCACTGGCGGGTTTTGCCACCAGCGCGCTCAAACCTTGCTCGGTGCTGGGATAGTGGCCGAGATCCAAACGATATTGATCGAGTGCTTTGGAAAATGCGCTAATTTGCGCGCGCGCGACTTTCACTTCGGATTTTCCGAGTTGCGCAAAATACTTCGGTCCCACATAGCCGATTAGCAACCCGAGAATGACCAGGACCACCAACAGCTCAATCAGCGTGAAGCCACGTTGAATAAAAATTTTGCCTTGCATTCGCGACACGGGTTGTCTCCTGTTAATTTCTCGCCGACTGCAAAAAGCCGGTTATCTTGACCGCCAATCATGACACGGCGACGACACCCCGAGCCGCCAGCAAAATGCCGATGACATAGATATGGCATGGGAGTAAAATTATATCGCGGATTCAGGGACTAACCAGCTAAGTTTCAGGCAATGTCTGATGTTCGAGGTAGAAGTCTTGAAGGTGGCTTTGGCGTTTAGGGCGTTCTAAATCATATGACTGAAACTAAGGGCGCCCTTGAAAATGGGCTTGCGTGCCGATTTCTAAGCGTTCCAGCGCCTCAACCAAACGCGCCGATTCCATACCATAAGCGATGCGTAGCGTTCCCGGCGCACCGAAGTAGCTACCCGGCGCGACCAGCACTTGTTTTTCTTGCGCTAATTGCTGTGCCAGCATCACGTCATCTACGGCGGGAGGCAATTGCAAAAGCGCGATAATACCGTGTGCGGGTAGTTGCGCCGAGAAACAGGTTGAATCACTCAGCCAAGCTGTAACGAGTGCGCGATTATGTTGCGCGCGTTGGATGGCGCGTGCGCGCAGTGGCGCTAATTTGGTAAACGCAGATAAGGCCAGATTCAGCATGGTCGTTGCCGGATTCACCGCCATGAAGTCATAGTGTTGCTCAGCGAATGTCACCAACGCCTCGGGCATAAGCGCCCAACCGGCACGTAGACTGCCCAGGCCATACACCTTGGTCAGCGAGGCGGTGGTAATCAGGCGTGGATGCAGCGCTTGCGCCACCGGCGGCGGATTCGGATCAAAATCGCGATACACCTCGTCTACCAAGGCATAAGCATCCACGGTATCCAACCATTCGCCCAGGGCCCGCAAGGCCTCCGTGCTCGCAGCAAACCCACTCGGATTATGCGGGCGAGTGAGCGCCACTAACTTCACGCCAGGGCGCCAAGCTTGTTGCACCGACTCGACCGACAAATCGAAACGCTCATCAAAACGGCGCGCAAAAGGAATCGCGTGCGCCCCAAAAACGCTCGGGAGCCGCATTAAGCCTTGATAACCCGGCGTTTCCACCAATACCCCATCGCCGTGAGAGAGTAGCGCGCCGCATACCAGGTAATTCGCTTCCGACGTGCCGGCGGCAAGGAGCACTTTGGATGGGATCACGTCATATTCGCGCGCAATGGCAAATTTGAGTTGCTGGCGCAAATCGTCGCTCACGCCTTGCAGGGTTAGGCACCGGGAATCGAGCGCAAACAAATCCGCATCCGGCGGCGCCATGCCGCTGACCGAAAGGTCAAACGCATAGCGGCCTTGATGCGATTTGGCCCAAGTCATGTAATTGAAGGGGAGAAAATCCATACGCCTATTCTAAACGCGCCGGGATACGAACATCTTGCCCTCGGCTACGCAGTTGGGAAACCGCGTTGTCTTATTCCGATCCGTCCCCGAAGCGCCAAGGATAAACCGCCTCGGCAGCGTTGCCAGCGCCGCTATAATCCAAGGACTCGCACACCGATCGGATCATCGTGATGCCGCGCCCGTGCAGGGCTTGGTTTTTCTCTAGTTGTTCAAGCCGTTGTTGAAAATCGAAACCTGGGCCGGTGTCTTCGACTCGGATCGTGAGCCGACCCCCTGACCCATTAACCGCATGCCGTAATCGGACTTTAATCCGGCCCACCCCGAGCTGAGCCAGCCGGCGCTCCTTTTCCTGGTAATACTCGCCGAAGCCCCCCGTGCGCTCCTTGAGCGAGGAGTCGAGTTTTAGCAAGCCGTGTTCCAGGGCATTCAGGAAAAGCTCGGCTAATACCATATAGATGCGCTGTTTGTGCTGATGCAGGCGTTGGGTCTCGAGCAGCACCTGCATCATCATCGGCAAGGGATCGTAGCCGCGCAGGGATTCGGCACTGAATTCGAAGCTCGCGCTCCATTCCGACGGTGGGCGCGGCGCCAAGGCATTTGACGGCGCTTGCGGATTGTTCGCCGATGGATCGACGGTGACTTCGATCAACGTCACATCGTCGCTTTGCTCATGCGTGCCACGGAATTGATCCAGTTCCCACAAAATGCGCTCGTATAACACCGAGGGCTCATAGCCGTCGTTAAAGCACTGTTCCAACCGCGCCTGCGAGAATAGGGCATGATCGCTATTGCGCGCTTCCGGCACGCCATCGGTATAGAGGAAGATGCGGTCGCCCGGACGTACCTCCATCGACTCGACATGGCAATCGAGCTGGTCGGTTTCCATGATCCCAAGCGGAAAATTGGTCGAGGTGAAGCGCCCGGCTAGAGCCTTGTGCTCCGCGCCGTAAATCAGAATATCCGGCACGCCGCCGACCCAGGCCGATAGCTTGTGGTTCTTCGCATCCAGCTCCATTAATGCGGCGGCTAAAAACAAGCCGCGCGGCAGAATGCGCTGCAATTTTTGATTGATCTCGGCCACAATCTCCGGAATAGGGAAGCCTTTGGCGGTCATGCCGTTAAAAATATCCGCCACCGGAATGGTGCCGATGGCCGCCGACAGACCGTGACCGGTGAAATCGCCCAGCATCAAATGCAGCTCACCCGAAGGGCGGTAGGCGGCGAGTAGCAAATCGCCATTGAATATTGCCTGCGGGGAGAGCATGTATTTGATATTGGGCGAATTGAGGCCGCTGGAGTGCATGACCTTGGCGAACACGCCTTCGGCGATCTCATATTCGCGTTTCAGCCAATGGTTGTGCTGGGCCAACTCGTCGCGCTGGCTTTTCACTGCCTTGTATAAGCGGCGCAATTGAGAAAACGCTTCAATCTTGGCCTGCAGTACCGCCGGATTGATCGGTTTGGTCAGAAAATCATTGCCGCCGCGCATAACGCATTGCGCCAATTCATTCTCATCGCTCATCGCCGTGATAAAAATAATGGGGATGAAACTATCGCCGGATAAGTCGCGGATGTATTCAGTGGCTTGGTAACCGTCGACGCCCGGCATCATGACATCCATCAACACCATGTCCGGCTGTTCGTGCATGAAAGACGCGACCGCCTCGGCGCCACTGCCCACAGCGACGACCTGCAGCCCCATTTTCTCAAGCAGATTCTGCAACAGCGTGCGGAACACCGCCTCATCATCCACCACCAGGATTTTAAGCGGTTGGCTCTGCGCCATGAGCATCTCAGTGGGCGCCACATCGGCCAGCCGGGTGGCGGCCTTGATGGCTGGTGGGGCGTTCATAGACTCAAGCGATCTTAAACATTTTGTGGAATTGCAACATGGTCAGCGTTTTCACGATTTCGTGGTTGGCATTGACGATGCCGATATTGGCGCTATTGCCCCCCACGGCATCGCGAAATACCAGCAACATGCCGCACGCGGCACTGTCGATATACTCGGTATTGGCAAAATCCAACACGAAGTCAGACGCTTTACCCCTGCCTAGGTCGTAGGCTTCGCGAAACTCCTGATGCACGCTGAAATCAAAACGGCCGTTGATCTTGATGGTGACCACCTTGCCATCAGCGGATACGTTTCGTGTCAGTGCCATGATTACCTCCTGAAATTACGATTAAACATGCGATGATTGCCACGGCCATACACATCAACATCGTTTAGCTTTAAACACGCAAGGGACGGCATGGTGCCGCTTACTCGCTTCTGGGTCTGAACCGGAAATAACGGCGCATCATGAAACAATCTTTAGCTAAAGCCGACTAAGGTTTAGGCTGCATACTTGTGCCGTTACTTTCGGCTAATTTATGCTTTATGCTTATAGGAAACAATGAATAATCAAGATCTTGCTCGGTTTAAGCTTAGTCGTACCGATACCCAGGGTTCACCTAAGCGCCGCTGGTGGATCGTGGCGGGCGCACTTCTGCTCGCTGGGGCCGTACTCTTCATGGCACGCGGCGGCAAATCGACGGTCGAGACGGTCACGGTCGGCAGCGCCTATCCGTCCCAGGGCTATGCCATGCTCAACGCCACCGGTTATGTCACCGCCAACCGCCGTGCTGCGGTGGCATCCAAGGGCAGCGGCCGCTTGGAGTGGCTAGGGGTGGAAGAAGGCAGCGCGGTGAAGCAAGGCGATATCATTGCGCGCTTGGAAAATAAAGACATGCAGGCCAACGTCAACCAGAGTCAAGCCAATGTGCGCGCGGCCCAGGCCAAACGCGAACAAGCACGGGCTGAATGGAAAGACGCCCAAGCCGCGCTCTTACGCGCCAAAGACTTGCTCGGCAAAAACTTCATTGCGCCATCCGCCTACGACACTGCGCTGGCGCGCAACGACAAAGCGCACGCGGCGGTGAGCATGGCCAGCGCCGAAATCAAAATGGCCGAGGCAGGCCTGCGCGGCAGTCAAGTCGCCTACGGATACACTTTGATTCGCGCACCGTTCGATGGGGTGGTACTAACCAAGCACGCCAATGTGGGGGATGTGATCACCCCCTTTGCCTCCGCTTCCGAATCCAAAGGTGCGGTGGTCACGCTTGCCGACATGACGACACTGGAGGTGGAAGTCGATGTCTCAGAATCCAGCTTGCACAAGGTCTCCGTTAACCAGCCATGCGAGATCTTGCTCGATGCGATTCCCGATGCGCGCTTTCGCGGCGAAGTATCGCGCATCGTGCCCACCGTAGACCGAGCCAAAGCGACCGTGTTGGTGAAGGTGCGCTTCATCGACAAAGATTCGCGCGTGCTGCCGGATATGAGCGCGAAAGTGGCCTTCCTCACCCAGGCGATCGACCCCACGCAAAACAAGCCGGTGGTCGCGCTCACGAAAAAGGCGCTCACTCAACGCGATGGCCAAGCTGTCGTGTTTGTCGTCGATATGGGGCGCGTGAAACAGACGCGCATCACCCCCGGTAATGCCATCGGCGACCTGATTGAAATCAAGGCGGGGTTAAAAGGGGGCGAGACCGTCGTCATCAACCCGGCGTCTGATTTAAAAGAGGGTGCGCGGGTGAAAACTAGCGTTAAATAACGGTTACGAACAGTTTTCACTATGCCCCTCATCATGCCCCTCATCGAAATTCGCAATCTCTCCAAAGCCTACCGCCGTGGCGATCAAACCGTGCCGGTGCTGGCCGGCATTTCGCTGGATGTGGAAGCAGGTGAATTTATCGGTCTGATGGGGCCTTCCGGTTCGGGCAAGAGCACGCTGCTCAATCTGATCGCCGGCATCGACAAGCCGGACGCCGGAGTGTTGCGCGTGGGCGGCATCGATATCACGCAATTGCCTGAAGCAGCGCTTGCCGATTGGCGTGCTGCGAATGTGGGTTTCATCTTCCAGTTCTACAACCTGATGCCGGTACTTACCGCATTGGAAAACGTGGAATTGCCCTTGTTGTTAACCCCACTGTCACGGCATGAACGGCGCGAACGCGCAGAATTTTTCTTGGGCCTGGTCGGCCTGGCCGACCGCATGACGCATACGCCTGCTGAATTATCCGGCGGCCAACAACAGCGCGTCGCCATCGCCCGCGCCATGATCACCGATCCCACCATCCTCGTCGCCGACGAACCGACCGGTGACTTGGATCGCGTCTCCGGCGGCGAGATTCTCGATTTAATGGATCGTCTCAACCGCGAGCTGAAAAAAACCATTGTGATGGTGACGCATGACCCCAAAGCAGCGGAGCGCGCACATCGGCTGCGCCATTTGGAAAAGGGGGTGCTGACGGATGAAATCGAAAGCCCGGTGTAACCGTGCTGCTTAAGCTCATCTTAAAAAACGCCCTGCGCCACAAGCTGCGCACCGGGCTCACACTCACCGGCATCGTGGTCGCGATTCTCGCCTTCGGCCTGCTGCATACCATCGTGCGCGCCTGGTATGCCGGCGCGGATGCGACCTCATCCTCGCGTTTGGTGACCCGCAACGCGATCTCCCTGGTGTTTCCGATGCCGCTCTCGTACCAGCCAAAATTGCGCGCCATTTCCGGCGTGGCAGGAGTGTCCTATGCGAACTGGTTTGGCGGCGTTTATATCACGGAGAAAAATTTCTTTCCCCAATTCGCGGTACAAGCCGATACCTATTTCAAGCTCTATCCGGAATTTTTGGTGGACGATGCGCAGATGAAAGATTTTCTGCATGATCGAAAAGGCGCGCTGGTGGGGCGCAAGATCGCAGAAATGTATGGTTGGAAAGTGGGGGACGTGGTGCCGCTGCGTGGCACGATATGGCCCGGCAATTGGGAATTCGTGATTCGCGGCATCTATCACGGCGCGGACCAAAAGACTGACCAATCCCAATTTTTCTTCCACTGGGATTATCTGAACGAAACCGCGAAGAAAAATTATCCGCGCCGCGCCAATACGGTCGGCGTGTATATCCTCGCGCTGCAAGATCCCGCCCGTGCGGCGGAAATATCCACCGCCATCGACGCCACCTTCAAGAATTCTCTCGCTGAAACACTGACCGAGACCGAGAAAGCGTTTCAACTTTCTTTCGTCGCGATGACCGAAACCATTTTGACCGCCGTGCAAGCGGTATCTTATGTAGTGATTCTGATCATCATGGCAGTGATGGCGAACACCATGGCCATGACCGTGCGCGAGCGGCTGGCCGAATATGCCACGTTAAAAGCACTGGGGTTTTCCGCGGGCTTCGTCACCCGGCTGATCTTCGGCGAATCCGTCGCCATTGCTTTGATCGGTGCGGCAATCGGTATTGCGCTCACCTTCCCGATCGCACAAGCCTTTGGCAATGCCATGGGCACACTGTTTCCGATCTTTTACGTGGCGCAAGAGACCGTGGTGATGCAAGTTGGTGCAGCGCTCATCGTCGGCTTAGTCGCCGCCGTGGCGCCCTCATGGCGTGCGGCCACGGTCAATATCGTGAAAGGGCTGCGCAGTGTTGGTTAACCCTAACCTGCTTCCTTAAAACTTGATGCTTCCCCGCATCCCCTTCTCCTACATCGCGCGCAATCTACTCGCGCGCCGCCTCACCACCGCACTCACCGCCGGCGGCATGGCGCTGGTGGTATTCGTGTTCGCCACGGTATTGATGTTGACCGAAGGGCTGCAATCCACGCTGGTGCAAACCGGCGCCTACGATAACGCGGTGGTGATTCGCCGCGCTGCGCAAACCGAAATCCAGAGCGGGGTTGAACGCACTCAGGCGGCGGTAATTGAGAGCCACCCGCTCACGGCATTCAACGAGAACGCTGCACGTCTGGTGTCGAAAGAAGTGGTAGTACTGATTTCCCTCATCAAGCGCGATTCGGCCAAAACTGCCAATGTGTCGATTCGCGGCGTGGGGGAGCAAGGCATCAAACTGCGGCCTCAGGTCAAGCTCGTCAGCGGCCGACTATTCAAACCCGGATCGAGCGAAATCATCGCTGGCCGCGCTGCTTCCAAGAATTTCAAAGGCGGGGGCATCGGCGAGACCGTGCGCTTCGGTAGCCGCGATTGGATAGTCGTCGGCGTGTTCGACGCCAATGGCAGCGGCTTCGATTCCGAGCTATGGGGCGATGCGGAACAATTCATGCAAGCGTTTCGGCGACCGGCATTTTCTTCGGTGATTGTGCGCCTGACCGACGCCGGCCGCTTCGATCGATTTAAAACTGATCTCGAAAAAGACCCACGCTTATCCGTGGAGGCGAAACGTGAATCGGTGTTCTACGCGGAACAATCGGAAGTGCTGGCCAAATTTATCAGCTACCTGGGGATCACCCTGTCGGTGATTTTTTCGATCGGCGCTACCATCGGTGCCATGATCACCATGTATGCCTCGGTCGCCAACCGCGTGGGCGAAATCGGCACGCTGCGTGCGTTGGGTTTCAAACGCGCCGATATCTTGTGGGCATTTCTGGTCGAAGCGCTGCTGCTCGCGCTGGCGGGGGGTATGGTGGGCTTGGTCGCGGCGGTGTTCATGCAATTTTTCACCGTCTCCACCATGAATTGGCAAACCTTTTCCGAGCTGGCGTTCGGCTTCACCCTCACGCCGAGAATCGTGCTGATCACACTGT
>JADMJT010000042.1 GCA_018781585.1 Burkholderiales bacterium
CGTAGATTCAAGCTGAAAATTAGAGGGTTACAAGATTTCCAGGTGCGTTCATTTTGTGAACGGGGTGGGGGTAAGGCCCTTGATTGTTGTGGAGCATCAGCGTTCTTGCCGGCTGGAAGCCGGCGCTACATGCTTCGCGCTATTGCCTACGCGTAACCGACAAAATCAATCATCCGCCGACTCTATCTGGCTTGTTGTCAAGTGAGTGCGCACTTCCTTGCCAAGCATTTCCAGCAATAGCATTACCCGTTCTTGTCCACTCTTGGCGAGGAGGATACCCTCAACCCCTTTGAGCGGGCCTTCCGCCACGCGCACCCGGTCGCCCACCTTCATTTTCGGCTCAGCCCACTCGTGCAGCCCCTCTTGCCCTTCCTGGGATTTGAGGTGTGCGACCAACTCATCGGGCACTTGGGCCGGTTCGGAGCCGAATCGCACCAGCGAGGCCACGCCGAAGGTGGAACGAATCGGCGCCCAGTTATCGCTTTGGGTGTCGAGATGGATGAACAGATAGCGCGGGAACAAGGGCTCCACCACCGCCTCTTGCTTGCCGCGCCGGCGGCGCATTTGCCGCACTTTGGGCAAATACACGCCATAGCCTTGGCGCTCCAGATTTTCCTGCGCCAACGTTTCCTGGCGCGGCTTGGTGTAAATCAGGTACCAAGCTTTGTTTGCATGTGCCGGGTGAATAGCTTGAAGTCCTCAATATTATTTTTGCAGATCGCATGGACAATCGCCCAATCAATCGCTTGGTAGTTATGCACCGCAATATTGCGGAAGCCAACGAATTTTTTCAGACGCATGGCAAGCGCCTTATCCAATCAAGCCTCCGTTCGGCAAGAATGCGGCGGCGGTAGGGCATCCAGTCTGCCTCATCCCGCAGCATTTTCTGGATGAAGTTCGCATACAGCGTACGATCCGCGCAGAACAGCATTTCCCCACCGACCAGGGCTTCTTTCAATATCATCCCATTTGCGGTATGCAGATCGATCAAATCGACCGGTCGGCCAGTCAGTAGCGCGATGGCCTCGATCAAATGCGCCTTATCGCCCGCAGCCATCGGCTCTCTGGCGGCGAGGGCCAGATCGACATCGCTTCCAGGCCGCTCCCGGCCTTTAGCCAGCGACCCGAACAGGATTGCGAGCTGTATGCCTGGGTAGCTCGCCAATAGATCCTCAAGTTTCTTTCTAGGAAAAGGCATAGCTGAGTCCGAAAGCACTACTGTTCATTTCGTCTCATTAATATACACCCGGCCAACCCGTAGAGGCCGGAGATACTTTCCAGCACCCCTTTAATTGGGGCTCCTCACCGCATCGACCATTTTGCGCACCACATCCCGCATGCCGGACTTCGCCTGCCAGCCTAAACGTTCACGCGCCTTTGCCGGGTTGCCGCGCACCACTTCAATATCGGTCGGGCGCAAAAAGCTGGAATCGAATTCCACATGCTCGCGCCAATTCAGGCCCACTGCGTCAAATGCGGCGATCATGAATTCCTCCAGACTGTGGCTCTCGCCGGTCGCCACCACATAATCGTCCGGCTCATTTTCCTGCAGCATGAGCCACATGGACTCGACATACTCCGGCGCCCAACCCCAATCGCGCTGCACCGAGACATTCCCCAGCCGAAGCTTCTCGCGGCTGCCTCCCGCGATGCGGCATGCTGCCAGCACGATTTTCTGCGTCACGAAACGCTCTGGTCGTAGCGGTGATTCATGATTAAACAAAATCCCGGAACAGGCATAGAGCTTGTACGCCTCGCGGTAATTGGCAAGCTGCCAGAACGCGGCGGCCTTGGCCACGGCATAAGGGCTGCGCGGCCGGAAGGGGGTGAGCTCGTCCGCGGCCACGCCATTCGCTTCGCCGAAACATTCGCTGGAGCCGGCGTTATAAAAGCGCATGCCGCCGCCCAGGAAGCGAATACTCTCCAGCAGATTCAGCGTGCCGACGCTCACGCTTTCCAGCGTCTCCACCGGCTGTTCGAAAGACAGCGCAACCGAGCTTTGGCCGGCGAGGTTGTAGATTTCGTCTGGCTTAAAACGCGCGAGCACCTGCAATACGCTGCGAAAATCGTTCATGGCCATGGATGCCAGCTCGACATGTTCGCGCAACCCGAGCCGGCCCAGATTATGAAAATCGCACATTTGCGCATCGCGCGAAGTGCCGACGACGCGATAACCCTTATCCAGCAACAAGCGTGTGAGATACGCGCCATCCTGCCCGGAGATGCCGCAGATCAATGCCGTTTTGCTCATAGGGCGCGGGCTCCGCTCAGCAGCGCATCGAAATACGCAATGGTCGGTTTGAGCCCCTCGCGCAAGGCAATGGCCGGTGTCCAACCCAGTTTTTCCTTAGCCAAGGCGATGTCGGGGCAGCGCTGTTTCGGGTCATCCGTCGGCAGTGGTTTGAATGCCAGCGTTGAGCGCGAGCCGGTCAACTCAATCACGGTTTGCGCGAGTTCGCGAATGGTAAATTCCACCGGGTTGCCCAAATTGACCGGGCCGGTAAAATCATCTGCGCTATCCATCAATTTCAAAAAAGCATCGAGCATATCGTCCACATAGCAGAACGAACGGCTTTGCGTGCCCTCGCCATACAGCGTGATCGGCTCGCCCTTCAGTGCCTGCACGATGAAATTTGACACCACGCGCCCATCGTTGGGGTGCATGCGCGGGCCATAGGTATTGAAAATCCGCGCGACCTTGATGCGCAAGCCATGCTGACGCCGGTAATCAAAAAACAAGGTTTCGGCGCAGCGCTTGCCCTCGTCGTAGCACGAGCGCGGGCCGATTGGATTGACGTTGCCCCAGTATTCCTCGCGCTGCGGGTGCATTTCCGGGTCGCCGTACACTTCGCTGGTCGAGGCCTGAAAAATCTTTGCCTTCACGCGTTTGGCCAAACCCAGCATATTGATCGCGCCATGCACCGAGGTCTTGGTGGTCTGCACCGGATCGAATTGGTAATGGATAGGCGATGCCGGGCACGCCAGGTTGTAGATCTCATCCACCTCCACATACAAGGGAAAGGTGATGTCGTGGCGCATCAATTCGAAATTCGCGTTATCCAAGAGATGCGCGATATGGTCTTTTGCGCCGGTGTAGTAATTGTCCACGCACAGCACATCGTCGCCGCGCGCCAGCAAGCGCTCGCACAAATGCGAGCCGAGAAAGCCCGCCCCGCCTGTCACTAGGATGCGTTTGCGCAAGGGTGATTTCATAATCTT
>JADMJT010000132.1 GCA_018781585.1 Burkholderiales bacterium
CCTCGCAGCTTAAGTAAGCAAGTCCAAAAAAGGAGGCGGAAACGCCTCCTTTTTTTTGTTCTATCGGCTGGAGCATTTTATGGAATCTAATTGGTTCGTAGCATTTTGGATCTTCGGTATAAGCGGCTTGTCAGGTTGCGCCACCAATTATCCAAGCCTGAGTAAAGAAGCTTTCGATGAGCGTCCAGCCCGAGTCGTACTTAAAACGCCCTATATTGAAGCAGAGTATGAAAAGAAACGTTTGGAGGAATCGAGTTCTCGCGGTGCGCTACCTATAGGGAATGTGCTAGTAACTAGTCTTACGGTACTTGCTATTACGGGAGGGAAATACATAGCTCTCCCGCGTTACAGCGGTGGCGATAGAGAAGTGCAATATCCGGCGCGATTTATATACAGAATCAAGACCCGAGATGAAGCAAGCATGGATATATTAGAGGCTTACGATGGGTTCAATGAAGGGGAGTGTGTCAGGCTTTTACGCGGCCAAGAATCGAAGCTCTATAGACTAGCGGTAGGCTATTTGGGTACGTGCGATGCAATTCCAAAATAAGGATATTGATGATTCAGCAGCTTGAGCAAATTGTTGCCGAAGCCATAGCGGCCTTCGGCGAGATCGCTGACCGGGATGCGCTTGAACACGCCAAGGCCAAATGGCTAGGTAAAACGGGCTCATTGACGGAGATCATGAAGGGGCTTGGAAAGTTACCGGCCGACGACCGCCCTGCGACAGGCGCTCGCATCAATATCGCTAAACAGCAAATCGAAGACGCGTTGAATGCGCGCCGCGAAGCAATCAAAGCGCTGGCACTGAATGCGCAGCTTGCTCAAGAAGCGCTCGATGTCACCTTGCCCGGTCGCGGTTTGGGCGTGGGTGGTCTGCATCCGGTGACGCGCACGTTAGCGCGCATCGAGGGTTTGTTTCGCTCGATTGGATTCGAGGTGGCAGACGGCCCCGAAATCGAAACCGATTTTTACAATTTCACTGCGCTGAATATTCCTGAGAATCACCCGGCGCGGGCCATGCACGACACCTTCTATATCGACGACCAGCATGTGCTGCGCACGCACACCTCGCCGGTGCAAATTCACTATATGCAAAACCATGAGCCGCCGCTGAAAATCATCGCGCCAGGCCGGGTTTATCGCGTGGACTCGGATGCGACCCATTCCCCCATGTTTCATCAGGTCGAGGGCTTGTGGGTGGACGAAGACGTGAGTTTCGCCAATTTGAAAGGGGTGGTGCAGGATTTCTTGCAGCGTTTCTTCGAACGCGATGATTTGCAGGTGCGCTTCCGACCCTCGTTTTTCCCCTTCACCGAGCCATCGGCCGAGATCGACATGAGCTGGAATGGCGGCTGGCTGGAAATCGGTGGCTGCGGCATGGTGCATCCGAATGTGTTGAAGCATGTGAATATCGATAGCGAAAAATACATCGGCTTCGCCTTTGGCTTAGGGGTCGAGCGCCTCGCGATGCTGCGCTATGGGGTGAATGATTTGCGATTGTTCTTTGAGAACGATTTGCGCTTTTTGAAACAATTTAACTAGTCACATGAAATTCTCCGAGAACTGGCTTCGCACTTACGTTAATCCCGCGCTCGATAGCGCGGCGCTGGGTCATGCGCTCACCATGGCGGGTCTCGAAGTCGAGGCAATGGAACCGGCCGCGCCGCCGTTCGATAAGGTGGTGGTGGCACACGTGATCTCGCTCGCCAAGCATCCCGATGCCGACCGCCTGAATGTTTGCCAGGTCGATGTCGGACAAGGTGCGCCGCTGCAAATCGTGTGCGGCGCGGCCAACGTGCATGCCGGCGCAAAAGTGCCGTGCGCGCTGGTCGGCGCAGTCCTACCCAAGATCACGATCAAACAAGCCAAAGTGCGCGGCGTAGCGTCGGCGGGCATGCTGTGTTCGGAACAGGAATTAGGCCTGGCCGAAGAGGCCACCGGCTTGTTGCTATTACCGTCCGATGCGCCAGTAGGCAGCGATATTCGCGAGTACCTGGATCTCAACGATCAACTTTATACGATCAAGCTGACTCCGAATCGTGCCGATTGCTTGAGTCTCACTGGTTTGGCGCGCGAAGTGGCGGCTGTCACCGGCGATGCCTTGACGCTCCCGCTTATCGAGCCAGTGAGTGCTGCGCATGACGCGACGTTGATGGTAAAAATGCAAATGCCAGAAGCCTGTCCGCGCTACTGCGGCCGCATCGTGCGTGGCGTGAATGCCAAGGCGACGACGCCCGAGTGGATGGTCAAGCGCCTTACGCGCAGTGGTCTGCGCAGCATCAGTGTCGTGGTGGATATCACCAATTATGTCTTGCTCGAGCAGGGGCAGCCCTTACACGCTTTTGATCTCGCCAAGTTAACCGGTGGCATCACGGTGCGCATGGCGCAAGCGGGCGAGCAAATCAAACTGCTTAACGACCAGACCGTGACACTGGAAGCCGATATGCTGGTGATTGCCGATGACGCACGCGCCGTGGCCCTGGCCGGCATCATGGGCGGTATGGAAACCGCGGTGGATGACCATACGCACGATGTGTTTCTGGAGTCGGCTTTTTTCACGCCAGACATTATTGCGGGACGTGCGCGCCGCTTGGGTTTGTCTACCGATTCCTCGCATCGCTTTGAACGTGGTGTGGATTTTGCGGCGACCCGCGCGTGTATCGAGCGCGCGACACGGTTGATGCTTGAAATTTGCGGTGGTCAAGCGGGGCCGGTGACGGAAGTGTCCGGTCAATTGCCCGCGCGCAATCCGATTCGCCTGCGCGCTGAGCGTGCGTCTAAGGTATTAGGCCTGGATCTCAGCCCTAGCCAAATTGAAAGCCTGCTGACGCGGCTGCATCTTGGGGTTGAAGCTCACGGCGATACGCTTCAGGTCACGCCGCCGAGCTATCGCTTTGATTTATCCATTGAGGAAGATCTGATCGAGGAGATCGCCCGACTCTACGGCTATGACAATATTCCCGCCATACCGCCCCGCGCGCGGCTCGACTTGTTGCCGAGATCTGAAGCGGTGCGACCGGAGGAACAACTGCGCGAGCGCCTGGTGTCACGCGATTATCAAGAGGTCATCACCTACAGCTTTGTCGAGCCGGGTTGGGAAGCGGCGCTTGCAGGGAATATGAATCCGGTCGTGCTGCAAAACCCGATCGCCTCACAAATGAGCGTGATGCGCTCCACCCTGTGGGGCGGGCTGGTGGATGTCCTGCGTTTCAATCTCAATCGTAAGCAGCCGCGCGTGCGCATCTTTGAAATCGGGCGAGTATTCGAATCGACGCAGAGTGGTGTAGCGCAAACGATGCGCTTGTCAGCGCTGAGTTATGGTGCGGCGCTCCCCGAGCAGTGGGGCGATAAAGCGCGCGAGGTCGATTTTTTCGATCTGAAGGGTGACCTGGAAGCCTTGCTTTGGCCCGAAGTGGCGAGCTTTGAAGTTGCCCCCCACCCGGCACTGCATCCGGGGCAATCAGCGCGCGTGTTTTTGGGCGGCAAAGCGATTGGTTGGATCGGGGCCTTGCATCCGAAATGGGTGCAACAATATGGATTGCCGCAAACGCCGGTATTGTTCGAATTGGCGATAAGCATAGTACTAAGCTGCCGCTTACCTAAGTTCTCCGAAATTGCGAAATTTCCTCCTGTTCGTCGTGATATTGCTGTGATCGTCGACGAAAACATCACATCTCATGCGCTATTGGTGGCGTTGCGCGAAGTCGCGCCTGAAATGGTCACGGACTTGGCTATTTTTGACCTGTATAGCGGCAAAGGCATTGATTCTGGTAAGAAAAGTCTTGCATTCCGAGTATTGATGCAGGATACTGAAAAAACGTTGACCGATCAGGAAGTTGAAACGGTCATCACCCGCCTGACCCAGGTCCTTTCGGACCGTTTCGGGGCAAAATTGAGATAATCGTCTGGGATCGTGAGGAGCGATAATGACCTTAACAAAGGCCGAACTAGCCGACATGATTTTTGAAAAAGTAGGGCTGAATAAGCGCGAAGCCAAAGATATGGTGGAGTCCTTCTTTGAAGAAGTCCGCCACGCACTGGAAGCAGGGGAAAGCGTCAAGCTTTCTGGTTTCGGTAATTTTCAATTGCGTGACAAACCACAACGCCCCGGCCGTAATCCTAAAACCGGTGCGGAGATTCCAATCTCAGCACGCCGCGTGGTGACCTTTCACGCGAGTCAAAAGCTGAAAGCCATGGTGGAATCGTCTTATGCCGGAAATCAACCATCTACCGCCGAAAGTTGAGCTGCCGCCCATTCCGGCGAAGCGTTACTTCACCATCGGTGAAGTAAGCGAGCTATGCGGCGTGAAGCCGCATGTGCTGCGTTACTGGGAGCAGGAATTTACGCAACTCAAGCCGGTAAAGCGGCGCGGAAATCGCCGCTATTATCAGCATCACGAAGTGCTGTTGATCCGCCGTATCCGCGAGTTGTTGTACGAGCAGGGTTTCACCATCAGCGGTGCGCGCAATCGCTTGGATGCCAGCCTTGCCGAAGCCGAGCCCGTGAACTCGCGCAACCATCCTTCCTCCGTAACAGCGCACAGTGGGCCGCTTGATCTGGCGTACGTGCGCCGCGAAATCCAAAATATTTTGCAATTTCTCAACGCGTAAATTTATTTTCGCGTCTGATTCCAGGTATTGCCTTTCTGATCGGCACCGCATTCTATATAATTCACGCTTTCGGGGCGTAGCGCAGCCTGGTAGCGTACTTGTCTGGGGGACAAGTGGTCGGAGGTTCAAATCCTCTCGCCCCGACCAAATTCTCCTCGTTTCGGGTTTCGAGTCGAACTCGAAATAAACTAATCGAAACCCGAAATTTAATTCCGATGCGGATCTTACTTTCCAACGACGATGGTTACTTTGCGCCTGGCCTTGCAGCCTTAGCGCAAGTTCTCGCCACGGTGGCGGAGGTGACGGTGGTGGCGCCTGAGCGCGACCGCAGTGGCGCGAGCAATTCGCTCACGCTGGATCGTCCGCTGACCCTGCGTAATTCTTCTGGCGGTTTCCACTACGTAAATGGCACGCCGACAGACTGCGTGCATCTGGCGGTGACCGGTTTGCTCCCCCATTTACCGGACATGGTGATCTCTGGCATCAATCATGGCGCGAATATGGGCGATGACACGATTTACTCGGGCACCGTCGCCGCCGCAACCGAGGGTTTTTTGCTGGGGATTCCCTCAATTGCTGTATCGCTGGCGGGTGTTACCATGGGGCATTACGCAACGGCGGCACAGGTCGCGCTTGAACTCGTGCAACGTTATTGTATCCAACCACTAGCCCAACCCATGCTCCTCAATGTGAATGTGCCGGACGTACCCTATGCGTCGCTGAAAGGCATGGAAATTACCCGCCTAGGCAAACGCCATAAGGCGGAGCCGGTGGTAAAAACCGAGAGTCCGCGCGGGGAAACGGTGTACTGGGTGGGGGCGGCAGGGGGCGCGCAGGATGCCGGGGCCGGCACCGATTTTCACGCGGTGGCACAGGGCCGGGTTTCCATTACGCCCTTGCAGGTTGATCTGACCCGCTTCGAGCAACTCGATACAATTAAGCAATGGATGCAGGAATGAATCAGCGTTTTTCCGGCATCGGTATGACCTCACAGCGGACTCGGGCGCGCATGTTGGAACGGCTGCGTGCACAGGGTATCAAAGACGAGGTGGTGCTGGCCGCGATGAATGACATCCCGCGCCATATTTTCGTGGATGAAGCGCTGGCTAGCCGTGCCTATGAGGATATTTCATTGCCCATTGGATTTGGCCAAACCATTTCTCAGCCCTATACCGTGGCGCGCATGATCGAGCTGGCGCGCGGTGGCCGCGATATTCTGAAAGCACTCGAGATCGGTACCGGATGCGGCTATCAGGCCGCTGTGCTTTCGCGTGTAAGTAAAGAAGTGTATTCAGTGGAACGCATCGCCCCGCTGATTGCCAAAGCACGGAAGAACTTGCGCGAAATTCGCATTCCCAATGTCAAAGTAAAATACGCCGACGGCACCTTGGGTTTGATGGAGTTTGCACCGTACGATGCCATTGTGATGGCTGCGGCGGCTACGCATATTCCGCAAGAACTCTTGTCCCAACTTGAGATGGGGGGGCGATTAGTGCTTCCCATCGGCACGGAAACACAGAAGCTCACGGTGGTGGAACGCACGCCACAAGGCTTTCAGCAAACCGAGTTGGAGCAAGTAAAATTTGTACCGCTGCTGGGCGGTATTGCTTAGTCGGATGAACAGCTTTGTAAAAATTTAAGGACAAGCGTGCTGAGATTGAATGCGTTAGGAATCATCTTTGCAGCACTCGTCGCAATGACCCTGATCGGCGGTTGCGCCACGAAATCTTCGCGCGCACCCGTCATCGATCGTCTACCCGCATCGCAGCCTACCGCTCTCGGTAAACCCCCCGCAGCGAAGCCTAAAGAGCCTGATTGGCGCCCCGCCACCTATACCGTGCAAAAGGGCGACACGCTCTACAGTATTGCGCTGGAGCATGGCCAAGATTATAAAGAGATGGCCGAATGGAACGGCATACAAGCACCGTACACCATCCGGATTGGCCAAACACTGCGACTCACGTCTTCCGACACCACGACGCCACTCAAGTCCATTCCAACGCTCGAAGCCAAGCCGCTGCCGTCGACCGAGCCGAGTTTGAAGACCGAGCCCAAGGCGATTAAACAGGCCTATTCCGATCAAGCCCTGGCCCAACTGGAAAAGCCTGCGGCTAAACCTGCACCGGTCGCTTCGCCGAAACCGGAAATCGCCAAAGTCGAGCCGACCAAGCCTGCGGCAGCACCTGAGCCGGCAAAGTCCGATGCGGCTGTCGATGAAGAAGATTCAGTTGATTGGGGGTGGCCAGCTAGTGGTAAAATCCTCGCTAACTTTAATGACAATGGCAATTCAAAGGGCGTTGATATCGGCGGCAATCCGGGTCAAACAGTGAGCGCCTCAGCGTCGGGTAAAATAGTTCATACTGGCAGTACTTTGCGAGGCTACGGAAAACTCATTATTATCAAGCACAACAAGAGCTATTTCAGCGTCTACGCGCACAATAACCAAGTCTTGGTGAGGGAAGGTCAGACCGTGGTAAAAGGCCAAAAAATTGCCGAGATGGGTAACTCCGACGCCGACCGGGTGAAGCTACACTTTGAGATTCGCCGCTTGGGCAAGCCGGTCGATCCGCTGAAATATCTGCCGAGTGATAAACCCTCATGAACCGGGAATCCAGCGATCCGAATGAGATTGATCCGCTCGACGCTGAAGCTGACGACGAGCGGCTCGAACAAGCCGAGTCTCAGGCGGAGGCAACAGAGGGCGAGCCTTTCCTGGCAGACCTCCAAGCCGATGTCACCCAAATCTATTTGAATGAAATCGGTCAGAACGCGCTACTCACCCCAGATGAAGAACGGCGTATATCGCGGCTGATGAAGCAAGGCGATTTCGAGGCGCGTCAACGCATGATCGAATGTAATCTGCGCTTAGTGGTTAATATCGCCAAACATTATGTGAATCGCGGCATGGCCTTGCTGGATTTGATCGAGGAAGGCAATCTGGGCTTGATTCACGCCTTGGAAAAATTCGACCCCGAGCGCGGTTTCCGCTTTTCCACCTATGCTACTTGGTGGATTCGGCAGAATATCGAGCGCGCGATCATGAATCAATCCCGCACGATCCGACTGCCGGTACACATCATCAAGGAATTGAATATCTACTTGCGTGCCCAGCGTCATCTCGAATCGCACGGTACCACTGATCCCACAATGGAGGATATCGCCCATTTAGTCGATCGCGAGGTGGAGGAGGTGCGGTATATCATGAAACTGAACGAGCGCACCGCCTCGCTCGATGCGCCGCTCGATATCGATCCCTCGCTCTCTATTGGTGAGGCAATACCGGACGAGCAAGGTGCATTGCCGGATACCATGTTGCAGCGAGCCGAGGTGGAAAAATACGTGCACGAATGGCTCAATCAACTCACTGCTAAGCAGCGCAGCGTAATTGAGCGCCGCTTCGGCATTAATGGTCACGATATCAGTACCCTGGAAGAAGTCGCGGAGGCACACGGTATTACCCGCGAGCGCGTGCGTCAAATCCAGATGGAAGCCTTGCAAAGCCTACGCAAGATTTTGCGCCGCGCCGGTGTATCTAAAGACGTGCTTTTTTAGCAGTCGAATTAAGCTCGCATGATCTCCTGGAACGCCATCCAGACCGTGTTCCTTGATATGGATGGCACCCTGCTCGACCTGCATTACGATAACCATTTCTGGCTCGAGCATGTGCCCGCGCGCTATGCCGAAAAGCAGGGTCTTAGCCTGGAAGCCTCGCAGCAAGAACTGCGCGGGCGCTACGAGAAAGTGGCCGGTACCATGCAGTGGTATTGCATGGATTATTGGAGCGCGGAGTTGGATCTGGATATCGAACGGCTCAAACAGGAAGTCGCGCACCTCATCGCGGTGCACCCCCATGTAGCCCCTTTTTTAGCGCGGATACGCAGCGCGGGTAAGCGCGTGGTGCTGGTGACCAACGCGCATCACAAGAGCCTGGCACTGAAAATGAGCAAGACCCGACTTAACTCTTTTTTTGATGCCATGATCTGTGCGCATGAGTTGGGCATTCCGAAAGAACACCCCGAGTTCTGGCAGGGGCTGCAAAGCCGCGAAGCTTTTAACCCGCTGCAAACCTTGCTCATTGATGATAGCCTGCCCGTGCTGCGTTCCGCGCGCAATTTTGGCATCGCGCATTTACTCGCGATTTACCAGCCGGATACACAGCAGCCGAGAAAGGATGTTGCGGAATTTTCGGCGATTGAAAGCTTTGAGCAAATCATGCCTGGCGGCGGGGAAGCGGGAGGGGAAAAGCGAAGGGGGTAAGGTGACGCTGAGCCTTGACCTATAGCAACAAGGCAGCCGCCACGTGTCGGCCTTCGCCCATCAAGATATTGTAAGTTCGTGCTACCGCGTAGGTGTCCATCACCTCAAACCCGATACGCTGGGCGGCCAGCGGCGCGGTCAAACGGGGGTGGGGAAAACGCAGCATTGCCCCTGTACCGAGTAACACGATTTCGGCATTCAGTCCTGCCAAAAAAGCGAAATGCGTTTCGGTGAGTTCATCTAGCGCGCGCGGTTCCCAGTCGTCAATAAGCTTATCCGGTAGCACAATGAGACTCCGTTCAAACCGCTGCTGGTTTACCATCACGTAGCCGTCGCCATAATGGGTGAACAAATTTTGGCCGGGGTGCTGGGATAAATGGAGTTTCATCAGTGGCTTCGTTGCGACACGGGGGGCGGTGCTGTAAGATTATAACTTTTTTGAACTTTTAGCCAATTCCCAGCCTATGGAAGCGTTCTCGAGAATCAAGCGGCTTCCGCCCTATGTGTTCAACATCACCGGCGAGCTCAAGGCGGCAGCGCGCAAACGCGGTGAGGACATCATCGATTTCGGCATGGGTAATCCCGACCAGCCGACGCCGCAGCACATCGTCGATAAACTGATCGAGTCGGCCAAGCGCGGCGACACCCATCGTTACTCCGTTTCCAAGGGCATTCCCCGTCTGCGGCGCGCGATTTCGACTTGGTACAAAAACCGTTACGACGTCGATATCAATCCCGACACCGAAGCCATCGTCACCATCGGCTCGAAAGAGGGCATTGCGCATTTGGCGCTGGCCACACTGGATCGCGGCGACATCGTGCTGGTGCCGAATCCGAGTTATCCGATCCATATTTACGGCCCGGTGATCGCCGGTGCGGATATCCATCACATCCCGATGAAATCCGGCGTCGATTTTTTCGACGAGCTGGAGAAGGCGATCAAGAGTTCTTTCCCCAAGCCGAAGATGCTGATCCTGAATTTCCCCAGCAATCCGACCACCCAGTGCGTGGATTTGCCCTTCTTCGAGAAGGTCGTCGCGATTTGCCAAGAGCATGGCATCCTGATCGTGCATGACATCGCCTATGCTGACATCGTGTTCGATGGCTACAAAGCGCCCTCGATTTTGCAGGTGCCCGGTGCAAAAGAAATCGCCGTGGAATTTTTTACGCTCTCCAAGAGCTACAACATGCCTGGCTGGCGTGTGGGCTTCATGGTGGGAAATAAAGAGTTGGTCGCGGCCTTGGCGCGCATCAAGAGTTACCACGATTACGGTACGTTTACACCGATCCAAGTAGCCTCGATCTTGGCGCTGGAAGGCCCACAGGATTGCGTCGAAGATATTCGCCTCATGTATCAAACGCGTCGCGATGCGCTGTGCAAGGGCTTGGATTTGATCAATTGGGAGATTGAAATTCCCAAGGCCACCATGTTTGTATGGGCGCCGATTCCGGAGCCATATAAAGCGATGGGCTCGCTAGAGTTCTCCAAAAAAATATTGCTGGATGCCAAAGTTGCGGTATCCCCTGGCGTCGGCTTCGGCGACTTCGGCGACGACCATGTTCGCTTCTCTCTGATCGAAAACGAATCGCGCACCCGCCAGGCCATTCGCGGCCTGAAGGATATGTTCAAGAAAGACGGGCTGCTGTAAAAACCTCACCACGGAGGACACAGAGGACACAGCGTTTTAATATGTGTTACTCCGTGACCTCCGTGTACTCCGTGGTGAAAAAAGAATTTTAGAAAGACACTATGAAACCTATCAACGTGGGATTGCTCGGTCTTGGCACTGTCGGTGGCGGCACCCTTACCGTGCTGCGCCGCAATCAAGCGGAAATCACCCGTCGCGCCGGGCGCGCGATTTTGGTCAAGATGGCCGCCGTGCGTGATTTGAGCAAGGCGCAAACCGCCTATGCAGGCGAGGATATCAAAATCACCACTAACCCCTTAGAGGTGGTGGAGAACCCCGAGATCGATATCGTGGTCGAGTTGATCGGCGGTACCGATCAGGCGAAAGCCTTGGTGCTCAAGGCCATTGCGAATGGCAAACATGTCGTGACCGCCAACAAGGCGCTGCTGGCCATGCATGGCAATGAAATTTTCGCCGCTGCGCAAGCCAAGGGGGTGATGGTCGCTTTCGAAGCGGCGGTGGCGGGAGGTATTCCCATCATCAAGGCGGTGCGCGAAGGCCTGAGCGCAAATCGCATCGAATGGGTGGCCGGCATTATCAACGGCACCACGAATTTTATTTTGACCGAGATGCGCGACAAAGGTTTGGCGTTTGATACCGTGTTAGCCGAGGCGCAGCGCTTGGGCTATGCCGAATCCGATCCGACTTTTGATATCGAAGGCGTGGATGCCGCGCACAAACTGACCATTCTTGCAGCCATCGCCTTTGGTATTCCGATGCAATTTGATAAGGCCTATACCGAGGGTATTTCCAAACTCACCAAAGAAGATATTCAGTATGCCGAGGAGTTGGGCTATCGCATTAAACTGCTCGGCATTACCAAGCGCGTCGCCCAAGGCATTGAGTTGCGTGTGCACCCCACCTTGATTCCGACCAAGCGTTTGATCGCCAATGTGGAAGGGGTAATGAACGCTGTGTTGGTCAAGGGCGATGCAGTGGGGGCGACCCTGTATTACGGTCGCGGTGCGGGCGCAGAACCCACCGCCTCCGCCGTGGTGGCGGACTTGGTCGACGTGACGCGCATGCACACCGCCGACCCGGAGCATCGCGTGCCGCATCTCGCGTTCCAGCCCGATGCGCTCTCCGATGCGCCGATTCTGCCCATGAGCGAAGTGCGCACCGCGTATTATTTGCGCATGCGCGCCTTCGACAAGCCTGGTGTGTTGGCCGACATCACGCGCATCCTGGCCGACATGGGAATCTCCATCGACGCCATGATTCAAAAAGAGCCAGACGAAGGGCAAGAGCAGGTGGATATCATTATGCTCACGCATGTAACAGTCGAAAAAAATGTGAATCAGGCGATCGCCAAAATCGAAGCTTTATCGACTATCTCCGGCAAAGTTACTCGACTGCGCCTGGAAACGCTGGGCTAATCCTATGCGCTACATCTCCACCCGCGGTGAGGCGCCGTCGCAAAGTTTTCTGCAAATCCTGTTAGGTGGGCTCGCACCCGATGGCGGCTTGTATTTGCCTGAATCCTATCCGCAAATTTCGCGTGAAGAACTAGCGAGTTGGCAGCATTTTAATTACCGTGAGTTAGCGTTCTCGGTGTTGTCCAAGTTCGCGACGGATATTCCCACCGCCGACCTGCGCGCGATTATCGATAAGACCTATACTGCCGAGGTGTATTGCAATACGCGCCCCGGTGAAAATGCGGAAGATATTGCGCCGGTGCGCACTTTGGAGCCGGGCTTGCATATTCTCGCACTTTCCAACGGTCCGACGCTGGCGTTTAAAGACATGGCAATGCAGTTGCTCGGCAATCTGTTCGAGTATGCATTGGCGCAACATCATGAGTCGATCAATATCCTCGGTGCGACCTCGGGTGACACCGGCTCGGCAGCCGAATATGCCATGCGCGGCAAGCGTGGCGTGCGCGTGTTCATGCTCTCGCCTTTTGGCAAGATGAGCCCGTTCCAGCGCGCGCAAATGTATTCGCTGCAAGACCCCAATATTCATAATCTCGCGGTGCGCGGCGTGTTCGACGATTGCCAAGACATCGTCAAGGCCGTCTCCAACGATCTCGAATTCAAGGCTAAATATAAAATCGGCGCCGTCAATTCCATCAATTGGGGACGCGTATCGGCTCAGATCGTGTACTACTTCAAAGCCTATTTTGCGGTGGTCAAAGAAGTCGGAGAGCAGGTTTCCTTCGCCGTGCCTTCCGGCAACTTCGGCAACGTATGTGCCGGGCACATCGCGCGCATGATGGGCTTGCCGATTCGAAAGCTGATCGTGGCGACGAATGAGAACGATGTGCTGGATGAGTTTTTCAAAACCGGACGCTATACGCCGCGCCCCCAAACAAAACATACTTCCAGCCCCTCCATGGATATCTCCAAGGCGTCTAACTTCGAACGTTTCATATTCGATGTGGTGGGGCGTGATGCCGCAAAAGTGCGTGAACTATGGAGCAAAGTGGACAAGAGCCAAGGTATCGACCTCAGTGGCGCTTATTTTGCGAAGGTGCAGGAATTTGGCTTTGTCTCCGGCGTCAGCCACCACGCAGACCGCATGCAGACCATCCGCGAGGTGTATAAGCGCTACGGCCAAATGATCGACACGCACACCGCCGACGGTTTTAAAGTGGGTCTGGAATACCGTGAAGCGGGTGTGCCGCTGATCTGTCTGGAAACCGCGCTCCCGGCCAAATTCGAGGAAGCGATTCGCGAAGCGCTGGGCCGTGATCCGGAGCGGCCCAACGGATTGGAGAATATCGAAAGTTTGCCGCAGCGCGTCGAAACGGTGGATGTCGACGTAGAAGCGGTCAAACGCTACGTCGTCGCGCACGCCGGAGACTGAGCACTAGCTTGGTTTCACCGTGCGCAGCGTAAATGTCGTATCGCCAATAACGTTATAAAAGCATTGCACCGCTAAGCGTACGTCGTCTTCCGACATTGAGCCGCTGTTGATTCGGCTGTCCCAGGGCTCCAAAATCTTCACGCTGGTTTTTTCCATCACAAAATCGACTCCCAGATAGAGGCCGAGCGGCGTGGTCGAAGCGCCTGCCTCAATGCTCTGGCGGTTCAGCGATTGATCGAACATGCTTAAGCCCATGCCCGTGATCGGGCGCACATGGGTGGGGTCGGCGAGATAATTGTCGCTACGGGGATGGGGCACAATGAGGGTTATCGTCGCATCCGGCCGACACACGCGATACAGCTCCTTAATGATGGAAAGATACGTGTCGGTGTTAGCCCCTAAGTGCTCCAACACATGACTCATCAGAATTTCATCGACTGAATTATCTTCCCAGGGCCAGGGGAACGATTCCAGGTTCACCACCCGATCGGGTTTGCATGCTGGCTGCGAATCCACATTTAAATAACCTTCCAGCTTGTGGTTGCCGCAGCCAAGGTTGAGTCGGAGCGTCATTAATGTTGCCTCGTGGGAAATTTAAATAAAGAACAATAACGCGTGTTGTTTAGAAAGGCGTAATCAAAACACACCGCCGTCATGATCACAAGTAGGCCGGCAATCGCTTGATGATTTTGCGTGCCAAATGCCGCGTTACTGTTGAAAATAGCGGTTCCTAAACTCGGCGGAGCAATTTTGGCAACCAAACGAGCCAGCCCACTCAATCCCGGTGTCAGCAAGCGCGAAGTATGGGCGTGGGCGATGTACGATTTCGCCAACTCCGGCTACACCACCGTCGTTATTACCGCCGTGTACAGCGCTTATTTTGTGGCGGTGGTGGCGGGCAAGGCGGCTTGGGCCAGCTTCGCGTGGAGCGCGGCGCTGGCGGTGTCCTATCTTGCCATCTTGCTGTCAGCACCCCTCCTGGGCGCCTATGCCGACCTGCATGGCGCGAAAAAACGCTTGCTCGCGCTGACCACGCTGGGCTGCGTGCTGGGTACGGCCGCGTTGGCTTTACCCGAACCGGGCGATATCGCGTTAGCGGTGACCTTGATCGCGCTCAGCAATTTTTTCTTCGGTAGTGGCGAGAATCTGATCGCAGCTTTTCTCCCTGAACTAGCGCGGGGACGCACCCTGGGTCGCGTCTCGGGTTGGGGCTGGGGGCTGGGCTATTTGGGCGGCATCGTCTCGCTCGGTGTGGCGCTCGCCTATATCGGCTATGTTCAGCAAGCAGGCGGCGGCGCACCCGAATTTGTGCCCGGCGTCATGCTTTTGACTGCGGGCCTATTTACACTATTCGCCTTGCCTACTTTTCTCATTTTGCGCGAGCGGGCGATCCATCATCCCTTGCAATCCGTGCTCACTCGCAGCGCTTATTCACGCGTGATAGAAAGCCTCTCACACGCCCGCCAATATGAAGACTTGGCACGGTTTTTACTCTGTATTGTGTTCTATCAGGCAGGCATCATGACGGTGATCACCCTCGCCGCAGTCTATGCCCAACAAACCCTACATTTTTCTACCCGCCAAACCATCGAAATGATTTTGATCGTGAATATCACCGCCGCGCTGGGCGCGCTAGCCTTCGGCTACATGCAGGACAAGTTGGGACATAAACGATCACTCGCGTTGACCTTGATCGGCTGGCTGGTGATGGTGGGGCTGGCCTACACCGCGACGACCCCTGGCCGATTCTGGCTTGCCGCGAATATCGCCGGATTCTGTCTTGGCGCCTCGCAATCAGCGGGGCGCGCACTGGTGGGCTACCTGAGTCCAAAAGCACATCGCGCAGAATTCTTTGGCTTATGGGGGTTGGCGGTCAAATTTGCTTCCATTCTCGGGCCCATGACCTATGGCGCGGTGGTGTGGGTCACCGCCGGCAATCACCGTATGGGGATGTTGCTGACCGGAATTTATTTCGTGATCGGGCTGATGGTGCTGTCGGCAATTGATATAAGGCGAGGGCGGCGCACTGCGTTAAAGCGTCAGCTTTGAATCCGCAAGGACAAATCTACCGCGTGTACATGTTTGGTTAGGCCGCCGATGGAAATGCGTGCCACGCCGGTATCAGCGATCATGCGCACGTTATCCAGGGTAATCCCACCGGAGGCCTCGAGCTCCGCGCGTTGCTGGGTTAACTGCACCGCCTCACGCATTTGCTCGATGCTGAAGTTATCCAACAAAATTAGTTTTGCATCGGCGTCGAGCGCTTGCTGAAGCTCATCAAGTGATTCCACCTCAATTTGAATCGAGACGCCAGCGCCGGCTTGGCGCTGGGCCGCGTGCAGCGCTGCTTTAATGCCGCCGGCCGCCGCAATATGGTTTTCCTTGATCAGGATGCCGTCGAATAAGCCGATGCGCTGGTTCACCCCACCCCCGATTTTGACCGCATATTTTTGCGCGATGCGTAAGCCGGGCAGGGTTTTACGCGTATCCATGATTTGCGCATGCGTGCCGGCCACGGCATCGACGTAACGCCGGGTGGCTGTTGCGGTAGCAGACAGTGTTTGCAAGAAATTCAGTGCGGGGCGCTCGGCGCTGAGCAGGGCGCGGGCATTGCCCTGTAGTTCGCACAAGGTGGCATTTGGCTGTACGCGCTCGCCCTCATCGGCGCGCCAGATGATTTTCACCAGTGGGTCCAGCGCTTGGAAGCAGGCTTCGAACCAGGGCTTGCCGCACAAAATCGCTTCCTCACGCGTGATCAGCGTGGCGCGGGTGAGCCGGTCGGCGGGAATGAGTTGTGCGGTTAGATCACCGCTGCCGATATCTTCCGCTAGGGCGGTGGTGATGTTTGCTTTTATCGCTTGCGCGATGTCCGAATCGTTCATGTGCAAATTGTAGCGTATTCGTTTGATGGACGAGCATAACAGGCTAGCCATAAAAGGACTGGCTGATGCATCGACTACCGAAAATTAATGGGTGGGGCGGGTGAAACAGCGGGTGAAATAGTCGATTTGGGAAAGCCGCAGATACTGTAACGCGGGCAGTCGGTTATGCAGTAATTTCGATTGATTCGAATACTGGCTCGTGACGTCGATCAGAGACACAGCGCCGATCCACCCAGCCACGGATGCGTCGATCCAGATCGCTGCGGCGATCTTGGCGTACGGCGAAGCGCCGATCCAAATTGTTAGCGGCGGCACGGTGGCGCAAATAGCGGCGGTCTGATGCATCCCGGCGCTCCCGATGAATGTGCCGTCGTTCATCAGCATCCCGGCGTGCGCGCTCGGCTCGTACACTGGCGCGTTCATCGAGTTTTTTGATGAAAAGCAGCACGTCATCTTCGTGATACAGCACAATTTCTCCTTGCTGCAAGAATGGAATGACCGGGCTATAGCGCCGATCTATTTCAAGCCATTCCGAAGCATCGCGCGGGGACATAAAACGTTGGAGTAAGCCAATCGTTTGGTGAATGGTGAGCATTTTTCTGTGACCAGTTTTGTCCATGCCGCTATAAAACAGGAGACTAGATTTTGGGTGGCCTTATTTTAAACACCATCTACTAATTTGCAAGGTTTATGGAAGAAAAAAGCTAAGATGAAGACATTATAGTTTAATAAACAATTTATAAATAATTATCATATACTATTAACAATATACTATAAACATAGATTATTTATTACAAGTTAGAATAATACTAAAGGCATATTTATTAGTTAAATAGACTGTATATTTAGATTTAATGATTATTATTGAATTATCCGCGTAATTCAGCCAGGAGTTGGTCAATCAATCGCGCTGATTGGTCACTATAGCGGCTGCCAAATAGATTCAAATGATTGAGGATATGGTACAAATTGTACAAATCTTTGCGTATGGCATATCCCTTATCCAATGGAAAGGCCGCGGCATAGGCCGCATGAAAGGTCGCCGGGAAGCCGCCGAAAAGCTCAGTCATGGCGAGATCGGTTTCACGGTCGCCGTAGTACAGCGCCGGATCGAATATCACAGGGTTGTCTTGTGGGCCCGCGCCCCAATTACCCCCCCACAAGTCACCGTGCAGCAGTGCAGCATGCGGTTGATAGGAGGTGAAAAAATCAGGCAAGTGATCGATCAGCTTTTCCCCTTTAGCTAGCATGGGGTAGCCATTCCGTGCCGCTAGTTCGAGCTGAAAACGTAGCCGCTGTTCGCCATAAAAATGGATCCAATTATCACGCCATGTGTTGATCTGCGGTGTGGCGCCAATGGTGTTATCGATGTCCCAACCGAAGCGGGTTGTCGTCACGTGGTGCATGGCGGCGAGTTGTTCACCGAGTAATGCCGCGCTATGTGCGCTATGACTTCCCATTTCAATGAATTCCAGCACCAGATAAGCGTGCCCGTCCGCTACGCCATGGCAGATCGGGTGAGGCGCGCGGAGTGTGTGGCTGTCGAGAATCGTCTGTAGCGCGGCAGCTTCTGCCGCAAACATGGCGGCTTTATCAAAGGTGTTAGTCTTGACGAAGTAACATTGCAGACCGTCTTCCACAATATAAGCACCATTGATGCAACCGCCCCCTACGCTACGCTGGCGGCGCGCCTGGAATGACGCGCCGGTGGCGTCGGTGATGTGTTGAGAAAGCGTGGTCCACAGCGGCATGGCGTTGATGTTAGCATGCGGCTATTGCTTCTTATATCAGGTGCAATTTAAGCTATATTCGCATGGAAATGACAAGGAGAGTGCCGTGAGAATGATCGTTGCCGCGAGCTTGCTGGTTTTGGTTTCCACCTTGGCGCAAGCTGCGGGCTTACCCGCGCCCAAGGTGCAAAAAATAAACGATCGGGTCTATGCGCTGCTCGGCCCGATGGAATTGCCCAATAAAAGCAACCAGGGCTATATGGTGAACACCACCGTTATCATCGGCGAAAAGGGCGTCATTCTGGTCGATACCGGTTTCACCGATGAAATCGGTAAGCACTTGGCTAAGGCGATTGCCAAGCTGACGCCGAAGCCGGTGACGCACATCATCAACACGCATCACCATGGCGACCATAATCTTGGCAATATCGCTTTCAAGGGCGCTGAGGTCATCAGCACCCAACAATGCAAAGAATTAGTGGAGAAGACCGGCTACGAATGGATCGATATGGTGCAGACCCTGAGCGGCAGCAAATTTCCCAACACCAAGCCGGTGCCCGCCAGCGTGACGGTCGCGCAAGACACCCGTACCGAGCGCGTGATCGACGGCGTTAAGATCGTGCTGTGGGCGCCGAAGGGCTCGCATACGCCCGGCGATCTCATCGTGTATTTGCCGGATGACAAAGTGTTGATGGGGGGCGATATCCTGGTCAATCACATCACCCCGAATTTCCGCGACGGTCATGTTAAAACCTGGGTTGGCACCTTGGATGAGATTCGGAAAATGAACGCCAAAACCATTGTGCCCGGCCATGGTCCGCTTATGAGCAAAGCAGACGTGGCGGCCATGCACAAACGCATGGCGAGTTTGTATGCAGGGGTGGAAGCGGGTTACAAAAAGGGCTTGAGCGATGCCGAGATTCGCAAGACGCTCGACCTGGCGCAATGGAAAAAGCTACATCATTTCGAAGACCAAATGGGCGGCAATATCAACCGTGCCTATCTTGAGGTCGAAGCGGCAAATTTCTAAGTGCAGGGCGTCACCAGCAATCCATGGCGCGAGAGCAGGTTGAGCGTGGGGCGGATGCTCTGTGCGACAAATTCCAGGCGCGCTGGATTATTGTGCGCCAAGCTGCGCCACTGGTGGCCTGGCGTTAGGCCGGCCAATTCATAGACCTCGGCGCGCGGCAGGTAAAAAGCGCGCACAAGTTGTGCGAGCAATGTCCGCACCAATGGCGAAAGTAGCTTGCGCGTGAGCGGCGCGGTGTGCTCCAAGCCCCGTTCCAATTCACCGCGGGCGCGTGCGATATGGCGCGCTTCATCAATGATATGCAGTCGGCACATTTGCTTGATCAAGGGATTGACCGCATCGCCATGGGCGCGCACATAACGGTTCAATCGGTCGGGTACTTCCTCCCCAATTACCACCGCCAACCAAAACAAGCGCGAATGCATCGGCGCATGGCGCCCGAGAAAATCCGCCAGCCATGGCCGCTGAAAGCTATTCGCCGGCAAATGCAGACCGCTCTTTTCCATCAGCTTCAGGAACATCAGGCTGTGCCCGGCCTCCTCGCGAATCTCATGCAAGCAGTAAGCGTATTCCGCTAACGATTCGGTGTGCTTGAGCGCCTTACTCAACCGCTCGACGAAAAGACCCTCGAGCCACAACCCGGCTTGGATGAAATTCACAAACTCGTATTGCGATAAGCGGCGTTTAATTTGCGCTTCCTGGCGCTCAAACACCGGCAATCCGGCAAGCGAAAGCGCGGCGGGCGGCAGCCAGCAATCATGCAGATTCAACTCATCCCAATTCAAGCGCGTTAAGGGATCGTGATACGGCTCACTGTTGATACTGAGTTGTTTGAGCAGCGGGAGATCGGCGTTGGTCATGGGGTGGATAAGGGTTACGTATTTCCGAAAATTTTACCATGCGATCAATAAGCTAGCGTCATTTAGGTTGCCCGAAAACGGGTAATAGTTTATCCTTGCCGCCTTTCCGGAGAGGTGGATGAGCGGTTTAAGTCGCACGCCTGGAAAGCGTGTTTAGGATAATATCCTAACGCGGGTTCGAATCCCGCCCTCTCCGCCAGTACCTGTCTTGTTTTCATTCAGTTTACCCTCCTGCGACACCTCATTTTGGGGCGGTGATGGGGCGTTAGCAAATAGTAAATCCATTTTGTTTCGCTCGCGTGAGTCGTCTGAATCGTCAATCCATTTCGCGTATACCTCTAGTAACATCTTCATGCTCGTGTGGCCAAGTTGTCGCGCGACCCACATCGGGTTCGCGCCGGCCATGAGTGACAGCGTCGCGTAGGTGTGCCGGGTGTTATACGCGGGGCGGCGTCTGATCTTGAGTGCATCAAGCGTTGGATACCAGTAACTCTTGCGGGGCGTCTGATCATCCAAAAAAGGCTTGTTCGTTATTGGGCTGATAAAAATAAACGCTTCCTCATCATCTTCAGCGAAGGTGAGTTTCAGCTGTCTTTCTAAGACTCCGAGTGCGCGGGAATTCAGTTCGATTTCTCTTTTGTGCATGTGCGTCAACACGCATTCCATTTCCAATAGTGACAGCGGGTCCGTTTGCGGATTGCAGGGTTCACCGACGATGGTGGCGAGTTGGTCGCGCTCTTGGGTAGTCAGGACGATTCGTTTTATTGAGGCGGAACATCGCGATAGTATAAACATGGGCTGACCTATTCGACTATGACACATATTGCCCTATCACTCTTCTCTTGCTCAGCTTGGGCAAAACTCATCAAACCTGGTTTGCGTTTTCAAAGATTCAGAATTAAAGCCCACATGTCTTTTTTAACTTTGGCACGCTACTTGCTCATAAAAAACCATGGTAGTCCCATTGTTGTTTTTACGAGTCGGCAAATGGCTCAGCGGGGTTCGATGATATGGGCGCGTTTCCAGGGCAAGAGGCGGGTGTCGAGCTCGCAACGATCTATGAAATCAGTAAGATACTGAGCTCATCCCTCGACTTGAACAAGACAGCGAGGGAGGTGCTCGGTGTGCTTTCCTCGCATCTCAAAATGCGGCGGGGCATGGTCAGTTTGGTGCAGCCAAACGGTGACCTGCACGTTGTTGAGGCGACCGGCATGTCGGCCGAGGCAGCCCAGCGGGGGCGATTTCGTAAGGGCGAGGGGATCACCGGCAAGATCTTGCAAACGGGCGTGCCCATGGTGGTGCCGGACGTGGCGAAAGAGCCATTGTTCTTGAACCGTACCGGTTCGCGTAGCTTGGGCGAGGGCAGGGTTGTCTCTTTCGTTGGCGTGCCGATCAAACTGGGAAGAGAAACCATTGGCGTGCTCAGCGTGGATCGCGAAGTGGATGGCGCGCCGATGAATTTCGAGGGGGACGTTCGCTTCCTGGCTATGATCGCCAACCTGATCGGACAGACCGCGCGCTTGCATCAAAATGTAGCGGCCGAGCGCGAGGAACTGATGCAGCGCCAGCATCGCTTGCAGAAGGAATTGCAGGGCAAGTACAGGCTGGACAATGTTATCGGCCGCAGCAAGCGCATGCAGGAAGTGTTCGCCGAAGTGCACCAGGCTGCGCCGGGCAAATCGACCGTACTGCTGCGTGGTGAGAGCGGCACCGGCAAGGAAGTGATCGCGCGCTCGATTCACTATCTGAGCCCGCGCAAGGATGCGCCGTTCATCAAGGTCAACTGCGCCGCCCTGTCGGAAACACTGCTTGAGTCCGAATTGTTCGGGCACGAAAAGGGCTCGTTCACCGGCGCGACGCAGGAACGCAAAGGCCGTTTCGAAATGGCCCATGGCGGTACCTTGTTTCTGGATGAACTAGGGGAAATATCGCCCGCGTTCCAGACCAAGTTGCTGCGCGTACTGCAGGAGCGCGAATTCGAGCGCGTCGGCGGCAATAAATCGATCAAGGTAGACGTGCGCCTGATCGCCGCCACCAACCGCAATCTGGAAGAAGACGTGGCCAAGGGCGTTTTTCGCGCCGATCTGTATTATCGAATCAACGTCGTGAGTATTTTTCTGCCGCCGCTACGTGAGCGGCGCGAAGATATCCCCCTGCTGATCGAGTATTTCCTGGACAAGTTCAATCAGGAAAATGAACGCAAACTCGCCATCTCGCCGGAAGCGCTGGAAGTGATGCTCAAGTGCAACTGGCCGGGCAATGTGCGCGAGCTGGAGAATTGCGTCGAGCGCACTGCGACCATGACGCGCACCGGCACGATCCAGGATGTGGATTTGCCGTGCCAGCAGAACAAGTGTTTTTCGCAGGTGCTGCAACACTATGGACAAGCACAGCAAGTGATTCCCATCTCGCCCATTTCACCTACTGCGACTACTGCACCCACGGTGGCTATGCCGGATATTTCTTCCGGCGCTTCCAGCGAGCCGGAGGCGGCGGACGACCCCAGCTACATGACCGAGCGCGAACGCCTGGTGTGGGCCATGGAACAATGCGGCTGGGTGCAAGCCAAGGCCGCGCGTTTGCTGAATCTGACCCCGCGTCAGATCGGCTATGCGCTGTTGAAATACAACGTCGAAGTCAAACGTCTCTGACCTTCCCACACGGCTGTCTGCACAGACAGCCGTGTGCGTTTCCCCTGCTGTAGTCTTCCCGACAATTCCCTTCCTCGCGATCTCCATTTGTAGCAAGTACGACAAACCCCGGATTCGCGCTAAGTGTTTAAATTCTGCGGTGTTTCAGCCAAATTATCGAGTGGCATGCTTGTTGCTGAATAGCTCATGTACGAACTCATTTAACAGGTGATCGCTGGTGCGATCGCCACCGGTTAATGCGGACAGGAGCCAAACATGGACAATCAGGCAAGTGTGGCAAGTATAGGGATCGATCAGATCAAGCCGTTGGATCAGATCATGCAACAAGTGGCCGAGCACAAAGGTTGCGGTACTTCCAGCGAGGGCGGCAAGGCCAGTTGCGGTTCGTCTGGCGGCCCGGAAGATATGGACCCGGCAATCTGGGAGAAGGTGAAGAACCATCCCTGTTATAGCGAAGAAGCACACCATCACTTCGCGCGCATGCATGTGGCGGTCGCCCCGGCCTGCAACATCCAGTGCAACTACTGCAATCGCAAATACGATTGTGCCAACGAATCGCGTCCCGGCGTGGTGAGTGAGAAGCTCACGCCAGAACAGGCAGCGAAGAAAGTATTGGCCGTGGCCTCCACCATTCCGCAGATGACCGTGCTGGGCATCGCCGGACCTGGAGACCCCCTCGCCAATCCCGAGAAAACCTTCAAGACCTTCGAGCTCATCGCCGCGACCGCGCCGGACATCAAGCTGTGCGTGTCCACCAATGGTCTGGCGCTGCCGGAGCACGTGGATCGTTTGTCGCAATACAACATCGACCACGTCACCATCACCATCAACATGGTCGATCCCGAAATCGGGCAGCACATCTACCCGTGGATCTTCTACAAGAACAAGCGTTGGAAGGGCATCGACGCGGCGCGCATTCTGCACGAACACCAGATGCGCGGCCTGGAGATGCTCACCGAGCGTGGGATTTTGTGCAAAGTGAATTCGGTGATGATCCCCGGCATCAACGATAAGCATCTCGTGGAAGTGAACAAGGCGGTCAAATCACGCGGCGCTTTCCTGCACAACATCATGCCCCTCATCTCCGCGCCGGAGCACGGCACCGTGTTCGGTCTCAACGGCCAGCGTGGCCCCACCGCCCAGGAACTCAAGGCGTTGCAGGATTCGTGCGAGGGTGAGATGAACATGATGCGTCACTGCCGCCAGTGCCGCGCCGATGCCGTGGGCTTGTTGGGTGAGGATCGCAGTTCTGAATTCACCACCGAGAAGATCGAAGCGATGGAAGTGAATTACGACATGGAAGGCCGCAAAGCCTACCAGGCAGCGGTGGAGCAGGAACGCCAAGCCACCGTGGCGGCCAAGCAAGCCGAGATGGCCGATCTGGAAGCGGAGTTCAGCGATGTGAAGATTCTGATCGCCGTCGCCACCAAAGGCCACGGCCGGGTCAACGAACACTTCGGTCATGCCCAGGAATTCCAGATTTACGAACTCTCGACCTCCGGTTCCAAATTCGTCGGCCATCGCCGCGTCGATCTCTACTGCCAAGGCGGCTACGGCGAGGAAGATGCCTTGCCGATCGTGATCCGCGCCATCAACGACTGCGTCGCGGTATTCGTGGCCAAGATCGGCGGTTGTCCGAAAGCGGATTTGCAAGCGGCGGGCATCGACCCGGTGGACAAATACGCGCACGAATTCATCGAACAGTCCGCGGTGAAATATTTCAAGGAATATCTGGGCAAAATTAAATCCGGCGAAATCGTGCATGCCGCTCGCGGCGATGCCGACATCCGCCAAGGCGCCTACATCGCAGCCTGAAACTGATACGTAAACGATAGGAGAAAGACCATGGCCTTCAAAATCATTAGCTCCCAATGCACCGCCTGCTCGGCGTGCGAACCGGAGTGCCCCAACAACGCCATCCGCGAGAAGGACGGCACCTTCATCATCAAGCCGGAGAAGTGCACCGAGTGCCTCGGCTATTTCGACGAACCGCAGTGCGTCGCGGTATGTCCGGTCGACGACACCTGCGTCATCGACAACAGCTTCCCGCGATACGTAGTAGCGGCCTAGGAGGACATGATGGAAATGACACTTACCCCCGCCGCCGAGAAATTCGTGCGCCGCATGGTCCGTTTCGGCGGCGCCGGAGAGCACGCCGGCTTTCGCTTGAAAGTCAGTGCCGGCGGCTGCTCCGGTCTCGCTTCCGAATTCACCGTGGAGGCGGCCCCCCAGGCCGGCGACGCGGTGGTCGAGGTAAACGGCGTCAAATTTTTTCTGCCGGCGGAAAGCCGCCTGTTGCTGGAGGGCGCGATTATCGATTTCGCGGATACGCCGACCAATAGCGGGCTGACTTTCGTCACCGCCACCCCGTCGTCTTGCGGATCCGGATGCAGCAGCTCCAGCAGCACGGGCAGCGGCATGGCCAGCATCGATATTTCCCACATCGGCCACAAGCACTGAGATAAAGGGACGTGGAGCCGCCATGCAAACAACAGGTTCAACAGCGGGTAAAGGAGTGATGACAAGCGCCCCTGTCCCGAACGAGATGGATCCGGAATGGCTGGAGCGCGCCTGCTTTGGCGACCATCTGCCGGAACAGGTCGAGTTGCACTTGCGTTTGGCCGGCCTCAACTACCAGCATACCGCCATTGCCGAAAGCCATCTGTTCCAGGCGCAAGCATTGGCGCCGGGTCATGCCGCCGTGTTGATTGCCTTATATCGGTTTTATTTCTATAAAGGACGTCTAGGCGATGCGCTCGAAGTGGCGCAGCGCTGCCTGATCAAGGCAGCGCGCGACAATCGCTTGAGCGAAGACTGGCGTCGCGTGCAGCGCGGCGATGCGGAATTCAGCAGCTATGACGCCATCCTGCCTCGATTTTATCTGTTCACCTTGAAAGCTTACGGTTACCTCCAAATGCGTCTGGGCAGCTTGGAGGAAAGCGATGCGGCATTGAAGAAGATGCTGGAGCTCGACCCGAGCGACAAATTGAACGCCACGGTATTGCTCCAGGTCTTGGCACGCCACGGCCGGGAGGACGATGATGAGTAATCTCGCTGCGCCCATGGACTGGCCCACGGTGGACTGGCAAGGACGCGAGGTGAACTGCGCGGACTGCGCCTGCCAGGACTTGCTGGCGCGTGAAAAGTGCCAGCTCGGCCATGCCTGCGTGAACGACCGCTACGCCAAGCATATTGATCGTTTTTTCGATTGGAACCCGGAACGGGCCAAGGATTTTCTGAGCCACCCGTATTTCGAAGTGCGGGCGGTGGCAACCAAGCATGTGGATGTATTTCATCTTCCCCGGATGATTCACGACCCGGATGAAACCGTGCGCTGGAGCGCGGCCATGCGCCTGCCGCCAAAACATTTGCTGGCGCTGATTGCCGATCCGCATCGTGAAGTCAGGATCCGCGTGGCCGCACGGCTCGATCTGAGCGACCTTGCATCCATGCGCAACGATCCGGACTACTACGTGCGGCAGGTAGTGGCGCGCCGTATTCCGGAATCGCAGTTGCCGCTCATGATGTGTGACAAAGATGTGGCCGTTCGACGCGTCATCGCGGCGCGCATCGGCGACAGTTGGCTGATGAGCATGGCGAGCGACGCAGACCCCACCGTGCGTCAGGAAGTGGCCCAACGTCTGAAAGATACGCAGCTGCAATTGCTGGCGAACGATCCGGACTGGCGCGTGCGCTACGAGGTAGCGCGCCGTGTCCCCCAAGCCTATTTGGCCCGCATGCTGCGCGACGAGGATCCGGTGGTGCGCGAGATTGTCGGCAGCCGTCTTGCAGCGGTGCCGCGCGGCGCCGGGTCGAGCGGACAGATTTTAAGTCTCGTTTAAGTGAGGAAATATCATGGCCAAGATCAGTCGTGACAGTGACATTGTAGAGATTACCGCCGACCCGATTTTCGATTTCGGGGCGAAGGTAAGATCCATCAAGGTGGTGCGCAATGATGGCACCTATCAGGGCAAGGACATCGGCGAAGTCCTAGTGAAAAAAGGCGACATCGGCTACGTCACCAGCATCGGTACTTTTCTCCAGCAATTCTATATCTACGCCGTGGATTTTATCGAGACCGGTCATCGCGTCGGCATGCGCGGCAAGGAACTGGAAGCCGTCGTCGATGAAGCCAAGCCCGCCGTTGAGCCAATCGGGGCAGAAGCCACTGGAGAAGCAGCATGATCGAGCCCCGTATGATCGAACCAAGGCAAGCGAAATATCAATGGGGCCAGCGCATCGTGACGACGGCCGATTTGTTCAACGACGGCACGTATCCGGATAGCGAGCCCGAATCCTTGCTGGTGGGCAGCGGAACCGCGGGCGAGATCGTCAATGTGGGGTATCACGAGGAACTGAACCTGCCGGTCTATCTGGTGGAATTCGAGGCGGGCCGCGTGGTGGGCTGTCTTGAGGAAGAGATCGCGCCGGTCTGAGGCAGGCGAATTGGAACGGAGGCGAAGTGCTGCATGCATCCGAACGACGTTGACCGTAAACGCATCGAGCGTGCCCTGGCCGCGCGCAAGCGCTACCGCTACGTTTCGCCGGATGTGCGGCCCAGCGAAAGCGGCTATTGGATTCAAAGTCCGTGTTGCTCGCGCAACGTGGATCGGGATGGCGGCGTGATCGATATCGCCCGCTTGGAGTATCAAGAAAACAGGCGCGCATGGCGTCTCTACCGCAAGGATCATGCGGAATGTGAGTGGCTGCTGGTTGGCGAATTTCGATCGCTGGGCACGCTGCTCGACGTGTTGAATCACGACCCGGATCGGATATTTTGGCAATGACGAATCAACCAGCCACCCTCTACCTGGATAACAACGCCACCACGGCGCTCGCGCCCGAGTGCCTGGAACCGATGCTGGCTTGCCTGCGCGATGTGCATGGCAACCCGTCGAGCAAGCATGCCGAAGGCGCGCGCGCCAAGGAATTGGTGGAACAGGCGCGGGGCGCCGTGGCGCGCTTGTTGAACGTAACGGCGCCCGAAATCGTATTCACCGCCAGCGGCACCGAAGCCAATCACTTGGCCATCACGGGTGCGCTGGGTGTGCGCACCGGCAAGTTTCATGTCGTGCTCAGCGCGGTGGAGCACCCCGCTAACCTGCGCCTGATTGATCATCTTGAGAGCGAAGGTGTCCGCGTGACCTACGCGCCAGTGGATAGCGAGGGGCGTATCGATCTGATGCAATTGGAGCGATCGATCACCCCTGACACCGCCCTGGTGTCCGTCATGTGGGCCAATAACGAAACCGGCGTGCTGTTTCCGGTGGAGGAGGTCGCGCGCATCGCCAAGGCCCGTGACGCGCTACTGCACGTCGATGCGGTGCAGGCGATCGGCAAGCTGCCAGTGGACTTGACGCGAATCCCGGTTGATCTTCTATCGCTTTCCGGACACAAGTTTCACGGACCCAAGGGTGCAGGCGCTTTGTTCGTACGCAAGAAACAGCGCTTGCAGCCGATGTTGTTCGGCCACCAGGAACGCGGGCGGCGCGGCGGCACGGAAAATGTACCGGCCATCGTCGGGCTGGGGGTGGCCAGCGAAATCGCGGCAAAAGACTTGGCCGCGAAATCTGCGGCGATGGCTGCGTTGCGCGACCGGTTCGAAGCCGGCGTGCTGCGGCGCATCCCCTTCGCCAGCATCAATGGCGGCATGGCTTCGCGCGTGTGCAACACCAGCAGCATCCGCTTCGGCGAGTTGGAAGGCGAGGCGATATTGGACAAGCTCGACCGTGCCGGCATCTGCGCCTCATCCGGCGCGGCCTGCACCGCCGGCGGCAGCGCGCCATCGCACGTGCTGAGCGCCATGGGTTTGAGCGAGGCAGAGGCGCGGGCGACGATCCGCTTTTCGCTCAGCCGCTATACGACGGAAAAGGAAATCGACCAGGTGCTGAATGTGCTCGGTTCGATTATCCATCCCATGACCGCCGTGGCGGCCTGAACAGATCAATCAATCACTGCGCGCAAACTAAAAGGACCCAGCATGAAAATAATGATCAGAAAAGATGCGAAAGGGAGCTTGTCCGCCTATGTGCCGAAAAAGGATCTGGAAGAGCCCATCGTATCCATGGAGCAGGCCGGCATGTGGGGCGGGGTGGTGACCTTGGGCAATGGCTGGCGTTTGGAATTGCCGGCGATGGCGGCCGATACCACCCTGCCGATCACCGTGGAAGCGCGCCGCTTGGGAGAATGAACATGGCCATGACACAAGACGATCTCGCCCATATTGAAGCCTTGCTCGCCAACGCGCGCAAGGAGGAACAGCCGCTCGCAGATTTTCGCCAGCGCTTTCCCGGCGTGTCGCTCACCCGCTGCGACGCGCAGGACATGAGCGGCGAGACGGCTTACCGCGAGTACCCGCAATTCAACTTGTATCTGGTGGATGGCCGCGATCATTGCTGGCGTCTGACCGGCGACCCCGCTGCCGCAACTGGCGTCGTGGTCGCGGTGCGAAATTAAGGAGCTGCCATGAGCCAAGGCTGGATTCCACTCTCCGATCCTGACATCAGCTTGATGGAACTGGATGCGGTGAGCGACATACTCAAGTCGCCGCGCCTGAACCAGGGCCCGGCCGCCGCGACGTTCGAAACCGCATTCGCCGAGTACACGGACCGGGAACACGGCGTGACGGTGGCGAGCGGCACACTGGGTTTGTTGCTGGCGCTGAAGGCGATGGATATCGGGCCGGGCGATGAGGTGATCGCCTCGCCCTATAGCTGGCATCAGATCGCGCATGCGGTGATATTGGCCGGGGCCAAGCTGGTGTTCGCCGATATCGACTACTGGTCCGGCACGCTCGCGCCGGAAAAAGTCGAGGCCAAGATCACGCCGCAAACGCGCGCTATTCTCGCCGGCAATACCAATGGCCACCCCGCCCCGTGGAATGCCTTGCGCGACATCGCGACGCGGCATGGCGTGCGGCTGATCGAGGATTCCACCGAGGCCATCGGTTCGACCTACCAGGGCATCCGCGTCGGCGGTTTTGGCGATTGCGCGGTATTCGATTTTTCCCAGCCCAGCGCGCTAACCTGCGGCGAGGGCGGCATGGTGGTGACGGACGATGCGGAGCTGGCGAGCAAAATGCGCTATCTGCGCAGCCGCAAGCTGGAAGATCGATTTTCCATCGTGGTCAGCGGCAGCGTGCCGTATCAAGCGGGCATGAACGAGATGACGGCCGCGCTGGGCTTGACCCAGTTGCAGCGCATCGACCAGATTCTGGAACGGCGCAAGCAAGTGGAGCTGATGTACTACCACTACGTCAAATCCTTCGAAGGCCTCAAGGATCCCTATATCGCGCCGGACGTGACCGAGGTGCACTGGTTTCTGTATCTGGTGCATCTGGGCACGCGCTTTTCCAAGAGCAGCCGCGACGCCATCGTCAACGATTTGTATACCGAGAAAGTGGAGGCCGCCGCCTACTGCCAGCCGCAGCACTTGCAGGCGTTCTATACCGCTCAAGGCTACCGCAAGGGCGATTTCAAGGTCACGGAAAAAGTGGCCGACCGCATCA
>JADMJT010000085.1:0-8182 GCA_018781585.1 Burkholderiales bacterium
CGGCAGATATGTACGCGTGCGCCGGTTTCGCGCATGAGATACAAAATGGTGGAGAGCGCGATGGTCTCGGCGCAGGCGGGAATCGCCGCCAACCCTAAGCGGGTCGCGACTTCGCCATCGTGCGCGACGCCGCCTTGAGCCAAGAAGAAATCTTGCGGCCGCAGCCACACGGTGAAGCCGAAGGTCGCGGCGTATTCCATGGCGCGCATCAGCAGTGTGGTATCGATCAGCGGCGCATCGGCGTGCGAGAAGCCGATGCAGCCCGCATCGTGCAGCTCCGCCATTTCGGTGAGCACTTTGCCGGCCAGCTTTTGCGTCAACGCGCCGAGCGGATAGACGTGGGCTTGGTTCAAACTCTTGGCGCGGTGTTTGAGCATTTCCACCAAACCCGGTTCGTCCAGCACCGGGTCGGTATCGGGCGGGCAGACGAGGCAGGTGACGCCGCCCGCGACCGCTGCGTCCATTTCCGATTCGAGCGTGGCGCGATACTCGAAGCCCGGTTCGCGCAGCCGCGCCGCGAGATCGATCAAGCCGGGGCAGACGATGAGATTCTTCGCATCTATTTCGCGATTGGCGTGAAAGCCGTCCGGGGCTTTGCCGATACTTACCACTTTGCCGGCTGCGATATAGAGATCGGCGACGCGGTCGATTTTGTTTTTCGGGTCGATCAGCCGACCGTTTTTGATGTGTATTTTCATTTGTTTTCCCCTGGCGCCTGAATCCCGACGCCCGACGCCTGCTTTTAAGCCCCCGCCAACATGCTCATCACCGCCATGCGCACCGCGATGCCGAAGGTGACTTGCGGCAGGATCACAGCTTGGCCGCCATCCGCCACCGAGGAATCGATTTCCACCCCGCGGTTCATCGGGCCGGGGTGCATCACGATGGCGTCGGGTTTGGCGAGTTTGAGCTTGTCGGCAGTCAGCCCGTAGTATTTGAAATATTCTTGCGCGCTTGGCAGGAATGGCCCGCTCATACGCTCGTTTTGCAGGCGCAGCATCATCACCACGTCCACGTCTTTCAACCCCGCCCGCATATCGTTAAACACATGCACGCCGAGCGATTCCACGCCTTTCGGCAGCAGGGTGCGCGGCGCAATCACGCGCACTTCCGGCACGCCGAGCGTGGTGAGCGCGTGGATTTCGGAGCGGGCGACGCGCGAGTGCATCACATCGCCGACCACCGCCACGCGCAGTTGGGTGAAATCTTTCTTGAAGCGGCGGATGGTGAACATATCCAACAAGCCTTGCGTCGGGTGCGCGTGCCGTCCATCGCCGGCGTTGACGACATGGATGTGCGGCGCGACATGGCGCGCGATGAAATGCGCCGCGCCGGATTGCGCATGGCGCACTACGAACATGTCGGCGCCCATCGCCGAGAGGTTGTCCACCGTGTCGAGCAGGGTTTCGCCTTTGGATTGGGAGGAGGCGCTGACGTTGAGATTCACCACATCGGCCGAGAGGCGCTTGGCGGCAATCTCGAACGTGGTGCGGGTGCGGGTCGATGCTTCGAAGAACAGATTGAAAATCGACTTGCCGCGCAGCAGGGGAACTTTTTTCACTTCGCGTTCGCCCACGCTGACAAAGGATTCGGCGGTGTCGAGAATGGAATGAATGAGCTTGGCGGATAGGCCTTCGATGGTGAGTAGGTGGCGCAGTGCGCCGGTGTCGGTGAGCTGAGGGTTGGGGGTCATCAACGTTCGTGTAGGCTCAAGGTTAATTTGTTGTTGGGGGCCAAGGTGAGTTGGATATTCTGGTTCTCGGTCAAATCGAGGCGCGCACCGACCATGTCCGCCGCGATCGGTAGCTCGCGTCCGCCGCGATCGATCAATACCGCGAGTTCGATTGCCGCGGGGCGGCCATAGTCATACAGCTCATTCATCGCCGCGCGGATGGTGCGGCCGGTATGCAGCACATCGTCGATCAGAATCACATGCGCGTCTTCGATTTCAAAAGCGATAGCCGAAGGCGTCACCTGTGGGTGCAGGCCGATGCGGCTGAAATCGTCGCGGTAGAAGGAAATATCCAGCGTGCCCAGCGGCAGTTTGCCGCCGAGTTGCTGTTGCACTTTTTCTGCGACCCAGGCGCCGCCGGTGTGGATACCCACCAAGACGGTATTCGCGCGCAGCCGTGGCTTGATCGCTTGTACGAGTTGTTGCGTCAGTTGTTCTGGGTCAGGGAGTTTCATATTGGTCAAAGTAAGCTTGCAGGATGCGCTGCGCCGCGAGTTGGTCGATCAAGTGTTTATCCTGTTGCCCACCTCGGCCCATATCGGCGAGCATCGATTCTGCTTCCACGGAGGTGTAGCGTTCATCCACCAATTCAGTTTCGAGATTAAAGCGGCCTTGTAGTTGGCGCGCGAAGCGGCGGCAATGCTCCGTCATTTCATGCTCGGTGCCGTCCAGGTGCATGGGCAAGCCCACGATCAAGCGTACCGGTTGCCATTCCTGGATCAGTTTCGCTATGGCTTGAAACCGGGCATCGGCTTTTTCGCTAATCGTGGTGAGCGGGTGCGCCATTTTTAATTCCAGCTCGCCCATCGCGACGCCGATGCGCTTTTTACCAAAGTCGAAAGCGAGAATAGTGCCGTGAAGGGTGTGGGGGGAGTGGTGCGGGGAGCGGGGCGTCATTGTTTTGCGCTGGGCCGAATTATGCATGCCCCACATCCTCCGACAGATTCATGGTGTCGATGCCAAGCAGGTGCATGGCCGCTTCGAAGCGCGCCTCGACCGGGATATCAAAAATCAGGCTGGTGTCGGCCGCCACAGTGAGCCAGGCATTAAGCGAGATCTCATGCTCCAACTGCCCCGGCGCCCAGCCGGCATAACCCAGAGTCAAGAAAAATTGATTCGGCCCGGCGCCCTCCGCCACGGCTTGCAGGATGTCTTTCGAGGTCGTGAGGCCAATCTCGTCACTGACTTTCATCGTCGATTGCCATTCGCCCAAGGGCCGGTGCAGCACGAAGCCGCGATCCATTTGTACCGGGCCGCCAAAGTGGACGGGGATATTGCCGATCTCAGCGCGAGTGAGGGAGATATCGATTTGGTCGAGCAGGGTAGACAGGGTGAGGTCGATCGGACGGTTGATGACAATGCCGAGCGCCCCTTGCTCGTTATGCTCGCAGATATAAGTGAGCGACTTAGAAAAATAGGGGTCCGCCATGTTAGGCATGGCAATCAAAAATTGATTCGTGAGGTTTACATTCTCCATGGCGCGGCCATTTGTGGCATATTGTACCGGCCTGCCCGCCCTGGCACAAACCCCTGTTTAAAAAAGGGCTAAGGCGGCGCGTGATATATATTCAAGGTTCATTCAATGGAGAGTTCGATCGTGCAAAATGCACCGTATGAAGTTCAAGTAGAAGCCGGCAAGGAATATTGGTACTGCGCCTGCGGCAAGAGTAAAAATCAACCCTGGTGCGATGGATCTCATGAGGGTAGCGGCGTCGAGTCGATTTCGTTTGTGGCGGAGAAAACCGAGACTGCTTGGCTGTGCGGCTGCCGCATGAGCGAGAAGCTACCGTTTTGTGACGGCACGCATAACGATTTGTAACGTAAAGGTTGTGCTATTGAATGGCGGCCACCGGCCGCCATTTTTCATTTTACCGCCGCGATGATTTCCGCCACGCAGCAAGTCAATTTTTGTGCGTAATCGAGATCCAAGAATTCATTCGGCCCATGCGCATTGGAATGCGGCCCCAACACGCCGGTGATGACGAATTGCGCTTGCGGATACTGTTGGCCCAGCATGCTCATGAAGGGAATGGTCACGCCTTCGCCTAAAAACCCGGCGGCCTTGTCGAAATGATGCTGCGAGCTTTGCGTTAGCGCTTTTGCAAGCCAGGGTGCGAGTTCTGGCGCACTCCAGCCGGTTGCCGCTTGATCGATGTCGAAGTTAACGGTCGCGCCATGTGGCGGATCGCGTTCCAAGATTTGCTTGAGCCTATCGGCGGCTGCGGACGCATCCACTGTCGGCGGCAGGCGCAGTGAAAGTTTCAAGTCGGTATTTGGCCGCAGCACGTTACCCGCGCTGTTCAGGGGTGGCAGGCCATCGGCGCCGGTGACTGATAGCGTCGGGCGCCAGGCGCGGTTCAACACCAGTTGGGTGAGGTCACGCTCCATCGGTTGGGTTGAGCCGTGAAAGGGAAATTTCTCATGCACCACGCGGCCGAGAATTTGCGCCGCTTGCGCTGCCTGGCGCTCGCGCGCTTCGGGAATGGGCGCGTGAAATTCCGGCGGCAAAATACGCCCGCTGGTTTCATCTTCGATACGCGACAACAACTGGCGTGCGATGCGGAAGGAAGAAGGTACGACGCCACTTGCATCGCCCGAATGCACGCCCTCGGTGAGCACTTGCACTCGGAGCGCGCCGCCCACCATGCCGCGCAGTGAGGCGGTACTCCACAGCCGCGCATAATCGCCACAGCCGGAATCAAGCGCGATCACCAAATCCGGTGTACCAATGCGCGGGGACAAGGCTTGCATATACGCCGGCAAATCCGGGCTGCCCGATTCCTCGCTGGTTTCGATCAACACCACGCAGCGTGGGTGCGCCATATTCTGTGCTTGCAGCGCAGCAATGGCCGAGAGTGCAGAAAAAATCGCATAGCCGTCATCCGCGCCGCCGCGCCCATACAGCTTGCCGTCCTCAATCACCGGCTGCCACGGGCCCAAACCCTCGCGCCAACCGGTCATTTCCGGCTGCTTATCCAAGTGGCCATAAATCAGTACGTTTTTCGGCGCGGGGGCTTTGATATCGCGCTCCAGCAGTGGCGTAGGCAGAGGCGCGCCCGCGAAGGCAGGGATATCGATCAAGAGCGTCGGCGTCAGCCTGGGTAGTCGCACCCCTTCCAGCGCCATGCCTGTAATCGGCTGCTTACGCGCCCAGTCCATCGCCAGCGCCACCGCGCGGTCGATATAACCATGTGCATCCCAATCCGGATCGAACAGCGGCGACTTAGCTGGGATGGCGATGTAATCGACGAGGCGGGGAATGACGCTGTCGCGCCAAGCGGCGGCGATGTGCTGGGTAAGTTGTTGGGAATCCATGGGGGTTAGCCTAAAAACCCCTAAAAAAATCAGGCAGCAACAGGGTGGTAATGCAAGGCCAAGAGCTGGTCGGCACGCAGCGCGATGCTGGCATAGGCGCGGCCATCTTCATCGGTGAATTCCACTTCATACACTTCAGGTGCGAGCAGTTCCACGACCGTGCCAACTTGGCCACGAATCAGTTTTTGTTCGGGCACGTCATTGACTAAGGCCACTACATCCAAAAGTTGAATCGCCATGATTACTCCAACGCTACGCTCAAAGAATAAAACAACTAGTTAGACGTGGAAAAAATTCCCCACGTTTTACGATCCAGGCAATGCGCACAATCGCTTTTCGTCCCAGCCGATCCATCGGCATGTCGATCGTGTACCGCTCGCCGTAGGCATCGCTTACGCCGGGAGTTGCATCCTAGTTGTGTATGCCTAGCAGAAACAGCTCGCGAAGCTCCGCCGCATCTTCCGCCGTGATACCCAACGCAGCCGCGAATAACCTAGCTTTATGCCGTCCTCGCGGATGGTTCGTGTTTAGACAGTAATCCCGCAATTTTACGATGTCAACGACCGCTCGTTCCGCATTTGGCAGACGCACGATCAATGCACCCGCTTAATTCGTGCGCCGAGTTGCGATAGCTTTTCTTCGATGCATTCGTAGCCGCGATCGATGTGATAGATGCGCTCGACGGTGGTTTCGCCTTGCGCTACCAAGCCGGCGATGACCAAGCTGGCGGAAGCGCGCAGGTCGGTGGCCATCACGATCGCGCCGTCGAGGCGCGGCACGCCGCGCACCACGGCGGTGTTGCCTTGGGTTTCGATATCGGCGCCGAGGCGGGTGAGTTCTTGCACGTGCATGAAGCGGTTTTCGAAAATGGTTTCGATTACGGTCGCAGAACCCTGGGCAATGCTGTTCAGCGCCATGAATTGCGCTTGCATGTCGGTGGGGAAGGCGGGGTGCGGCGCGGTGCGCACGTTCACCGATTTGAGCGCGCCGCTGCGCTCGATTTCAATCCAGTCGTCACCGAGCGTAATCTGCGCCCCTGCTTCGCGCAGCTTTTCCAACACGGCATCTAGCGTATCGGGTCGCGTGTTTTTGAGTTTGACGCGCCCGCCGCAGGCAGCAGCGGCAACCAGATAAGTACCGGTTTCGATGCGATCGGGAATGATCGGGTGAGTCGCGCCATGCAGGCGTTCCACGCCGTGAATGGTGATGATGTCGCCGCCCGCGCCTTCCACGCTTGCCCCCATGGCATTCAAGCAATGCGCGAGATCCACGACTTCCGGTTCGCGTGCGGCATTTTCGATTACGGTGACGCCGCCGGCCAGTGTCGCCGCCATCATCAGATTTTCGGTGCCGGTGACGGACACCAAATCCATGAAGATGCGCGCGCCTTGCAGTCGCTTGGCGCGGGCGATGATATTGCCGTGCTGGATGCTGATGTCCGCCCCCATGGCTTGCAGGCCCTTGATATGCAGATCCACCGGGCGCGAGCCGATGGCGCAACCCCCTGGCAGTGAGACGACCGCCACGCCAAAACGCGCCACCAGCGGGCCCAACACCAGGATTGATGCGCGCATGGTTTTCACCATCTCATACGGCGCGACCGGATTATTCACCGCCGAGCCATCCAGCGCTACGCCCATTTTTTCATCGAGCGTGACTTGCACGCCCATCTGGCTCAACAGGGTGAGGGTGGTGGTGACATCCTTCAGATGCGGCACGTTGGTGAGTGTAAGTGTGTCGGCAGTGAGCAGACCCGCGCACAAAATCGGCAAAGCCGCGTTCTTGGCGCCGGAGATGCGAATCTCACCGTTGAGCGGCATGCCGCCTTGAATGACTAGTTTGTCCATATCTGATTATTTTTCCACCACGGAGTACACCGAGGGCATGGAGTTTTCGATATCAAAACTCCGCGTCCTCGGTGTACTCCGTGGTTCAAAAGTGAAAAGTGATTTGCTTAACGCTTGGCCCAATCCTCAGGCGAAAACGTTTTCATCGACAGCGCATGGATTTCCTCGCGCATGCGGTCGCCCAGCACGCGGTAGACCACCTGATGCTGCTGCACCATGTTCTTGCCGCTGAATTCGGGGCTGACGATCACTGCTTCGAAATGATGGCCGTCGCCCTTTACTTCAATGTGGTCGCACTTTAGGCCGGTGGTGATGTAGTGCTGAACTTGCTCAGGGGTAACCATGGGGCGCCTCAATAACGTAGTTTGTAACCGGATTTAAGAAGTTGCAGCGTGGCCAATGATAAGACCAAACCGCAAGCCAGGACAACGCCGAGGCTCATGCTGGGTGAAACATCGGATACACCGAAAAATCCGTAGCGGAAGCCATCGATCATGTAGAAGAACGGGTTGAAGTGCGAGACCGTTTGCCAAAACTCCGGCAGGGAGTGGATGGAATAGAACACGCCCGATAGAAAAGTGAGCGGTACGATGATGAAATTCTGAAACCCGGCCAATTGATCGAATTGGTTGGCCCAAATACCGGCGATCACACCCAGTATGCCAAGAATCGCGCTGCCGAAAAACGCAAAAGCAAAGACCCACAATGGATGCTGCAGCGGTATCTCGGTAAACCACATCGCCACCAGAAACACGCCTAAGCCCACCACCATGCCACGGACCATCGCCGCCGCCACGTAAGCCAGAAAGAATTCCCAGTAGGCGATGGGCGGCAGTAGCACAAACACAATGTTGTCCGTCACCTTGGATTGAATCAGGCTGGACGAGCTGTTGGAAAAAGCATTTTGCAGCACCGACATCATGACCAAGCCGGGAATCAGAAACGCGGTGTAGGACACGCCAGGGTAGACCTGCACGTGCGCGGACAAGACATGCGAGAAGATCAGCAGATACAACAGCGCCGTAATGATCGGCGCCATGACGGTTTGCAGGATGACCTTATAGAAGCGCAGCACTTCTTTGTAGAACAGGGTGGCTAAGCCGGTCATGATTGCCTCAGGCAAATCCCTCCTAGCCTCCCTTTTTCAAAGGGAGGAATCACTCGTGCGCATCGAGCAAATTTCCCCCTTTGAAAAAGGGGGGGTAGGGGGGATTTTTTCAAGCGATAAAACGCACAAAACATTGACTCAACCTTAATAAAATCTTGCGGCTTAGTGCCGGTGCATGAC
>JADMJT010000085.1:8282-29346 GCA_018781585.1 Burkholderiales bacterium
ACAAAACATTGACTCAACCTTAATAAAATCTTGCGGCTTAGTGCCGGTGCATGACCTGGACAAACACTTCTTCCAGGTCGGGTTTAATCAGTTCGACTTCTTCGAGCGCTGCACCACCCTCGCGCAGCTCGCGCAACAGGCCTTCCAGCTCTGTGTAATCGGGGAGCGGCAGCACAAAGCGGTCTGCATCCATCGGCCGCGCCTTGCTTTGCAGCTTGGGCGGCAGCGTGCCCGAAGCCAATTTTATCCGCACGTATTTATCGGTAATCAGGTTGAGCAAATTCTGTTTGGTATCCAACGCGACGATGCGGCCTTGCTTCAACATGGCGATGCGGCTGCACAGCATTTCCGCTTCCTCCAGGTAATGCGTAGTGAGCATAATGGTATGCCCCTCCGTGTTTAGCTTGCGGATGAATTGCCACAAGTTCTGACGCAGTTCTACATCCACGCCCGCCGTCGGTTCATCCAGCACGATCACCGGCGGCTTGTGTACCAGCGCTTGCGCCACCAGCACACGCCGTTTCATGCCGCCAGATAGCATGCGCGTATACGTATCGGCTTTGGATACCAGATCCAAACCCACTAGCAATTCATCGATCCATGCCGCGTTTCCGCGCACGCCGTAGTAGCCGGATTGAATCTTCAGCGTTTCTCGTACGGTAAAAAAAGGGTCATACACCAGTTCTTGCGGCACCATGCCGAGGCTACGCCGCGCTGCGCGGTAGTCGCCGCGCACATCATGCCCCATCACTTTCGCCGTTCCGCTTGATGTGCGTACCAAGCCGGCGAGCACATGAATCAACGTGGACTTGCCCGCGCCATTGGGGCCCAGTAAGCCGAAAAACTCACCCTGCTCGACGCGCAGGTCCACGCCTTTCAATGCTTCCAGCGTGCCGAATTGCTTGTGCACGCCGCAAAATTCAATGGCTGGGGTCATAAGGTATGGGGAAACGGATTAACCACTTGGAGCACGGGGCTCAAAAGCTTAATGAAGCTATTGAGGAATCAAATCCGCCACGCCATAAAGATCGGCAAGGCTTTTGAGTGCGGGCGGCAGGTTGGTGAAGCGTAAAGCGGCGTTTTTGGCTTGACGCCGCCATTCCAGCAGCAAACTCACGGCGGAAGAATCGGCTTCGGTCACGCCGGATAAATCGACCAAGGTCACCCCCTCCAGCATGCCGGTGCTCTGCGTGAGCAGCGCGGACACGCTGTCGATATTCATGGGGCCGGCGACTTTGAGCGTGTCGCCTTCACGGGTCAGCATATCGATTAATTCTTTTTGGTGTCCGGGGCGAGGGAGTTGTTTTTCGCCTGCAAGGTTTTGATCAGTTGATCCATGCCGCCCTGCTGAATTTCCTGTGCGAACGAGGAGCGGTAATTTACCACCAGGCTCACGCCATCGACCGAGATGTCATAGGCTTTCCAGCCAGTGGGGGTTTTGATCATGCTGTAGTCGAGCGGAATCGATTGGGCGCCGGGTTGTATGATCAGGGTTTTCACCACGACATCAGTATCGGCCGGCATCAGTTTGAGCGGCTTGTAGTCGATTTTCTGGTCTTTGTAAGAAATGAGCGAGGTCGAGTAAGTGCGCACGAGCAGCGTTTTAAATTCGCTCACCAGCGCTTGCTGCTGCTCCGGTGTTGCCTGCTTCCAAAACCGGCCCACGGCCAGGCGCGTCATGCGCGTGAAATCAAAATGCGGCAGCACTTTGACTTCAATCACATCTTTGATCTTCTTTTTGTTGCCGGCTTGAATTTCCTTGTCCTGCTTAATGATCGTCAATACTTCGTTCGCAGTTTTTTTAATCAGTTCATCCGGGTCACTTTCAGCCGCCAGCAGCAGCGGGCTAACCAGTAACATCACCAGGGCAATCCAAATTCGTTTTGTGTTCATCATGGGCTCTCTTGTTAAGTTTTGAGTGCTATTTCTTGGCATCGCCGTCGGCGGCCTTGTCGAACATAAATTTGCTGATCAAGCTCTCCAGCACCATCGCTGGCTCGGTCTTGGCGATATTGTCGCCAGACTTGAGGTTCACTTCATCGCCGCCCGGGTCGAGGCCGATGTATTGCTCGCCGAGCAAGCCCGCAGTGAGAATCTTGGCGAAAGTGTCTTTAGGGAACTGGTAGCGTTTATCCACCACCATCGTCACCCGCGCGCGATAACTGGCGTTGTCGAAGCTGATGTTGGTGACCCGGCCCACCACCACGCCAGCGCTTTTCACCGGCGCGCGCGCCTTGAGGCCGCCGATATTGCCGAAGTCGGCCTTCAGCTCATAGGACTCGGACATGTTGAAGGTGCTTAAATTCCCCACCTTCATCGCCAGCACCAGCACGGCCGCCAGGCCTGCCACCACGAATAATCCCACCCATAAATCCAGCGTCTTGCGTTCCATAAGGTTTACAGCCCCCTAAACATGAAAGCGGTCAAAATAAAATCCAAGGCCAACACCGCCAGCGCGGAAGTGACCACCGTGCGCGTGGTTGCGTGCGACACGCCCTCCGCCGTGGGCGGCGCGTCATAGCCTTCGAACAAGGCGATGGCGGTGATCGCAACGCCGAACACGCAGCTCTTGATTACGCCATTCATTACATCCTGGCGAAAATCCACCGCCGCTTGCATCTGCGACCAGAATTGGCCCTCGTCCACGCCGATCAGCACCACGCCGATCAAGTAGCCACCAAATACACCGGTGGCGGAGAACATGGCCGCCAACAATGGCATCGAAATGACGCCGGCCCAGAAGCGCGGCGCGACCACGCGTGCGATCGGATCCACCGCCATCATTTCCATTGCGCTGATTTGCTCGGTGGCTTTCATTAAGCCAATTTCAGCGGTAATAGCGGAACCAGCGCGGCTGGCGAACAACAGCGCCGCCAGCACCGGCCCCAATTCGCGTACCAGGGATAACGCAACCAACGTACCCAAGGCTGACTCGGAGCCATATTTTTGCAGCGTCTCATAGCCTTGCAAGCCCAACACCATGCCTACGAACAGGCCCGACACCAAAATAATAATCAGCGACAACACACCGCTGAAATAGATCTCTTTAATCGTTAAATGGAAGCGGCGAAAGCTCATGCTGGAATGTAGCAGCACCGCCAAAAAGAAGCGGCTGGCGTAGCCCAAACGCCACACACCGTTCACTACACGATGGCCGGTGCCGCGAATGCCCGTGATAGCGCGCTCAAGCATGGGCTACGTCCAAGGCGAGGTCTTCGGCGTAGCCGGCGCCCGGATAATGGAAGGGCATCGGCCCGTCGATCTCGCCATGCACGAATTGATGCACGAAGCCGGTATCTGCGGCGCGCAGCTCATCCGGGGTGCCTTCTGCGATCACGCGGCCCTCGGACATAAAATAAATATAATCCACGATCTTTAAAGACTCCTGCACGTCGTGTGTGACCACAATCGAGGTGGCGCCCAGCGCATCGTTCAAGTGCCGGATCAAGTTGCCGATCACGCCTAGCGAAATCGTATCCAAGCCGGCAAAAGGCTCGTCATACAACATCAACATCGGATCCAGCGCAATGGCGCGCGCCAAGGCCACACGCCGCGCCATCCCGCCGGATAATTCGGTCGGCATCAGATTATGCGCGCCGCGCAAGCCCACCGCTTCGAGCTTCAACAACACCAAATCGCGGATCAACGACTCCGGCAAATCGGTGTGTTCGCGCATCTGAAACGCCACGTTATCGAATACTGACATATCGGTATACAGCGCGCCAAACTGAAACAGCATGCCCATGCGCCGCCGCATGCGGAATAAGCCTTCCCGATCCAACGTATGGATCGTTTGGCCAGCGACTTGTACCTGCCCGCTGCTCGGCTTGAGCTGGCCCCCGATCAGGCGCAGCAGCGTGGTCTTGCCGCAACCGGATAAGCCCATGATCGCCACCACCTTGCCGCGCGGGAAATGCATATTGATGCCTTGCAGCACCGGGCGCACGTCATAGGTGAAGTTGAGTTCCTGGATTTCGACCAGGTTTTCGGATGGCATGGAGTGGTTACATTGTTTGAGAACGGGGCATTCTAACCTGAAGCGGGCGCCTTTAAAACCTTACCTACCTAGTAGCCCAGCACCTCCAGCAAGGTCCGGGCTTGTTCCAGCTGGGGGTAATTTCCGCTTACTGACACCAGATAGAGTGGCGATGTAAGCGCTTGTTCTTGAATGGTTTGCGCTAATTGCTTCAAATCCGCGCCGGGTTCCAGCCATACGATGGCGGGATCGTCCTGTGCTACGGCGAGAATGGCCTTTTCGCCCAATACGGCAAGGCGCATGGCGTCATCGCTTGATGCCGGGCCGTGCGCCGGTTCGAGCAGGAAGCGAAAGCGTTCCAGCGTATCCTCGCGCCATTGCGCCAAGGTTTCCGGCGACTCCCTGCTCCATACCGCATAGGGCAGATAGACGCATTCGAATTCGGTGTTATAGAACGCCAGCCGCCATTCCGGCGGCAGGTCTTCCGGGTAGAACACGCCGGACCAGGCGTCGTGATCCCAGCCGATCGCGCCCAGGTTGCATCGATAATTTGGCGGGGTGTGCATGGGCTGGCATTATAGCTGCGCCAATAGAAAATCCGTTTAACCACATCGCTAATGCGCTTCGATCTCTTCCATGAGCTTTCCATGCCACCGCAACTCGCGCGCACCGAGTCGCAGGCGGTCGTCGATTGGCTGGACGAGATGGTGCTGGCCGACCAGCTCGGTTTCGGCTGCGGCTGGTTGGTGGAACACCACTTCATGCGGGGCTACTCGCATTCTTCTAAGCCGGAAATCCTGCTCGCTGCCGCTGCAGCGCGCACGCCGCGCTTAAGGCTCGGCCTGGGCGTCATTCCCGCGCCCTATCATCATCCGGTGCATATCGCAGAAAAAGTGGCGATGCTGGATCTGGTGTCCAATGGCCGCTTGGAAGTGGGCGTGGGGCGCGGGTTTTCGCCCAAGGAATATCAGGTATTCGGCGCCGACATGGCGCACAGCCGCGCACTGACCCAGGAGGCGCTTGATGTGCTGCGCCTTTCCTTTACACGCAGCCCGGTAAGTTATCGCGGCACGCATTTTGAAATGGAGGCGCTGGAAATTCTGCCGCACGTGGTGCAACAGCCGCACCCGCCCTTGTGGAGCGCGGCGGTCAGCCCAGCGGGGTTCGAGTGGAGCGCGCGCAATGGCTTGGGCGTATTGGCCGGGCCGTTCAAGCCATGGTTCATGACCCAAGCGGATATTCGCCGTTACCAAACAGCCTGGACGGATGCCGCGCCGCCGCGCATCGGCATGACGCTGGGCATGCTATGCCTGCCCGATGCCAAGCGTGCCCAGACGCTGGCCAAGCCGGCGTTCGAGTGGTTTTATCGCGCGCTGTATCAAAGCACCTTGCCGGTTTTGGAAAAGCTCTACCCCAGCTATGAGGTGTTCGCCGAACTGGGCAAATTTCGCCAACTGCTGTCGCTGGGGGTTAATGCCAAGCTGCTGCAAACCTTCGGCATGGCGGTAGCGGGCTCGCCCGAGCAATGCATCGAAGCGCTCTCAAAATATCGCGCAGCGGGCGTGACGCATCTGCTGCTCGCCGTCGGCGCCGGTGCGCTGCCAACCGAAGTGGTGCGCGAATCCATGCAATGCATTGCGCAGGAAGTAATGCCCGCATTCCAGGGGCAGGGCTCGTAGGGGCGAGGCATGCCTCGCCCGAACGCCATGCGCATCTTCGTAACCGGCTCCGCCTCTCATCTCGCTCGGGCATGGCTGCCCAAGTTATGCGCTGACCCGCGTGTCGAGCGCGTCATCGGCATCGATTTAGCACCGGCGCTTTTCACCCATGCCAAATTCACGCATCACCACCTCGATATTCGCAGCCCGGATATCGGCGCGCTCATGTCAGGCTGCGATGCCTTGGTGCATCTCGCCTGGGAAGTGCTGCGCGGCAAAATGGACGTGGCGACCATGCGCGATATTAATGTGCGCGGTACACAGCTCGTATTCGAAGCGGCGCGCACAGCGGGCATCACGCGCTTGATTCACCTCTCCAGCGCCGCAGTCTATGGCAGCGGCGAGAGCCTGACCGAAGCCGCGCCATTTAACCCGCTGCCCGGATTTTTATACGCGCAACATAAAGCCGAAGTAGAAGACTACTTAGCACGCGAATTCCCCGAAGCGCTCCGCCTGCGCCCGCACATCATCCTCGGCCCGCATTGCCAGCCTTTGCTTAAACAGCTGCTACATCAACCGTGCTATCCACGTTTGCCGGAACCGCAGCCGCACTTGCAATGCGTGCATGAAGACGATGTGGCGAATGCGATTAGTGCAGGCTTATTCAACCACGCCGGCGGCCCGCTCAATCTGGCTGCGGCCGGGGAGTACAGTTTCAAACAAGTGATCATGGCGCGCTATCGCTATCCTGTTCCCTTGCCCTTCGGCATGGTAAAAACCGCGTTGTATCTTGCCTGGCGGTTCACTGGCTTTGGCGGCGAACCGGCTTGGCTTGACGGCGTGCGCCATACGCTCACACTGGATTGCGCGCGCGCACAAAGTGCATTGGGTTGGCAGCCGAAATTCGATGCCGATGCTGCTTTGGCTGCGGTGAGGTAATGCCTACTGTTATGATGGATGACAGCGATAAATAACCCATGCACACGCCCGCCCTCGAAATCGACCGCCTCGCCAAACGCTACGGCAAATTGCCCGTGCTGGAATCGCTCACACTGAACGTTACGCGCGGCGAATGTTTTGGCCTGGTCGGCATGAATGGCGCAGGCAAGACCACGCTCATCAAATGCCTGCTCGATTTCTGCGATATCAACGGCGGCGAGATTCGCATCTTCGGCACGCCGCATCGCGAAACCCGCGCACGCAAGCCGCTGGCGTATTTGCCGGAGAGTTTTTTGCCGCCGCATTCGCTCACCGGCCGCGATTTTGTGAAATACATGCTCGCATTGCGCGAGCAGCCCTATGACGAAGCGGCCGCGCGTGCGATGTGCGCCGCGCTGGATTTGGATGCACAAGCCTTGGATCGCCAAGCGCGCGCTTACTCCAAAGGCATGACGCAGAAGCTTGGCTTGGCGGCGGGCTTTCTTAGCCAGGCCGAACTCTTCATCCTGGATGAGCCAATGAGCGGCCTCGACCCCAAAGCACGCGCGCTGCTGAAACGCCAGTTTGCTGCGCTCAAGCAATCCGGCAAGACCCTGTTCTTCAGCTCGCATGTACTGGCCGACGTGGAAGAAATTTGCGACCGCATGGCGATCTTGCATGATGGCCAATTGCGCTTTAGTGGCACGCCGGCTGAGTGCCGGGCACAGTATCAAGTCGATTCACTCGAAGCTGCTTATCTCGCCGCCATCGCCTAATCCGATAGCATGCCAGCGCCATCTCTGGCACAATGTCGATTCTTCGACACCGGCTCGCGTTCAGGGGTAAATTAAGATATGGCGATATCCGTAGACAAGCCCAGCCTGTTGATCGTCGATGACGATCCGCTGATCACTGACACCTTGAGTTTTGTCCTCGATAAATTTTTCGAGGTGCACGTCGCCGACTCCCGCGCCAAAGCGCAAACCGTTCTCGCTAGTCTCGATACCCCACCACAACTTGCCCTGGTCGATCTGGGTCTGCCGCCCTTGCAACATTTACCGGATGAAGGTTTTCGCCTCATTTCCGAGTTGCTCGCTTATTCCACCACCATCAAGATTTTGGTGCTGTCGGGCCAGAACGATGAAACCAATGCGCGTCATGCGCGCACCCTGGGTGCGATCGATTTCATCGCCAAGCCGTGCGATCCGGAGACGTTGCGCAAACATCTGACCAGTGCGCTGCAAGCGCGCAATGCAGAGGTGGCGGCCTCGACCGAAGCCGCGGCCGATACGAGTTGCGGCATCGTCGGCGATAGCCCGGCGGTATTGAAGCTGCGCCAGCAGATCGCGCAATTTGCCGATTCGCCGTTTCCGGTATTGATCGAAGGCGAATCGGGCAGCGGCAAGGAGCTGGTGTCGAGCTGTTTTCACCGCATGGGCAGCCGCGCCAAGAAACCGTTTCTCGCGCTCAACTGCGCCGCGATTTCGCCCACCTTGGTCGAGCCGACATTGTTCGGTTACAGCAAGGGCGCGTTCACGGGTGCGAATACCGCGCGCTCCGGCTATTTTGAAGATGCGAACGACGGCACGCTGTTTTTGGATGAGATCGGCGAGTTGCCGTTCGAGCTGCAAGCGAAGTTATTGCGTGTGTTGGAGAACGGCGAATTTCAGCGCGTGGGCGAAACCCAAACCCGCCACAGCAATGCGCGCATCGTCGCTGCGACCAATCGCGATTTGCGCGCGGAGATTCGCGCCGGCCGCTTCCGCGCCGATCTGTATCACCGCTTGAGCGTATTCACCGTGAATGTGCCGCCGCTGCGCGAGTTAAGCGACGACAAGAGCGGATTGTTGAAACACTTCCGCGCCTTCTACGCCAAACAAGCCAATGTAAAGCCGTTCGATCTAGACAAGAACGCGGTGGCGCGCTGGATGGCCTATCACTTTCCGGGCAATGTACGCGAGCTGCGCAACATCGTGATTCGGCTCACTACCAAATACGGCGGGCAGACCGTCACCACGGCGCAATTGGAAGACGAGCTCGATACCGATGTCTATACGCCGTCCGGATTCGACATCCCCACCGACCAAAAATCGTTGGAGGAAATGGCCAAAAAACATCTGCAAAGCCAGACCAATTTCAATCTGGATCAAACGCTCAAGCAATGGGAGCAAGGCTATGTCGAAGCAGCACTCAAAATCACGCATGGCAATCTCAGTCAGGCGGCGAAGCTCTTGGGCGTGAATCGCACCACCTTGTATAGCCGTATGCAGGCCTATCAAATCAGTGCGGATGAATAGGCTTCGTTCGTCATCAATAGGGTTTTCGCGCGCGCCGCGCTTGAGGTAACGCCCCGTGTATTACGAGCACTTCGGTCTTAGCCAACCCCCGTTCAAAATCACGCCCAATACCGCGTTCTTTTTTCCCGGCGGTAATCGCGGCCCCATCCTCGATGCGTTGGTCTACGCCATCACCCAAGGCGAAGGCATCATCAAAGTCACCGGCGAAGTCGGCAGCGGCAAGACCATGCTGTGCCGCATGCTGGAGGCGAGCCTGCCGGATACGGTGGAGACGATCTACCTCGCCAACCCCAGCGTGGAACCGGGCGAGATTTTGCACGCCATCGCCTTCGATATGCATCTGGATATTCCGAAGGATGCGAGCCGCCAGCAAGTGATGCAGTTGCTGCAAGCGTATCTGGTGCAGCGCCACGCCGCAGGTAAGCAAGTGGTGATTTTCGTTGAGGAAGCACAGGCCACGCCGATTGCGACGCTGGAAGAAATTCGTCTGCTCTCCAATCTGGAAACGCAGCACCACAAGCTGTTGCAGATCGTGTTGTTCGGGCAGCCGGAATTAGATGAGATCCTGGCCGAGCCCGCCATCCGCCAATTGAAAGAGCGCATCACCCACAGCTTTCGCCTTGACCCGCTCAATACCACCGATATCCGCGCCTATCTAGATTTCCGCATGCGCCAAGCCGGGTACAAAGGTCCGGATGTATTTAGCGTGGGCGCGGTGCGCGAAATTGCGCGCGCCTCAATCGGGCTCACACGCCGCGTCAACATCATCGCCGACAAAGCGCTGCTCGCCGCCTACACCGAGCAAAAGCACGACATTTCCGCGCGGCATGTATTCGCGGCGGCGCAGGATTCCGAATTCACCGACATCGTGCCGCGCAAGCTGTGGGGCCTTGGCCTGGCGGGTATCGGGCTGCTTTTGCTGGGCATCGGCCTCGGCGTAGCGTTGTCACCCTTATTCAAATCGTCGGTGATTTCCACACCACCTACCCCAGTTTCGGCCACGGCAGTGCCGGCTACGCCAGCGCCGCCCCCCACAGTAATCGCAGAACAGGTTAAAGATATCGTCGATTCCCGACTGGCCGCGACCGACGATTGGCTCGCCAATACCCCGCCGGAAACGGTCGGCATCCATGTCCAGTTGCTGGGTGCAGGGGATCGGAAGCGGCTCGAAAACTATCTTGCCGAATTGGGCAAAAGCGTTGATATCGCGCAGGTTTTTGTGTACCGTACCAAGGCCGGTGGCAAGCCAGCATATAGCGTGATTTACGGCAGTTACCCGAATCGCGTCGCGGCCAATGCCGCGCTCGCGCAACTGCCGGCCAAGCTGCAAGCGCAGCGCCCCTACTTGCGCACCGTGCAAGGCATGCGCGCAGAGATCGGTGCGGCGCTGCTCAAGCGCTAAGGATAATGTTGAACGCAGCCTCTTCTATTCTGTTTCGCTCCGCGCTGCTAAGCGCACTGGTTCTGCTCGGCGGCTGTGCGCAGGAACCCCGCATCGCCCAATCGCAGGGACATATTTCCGAAAGGCCGCCCGCCCAAATGGCGAGCACCATCCCCGCCCCGGTGCAAGTGCCCACGCAATTGCCGCCGCCCAAGGTACAAGCCAAGCCGCTTACTTATAACGTGGTGGTGACCGAAGTACCGGCGAAAGAGCTGCTGTTTTCCCTGGCGCGCGACACCAAGCTCAACATCGACGTGCACCCCAACATCCAAGGTGTGGTCACGCTCAACGCGATCAACGAAACTCTGCCCGCGATTCTTGATCGCATCGCCTACCAGGTGAACATTCGCTACAAACTGGAAGGCAATACGCTGATCGTGACGCCGGATTCGCCTTACCTCAAATCGTATCAGGTGAATTACGTGAACCTGTCGCGCAAAACCACTTCTAGTATTGGCGTAGCGACCCAAGTCGCTACCACGGGCGTTGCGACCGGCGGCGGTAGCGGTTCCGGTGCGGGCAACAATAGTTCCAGCACCACGGTGGCCAGCACCTCCAACAACGAATTTTGGGAAGTCCTGACGGCCAACATTCGCGATATTTTAAAATCCACGCGCTCTGCCAACCAGTCGGCCGAGGATAAAAACGCTCGCGTCGAAGCCGTGCGTGCCTCGCGCGAAGAGCGTTTGCAACAAGCCAGTGCTGTCGCCCGCGCGGGGCAATCGGCCCCACAGTTGTTTAACTCCATCTTCGGCAAGCAGGCGGAATCCTTCGCCGAGGCGAAAGACGAAGTGATTGTTAACCCAAGCTCCGGCACGGTGCTGGTGATGGCGACAGAAGTGCAGCACAAAATCATCAACCAGTATATTGATAGCGTAATGCTTTCGGCTAACCGGCAAGTGCTGATCGAAGCAACCATTGTCGAGGTCACCCTCAAAGATCAATTCCGTGCCGGCATTGATTGGACGCGTTTAGTGGCACTGGGCGCTGGCGCCACTGGCTTCAGCTTCACGCCTGCTACGAATTTGGCCGGGAGTTTGACCGCGTTCCAAACCCTGACTTATCAGAATGCGAACGATAATTTCAAAGCCGCTATCAAATTGCTGGATTCTTTCGGTGAGGCGCGCGTGCTATCCAGCCCGAAGTTGCTGGTGCTGAACAATCAAACTTCCATGCTCAAAGTGGTGGACAATTTAGTTTATTTCTCGGTCGAAGTTACACCCGGCTCGACCACTGGCACTACCATTACGGCAGCCACCTATTCAACCACTGCGCACACTGTGCCAGTGGGCGTCATCATGGCGGTGACGCCACAGATCAACGAGAGTGGCCGTGTGACGTTGGTCGTACGCCCCACTATTTCACGCAAAAATGGGGAAGTGAGCGACCCCAATCCCGCCCTTATCACGGTATCCAACAAGGTGCCTATCATCCAAGTGCGCGAAATGGAATCAGTGTTGCAAGTCCCCAGCGGCGAGACCATCGTGCTCGGCGGATTGATGCAGGATGACGCTGCCCAAAACCGCGATGGTTTGCCCGGTTTGACCGATAATCCCGTCACCAATGTTCTCTTTGGCACGCGCGACCGGAATGTAACGCAAACCGAACTCGTAATCTTCCTCCGCCCCACCGTCATCACCAATCCCAGTTTGTCGAGCGACGAATTGTCGTTCTATAAACGCTATTTGCCTAACGGTCATGGCAACGACCAACCCGGAAGATGAAATTCGCCATGACTGATTCCCTATCACCTAGCTCTCTCCCCGCAAGGAGGACGCCGGAGGGTACCCCGCTGCTTCGCAGCGACCCTTCCGCAGTCTCCCAGTGGGAGAGAGGGACGAAGTCTCGCTGCGCGAGTTTCATGTGATGGCAGCCACCCCGCCATGAGCCTGTTGTTGAAGGCGCTCAAGAATGCGGATCGCGGTTCGGCGTTGACGCTGGAGCCGATGGCCGCTCGCGCATCCGATGCGCACACGCCACCCCCCACCGCCCAGGCAGCGGCGGAGTTGATGTTCGAGAAACATGCCGCATCGGAAAAGCGACGTCTGCTGATTTTGCTCGGCTCCTTGGGTGCGGTGGTGGTGGGCATGGGCATGTATTTCTATCTCGCGATTTTCATGCCTTGGGTGTTTTTGCCTAAACTCTCTGTACCGCCAGCGGTTACCCCGCAGCCAGTGGCTGCGGCGCCTGCGCAACGCCCGATTGAAACGCTGCCGCCGCTCACGCAAACCATTCCTGCGCCGCCATCCATTACAAAGCCGCTTGAGCCGGCGCGCACCGCCACGCAAGAATCCGTTGTGGATGCGCCCAAGCCGCGCGCCAGTAGCAAGCAGCGCAAAGAGGGGGCCAGCCTGACGTCGGCAACGCCCGACACCGGCGTCAAGGTAGTCGGCGGCAGCGCGCAATCCAGCGGCGGCATTTCGAACGCCTATCAGTTGTTGCAGGATGGCCGCTTGGAAGATGCGCGGCGCACGTATGAAAAGCTGCGCGCTGTGGAGCCGCGTAATCCGGATGTGCTGCTTGGTCTGGCGCTGATCGCGCAGCGTCAAGGACGTAACGACGAAGCAGTGCAGCATTATCTCAAGGCGCTGGAAGTCGACCCCAAGAACCCTTTCGCGCAAGCCAGCTTGACCGGTATGGTCGCTCGCGCCGACCCGCAAGCCGCAGAGACAAAATTCAGATCGCTCATCGCGCAGCAACCCGCCGCTTATTTGTCTTTCGGTTTGGGTAATGTGTATGCGGCGCATGGCCGTTGGAATGAAGCGCAAAATGCCTATTTCGATGCGCAGCGACAAGAGCCGGATTCACCCGACTATGCGTTCAACCTGGCAGTGAGTTTGGAGCACATCAACCAGCCGCGCGCCGCGCTCGAATACTATCAGCGCGCGCAGAAGCTCATGCAAACCAAGGGCGCGTCGTTTGACGCGGCGCAGCTTAAGTCGCGCATCCAGCAATTGAGCAGTACGAAATAATATTCTGTTGCATCGGTGTCCACACAGGTGCGCGATCATCTGCCGAGTAAGTGTCTCCCCCTTTGAAAAAGGGGGAACAAGGGGGATTTAGATGTCGCGCCGAAATTTCAAATCCCCCCTAACCCCCCTTTTTCAAAAGGGGGAAGTGGCGTGTATCTGTGTTTGTACGTACCCCTGCGGGTAGGCTGCCGCGCTGGTTAACAAGGTTTGTCTCTCATGAACGAACAACGAAAAAAACCCCGCTTAGGCGATCTGCTGGTGCAGCAGGGGCTGATCACGCAGGATCAGCTGCGCATTGCGTTGATCGAGCAAGAGCAAAACAAACTGCCGCTCGGCCAGCAATTGGTGTTGTTGGGCTTTATCACGGAAGCGATGATCCGCGACATCGTGGCGCAGACCATCGGCCAGGAAAGTGTGGATCTGACCACTGTCGCGGCCGATGTGGAGGCAATGAAGCTGGTGCCGGAAGATTTCGCGCGCCGCCACAATCTGCTACCGGTCGCCTACGATCCCGAGCGCCAACTGCTGGTGATCGCGATGTCGGATATGTTCAACGTGGTGGCGCTGGATCAATTGCGCGCCATGATCGAGCCGCAGACCGTGATCAAAGCCGTGCTCGCGGGTCTGGCGCAGTTGCAGGAGCACATCGATCGCTTTTACGGTTACGAGTTGTCGGTGGATGGCATTCTGCGGGAAATCGAAACCGGCGAAATCGATTACCAGAGCCTGCAAACCGCCGGCGGCGAAACGGAGTACACGCAGCCGGTGGTGCGGCTGGTGAATTCCTTGCTGGTAGATGCGGTAAAGCATGGCGCATCCGATATTCACTTCGAACCGGAATTTGCTTTTTTGCGCATACGCTATCGGATCGACGGGGTATTGGAGCAAGTGCGCAGCCTGCACAAAACCTACTGGCCGAGCATTGCGGTGCGGGTCAAGGTGATGAGCGGCATAAACATTGCGGAAACCCGCGCCGCGCAGGACGGGCGCTTCTCGCTCAATCTATCCGGGCGGCCGATCGACTTTCGCGTCTCCACCCAGCCGACGGTGTACGGCGAGAATATCGTGCTGCGGATTTTGGATCGGGAGCGTTCGATCATTCCGCTCGATCGCATGGATTTGACGGCTGATACGCTCGCCACCTTGCGTTTAATGATGGCCCGGCCGGAAGGCATTTTGATTGTGACCGGCCCCACCGGCTCCGGTAAAACCACCACGCTGTATTCATTGCTCACCCACCTCAATAACGAAACCATCAACATCATGACGCTGGAAGACCCAGTGGAATATCCGGTCACGATGATGCGCCAGACCTCGGTTAACGAGACGGTGAAAATGGATTTCGTAAACGGTATCCGTTCGATCATGCGCCAAGATCCGGATGTGATTCTGGTGGGCGAGGTGCGCGACAAGGATACGGCGGAGATGGCGTTTCGCGCCGCGATGACTGGGCACCAAGTCTTCACTACCTTGCATACCAACTCCGCGCTCGGCACCTTTCCGCGCTTGCTGGATATCGGCATCTCGACCGAGATCATGGCCGGCAATATCATTGGCGTCATCGCGCAACGCCTGGTGCGCGTGCTGTGCCCGCATTGCAAGGAAGCCTATGCGCCCAGTAAGGAGGAATGCCAGCTATTGGGTATGGGGACGCAATGCGTCACGACCATCTACCGCGCAGTGGGGTGCAAACTTTGTCACCATAAGGGTTATCGCGGCCGCATGGCTTTGATGGAGCTGTTGTTCATGGATGGCGATTTGGATGATCTCGTCGCGCGCCACGCCACGCTGCGTGAATTGCGCGAAGCCGCGCTCACCAAAGGCTTCAAACCTTTGGCGGAAGACGGCATCCGGCGCGTGATGGAAGGGCGCACCAGCCTTGCCGAGGTGTCGCGCGTAGTAGATCTGACGGGGCGCTTACGCTAAACACCATGCCCGGTTTTGACTTTACCGCTCCCCGCTCCCTGCTGCCCGCTCCCGCATAATCATGGCCGCGTTCCAATACTTCGCCGTCGATCGCACCGGGCGCCACGTGCGCGGCCGCATGGATGCCGCGAACGAGAGCGATCTGGAGCAGCGCTTGCGCCGCATGGGCTTAGATTTGGTAACCAGCCGCCTAAAATCGCCGACGGCTTCATTTACCTTCAAAAATCAGATATCGCGCCAAGATCTGATCAACTTTTGTTTCCACCTGGAGCAAATTTCAAAGAGTGGTATCCCTTTGCTGGAGGGCTTGGCCGATCTCGGGATGAGTACCGATAATCGGCGCTTTCGCGAAGTAATTTCTGCCATGCACGAGGACATGCAAGGTGGCAAACTCTTATCCGAAGCGATGGCGCGGCACCCGGCGGTATTCGACCGCTTGTTTGTGAGCCTGATTCGTACCGGGGAGCAAACCGGCAATATGCCGGTAGTATTAAACGACTTGGCCGCGACCCTGAATTGGCAAGACGCCTTGGTATCCAAAACCAAACTGCTGTTGCTCTATCCCACCATCGTATTCATCGTGGTGACGGCGGTGGTGTTTTTCCTCATGCTGTATTTGGTGCCGAAGCTGGTGACTTTTCTCACCACCATGCAACAGACATTACCCTTGCAGACGCGCCTATTGATCTGGCTTTCGGAAGTCTTTGCCAGCTACTGGGCGCTGTTATTGGGCTTGCCGATCACCGTGTTTATCATCGGCGTCACGGCGGTGCGCGCTAATGCCAACGCGCGCTTGCTGTGGGATTATGCGAAACTCAACCTGCCGCTGGTGGGACCAATTTTGCAGCAGATTCTGCTGGCCCGCTTCGCTAATTATTTCGCGCTGCTCTATCGCTCCGGCATTACGATTCTTGATGCGCTGACCGCATGCGAAGGCGTGGTGGCCAATCGCTACGTGGCGGACGGTTTGCGTCGCGCGGGGCAGCAGATCAACGCCGGCGATAGCCTGACTGAAAGTCTGCGTAATCTAGGTTTATTCCCACCGCTGGTGATTCGCATGATTCGCATCGGCGAGACGACCGGGGCGTTGGATGAGGCCTTGATGAATGTTGGCGCGTTTTACCAGCGCAGCGTGGAAAACTGGGTTGAACGCGCGCTCAAGTTGCTTCAGGTGGGGCTCACGATGTTTTTGGGTTTGATCCTGGCGTTCATCATGTATGCCGTGCTGTCGCCGATTTATGATATTTTCGGAAAATTGTCTTTTTAGCCCCGCACTATGTCCACCAAAATCCTCGTCAGTCTGTCCGCACGCAAAGCTTGCTTTGCGTTGTTTGACCGAAACGGCCTGACTGGCTTCACCGCTTACGACAACGACGACCGTGCCTTGCACGCCTTTGGCGATTTGCTCGCGCGCCACCGCGATGTCCCGGTGTATTTGATGGTGGATACGGTAGAGGAAGAATATCGTACCGAGCTCATGCCGCATGTATGGGGCGGCGCGCGGCGCGAGATGTCTAAGCGCAAACTTGCCCAACTGTTTCGCACTGTGCCTTATCGCGCGGCTTGGCTGCAAGGCCGAGACACCGGCGCAGGCAAGCGGCGGGATGATGTGTATTTGTTTCTCGCACTGAATTCCGGCGACCTGCTGCGGCCCTATCTCGATCTCATTCATTCGCGGCGCGCGCCGCTGGCCGGCATTTATCTCTTACCGCAGGTGACGCAGGCATTAGCCTCGCGGCTAAAATGCGCCACCGCTGGCGTGCTGCTGGTTTCACGCCAACAGGGCGGTCTGCGTCAAAGTTTCTTTTTGCAAGGCCGCTTACGCATCAGTCGTTTGACTCCGCTCGACCCGCTGGGCGAGCCGGCCACCGCTGAATCGTATGCGGCGGAAGTGGAAAAGAGCCGGCTCTTTCTCTATAACAGCAGGCTGCTGCCGCGTGAAACGCGTTTAACCGTGCTCATCCTCGATGCCGATGAGGGTTTAGCGCAAGTGTCAAACTTGTTGAGCCAAGACGCGACCTTTCATTGCCAGCGCATCGGCTTTGAACAATTGCGTGCGGCTTTGGCGAGTGCGCCAAACGATCTGCCGCGCGATCCGGAAGCGCTGCATTTATTTTTGCTGGGCAAGTACCCGCCGCAAGCAAGTCTGGCCGAACCGCGCCTCACAGGTGATTTCACCTCGCACCGCTTGCGCGCCGGTTTGTATGCTGCCAGCGCGGTCATCGCCGTCGCGGCGCTCATGTGGAGTGGGTACAACTTGTATCGCGGCTATGCTAACCAAAGGGCCACGCAAGATGCTATCGCCGACACCACGCGCTACCGCAACCAATATGCAGAAGCGGCCAAACAGTTTCCGGCGACACCGGTGGCCGCCGAGCATTTGCGCCAAGCGGTAGAATTTACTGATCAGATCAAGAAATTTCAGCGCACGCCCGAACCGTTCATGCAGTTACTTTCCCAAGTGTTGAGCGAGTTCCCGCAAATAGAACTTAACCGCCTCGACTGGCGCTATGCCTCGACTACCGCCACGCCGCAATCATCCGCCGGCGACGTCAGCCCGAGCGCATGGCAGCAGCAGGGCGAGATCGAGGCGGAGATTCGCCCCTTCACCGGGGACTATCGTGCCGCCTTGCTGTTGATCGAGCGCTTCGCGGCGAGCTTGCGCGCGCAGCCGAATGTGGCGGGCGTCACCATCGTCAAACTGCCGCTCAATCTGGACCCGGCCAGCACGCTCAGCGGCAGCACCCAAGATAGTACGGATGCGAAACCGGGTGCGGCGCAATTCAAGCTTGGCATCGTGATCAGGCGCGAGTCATGAAGCTCAAAGAATTTAACTGGCGCATTCTGCACACACCTTTGTTGGTGTTGTTGGGCAGCCTCGCCGCGTCGTCTGCCTGGGTATATTTCTCCCAGCAGTGGTCCGACAGCACACTGCAATCACGCGAACGCGAACGCGTCGTGCTGAGTGCGATCCGTCAAAAATCTACCCAAGCGGATCAGGAAAAACAGATCATTCAGCGCTATCGTGACGCTTACGAAGATTTGCAAAGAAGTGGTACGGTCGGGCCGGAACAGCGCGTCAATTGGCTCGATGCCCTGCGCAGCGCAAGCCAAGCGGCGCGCACCCTGGGGGTGGATTATCAGCTCAGCCAGCAAACGGCTTCACCTATCAAGCTCGATACCGGCGCGTATAAACTTCAGCAATCAACGATGAAGCTGCGCATCAATTTGTTACACGAAGGCGATTTACCGAGTTTTTTACGGGCTTTGGATGCAGAGCGCCCTGGGCTATATTTACTCCAAAGCTGTAATTTGACGCGCGGCCCGGGCGGCGCCTTCAGCGTGCGCTATGAAACAAAATTAGCCGCGGAATGCGAGTTGCTCTGGCTATCCCTGATCGAAGCCGGCACGGCGGAGGCGACGAAGAGATGAAGATTGAAAAAGCGATTTGCTACAGAGGTCACAGAGAAAACCCACGGGCAATTCCTCCCTTTGGCTGCACCAAGACCGCCCAAAGGGCGAGTGTCTGGTGGCGTGCCCCTTGCGGGCAAAAAGGGAGGCTAGGAGAGATTTTTAAAAAAATGCGTTTAGCCGTGCTATTAATTTGCGTATACCCGCTCGCGGCGCAAGCCGAAACACTCGGCCGCTTGTTTCACACGCCTGAACAGCGCGCTTTGCTCGATCTTGCACGTAAATCTACGCCCTTGAATGCAACCGGCGAGCCTGATGCAGCAAGCGGACAAGGTCTATCCGTCAGCGGCGTCGTCACCCGCAGCGACGGCCGTCGCAGCACCTGGGTCAATGGCCGCGTAGAACACGACGCCGCCATCACGCACAAACAAGATCGCAGCCAAGTGTGGGTCAAACTCCCCGGCGGCGAAGTCAAACTGAAAGTCGGCCAAAGCCTCGATCCCGCCACCGGCCAAGTGGCCGAGGGTTATCGCCGTCCGCCGCCCGAGCCCGCCGTCACAAAACCCGCACCTCCCAAAGCCCCCACTAAATCGCCCACCCCGGCCGCACGCGATGACAACGCCGAGCCAGATCAACCCGCCACGCAATAGCCGGCGTCAACGTGGCGCGGCCATCCTCATCATGGTCTTGATCTTGATGCTGGGCCTGATCACGCTTTTCACCTTCCGCATGGATCGGAGGGGGCCCGAGTTGGAGGCTGATCGGAAAACGGCGCTGGCGTTGGCGCAAGCGAAGGAGGCGTTGATAGGAAAAAGTGCAACTAATAATGTTGCAAGTGGAACCGAGAATCCAGGCAGCATGCCATGCCCGGATCAAGATAACGATGGTGGGTGGGGAAAGGGGTTACCCCCACCATCGCTACTCGCTACCTGTCCATCTAGCGCGAATGTAGGTCGATTGCCCTGGTATTTTCTGCAAATGGAGGAGCTCCGAGATGGATCCTCGGAAAATTTATGGCTCGTGGTTGATCCTGCTTTTATCGATAGGGGAAATCCGATCAACACCAACACCCTGTCCACGTTGACGGTTGATGGCAATAGCGTGATTGTGGCCATTGTGGCTCCCGGTAGCGCTATCGCCGGGCAGAATCGGACAGGAGCAGGCGTTAATCTTCCGGCAAACTATTTAGAAAACTACACTAGCCCTATCACGACCTTGCCCCTATCAGCCGCTTACAATGATCGTATTCTGACCATTACGGCTAAGGAATTGTTTACCGTCGTTACCCAGCGAATGGTTCGAGAGTTCGTCAAGAAGCTGGCAGGAATGGGTTACGTTACTTACTATCCATCCAGTTACCCATTTCCGATCCCACCAGCATCACTACCGCTACCGCTTGATGTTTGGGATGAAAATGAGTGGTATAGCGTCGCAGTGTATACACCTTTAAGCGCCACTCAATTCAAACTGCAGTTCGCGAAATGTGCGAGTGTGTTCACCGTTACTTGGAATGGGGTAAGCAGTATTATTTCTCGCTCGGGTAGTTGCTAGCAGATGCGTGTGCGATGGGCGCGCGCTTTGGCTATTGTGTTATTTCTTCGCCATCATTTGCAATCCCTTAAACACGCTTGAAAAGTGGCACGTACAAAATGTGCCGCCTTTTTCCACTGGCCCCTTTCCCCAAATTCGATAGCCTCTGCGCTTTTCGCGCACTGTCCTATACAATACGCTGAGAATCATGCCTAAACTCTACGAATACTTCGGACTAATCGTCATGTTCTACGCCAACGAACATGAGCCAGTCCATGTGCATGGCAAATTTCAAGGTCGTGAATCCCGTGCCGAAATCATCGTGCTTGACGGCGTAGTCTCTGAGATTCGTTACAGCGCCGTTGCCGGTCGCGCCCCGCTCGACATCAACGAAATGCGCTATTTTGAGGAAATTGTCAGCGCACGCGCCGACGACATCATAAACAAGTGGATAGACTTTTTTGTACTGCATAAATCCATCACACCGGAACGCATCACAAGGAGACTCAAATGACACCGGCCACCATCAACATTCGCACTGCTGAACAAGTTGGAGACTTCCGCATCCGTCTGCAATTTGATGACGGCATCGAGCAGACTATAGACTTCAAACCTTTTCTTACGAATGCCCTTCACCCTGATATCCGGGCATGGCTTGATCCTACGCGTTTTGCTGCTTTTCGCATCGAATACGGCGAATTGGTTTGGGGCGATTTCGACCTGTGTTTCCCTATGATCGACCTGTATCGCAACCAGATTGAGCACCACACCTCGCTTGAATCCGTGGCTTGAGCCTAGACGGCCAATTGGACTCGCTACCGCGGAAAAGAAAGCTCGAAACCTCGGGGTCAAGAAAGCTCGGGGTCATAAAGCTCGAAGCTGGACTTCACCCGCTTTCGTAGACATTTAACAGTTTCCAGATTGTAACTGTTCGA
>JADMJT010000124.1 GCA_018781585.1 Burkholderiales bacterium
TCAATTCGTGCGTCCAGTGCATGGGTTGGTGATGATGCATGGTGCGAAAGTGCTGGCGGGCGAGTTGTTGGGCTTGAAAAGCGGCAACCTGACGCGCGGTCACCGCTTCATGGGGATGAGCACACTGACGCTCGATCATGCCAATCACTACGAAGCGATTCTCGAAGCGCATGGCCGTGTCATGCCGTCCTTCGTCACGCGTCGTGCCGAGATCGAAATGCGTTTGCTGTTGGCCGCGGGCGATGCGCAGCCGGTAGAGTACGAGGCGCTGCTGGATGAAGTGACCGCGCTGGTGGAATGGCCCGCGGTGTATGCCGGGCAATTCGATCCGGCGTTTTTGGCAGTGCCACAGGAGTGCTTGATTCTCTCCATGAAGCAGCACCAGAAGTATTTTCCGCTGTTGGATCGAGCGGGCAAGCTGCTGCCTAAGTTTCTGGTGGTGAGCAACCTCAAGACCGCTGACCCGCAGCACATCATTCATGGCAACGAGCGCGTGCTACGCGCGCGCTTATCGGATGCTAAATTCTTCTTCGAACAAGATCAAAAGACCAAGCTCGACACGCGCGTGCCGAAGCTGGCCAACGTGGTGTATCACAACAAGCTCGGTACGCAATTGCAGCGCGTCGAACGCATTCAAAAACTCGCCGCCGAAATCGCGCAGCAACTCGGCGCCAATACCGATCACGCAGCGCGCGCCGCCTATTTGTGTAAGGCCGATTTGCTCACCGACATGGTGGGCGAGTTCCCGGAGTTGCAAGGGTTGATGGGCCAATACTATGCGCGCATTGATGGCGAGCCGGAACCCGTCGCAAGCGCGATCGAAGCGCATTACCGGCCGCGTTTTGCTGGCGATGAGTTGCCCGCCGATAATATCGGCGCAGCAGTCGCGCTCGCCGACAAGCTCGATACCCTGGTGGGCATCTACGGCATCGGCCTGATTCCCACCGGCGATAAAGATCCATTCGGCTTACGCCGCTTAGCACTTGGTGTGTTGCGCATACTGATCGAAATGCCCTTGCCGCTGGATATCATGCAACTGCTGCAACGCGCGCGTGCGCAATTTGCCGCCGAGCAGATGTCGGAAAGTGTTGCGCAGGATGTGCATGGTTTTATGCTGGAACGGTTGAAGAGCTACTTGCGCGAGCGCAGCTTCGAGCCGGACGAGATCGAGGCCGTGGTGTCACAAAATCCGGCGCGCATCGATCAGGTCTTGCCCCGTATGGAGGCGGTGCGTGCCTTTAAACTGCTGCCGGAAGCCGAAGCGCTCGCAGCCGCCAACAAGCGCATTCAAAATATTCTCAAAAAGACCGAAGCCGTCACGCAAACGCCCGATATGGCGCTGTTTGCAGAAGACGCCGAGCGCGCATTGTTCGACGCAGTGACCCAGCTGACCCCGCGCGTTAATTCACTGGTGGCCAACGAAGACTACACCGACGCATTGCGCGAATTGGCTTCCGTTCGTGAGCAGGTGGATCGCTTCTTCGATGAAGTGATGGTGATGGCGGATGAGCCGCTTATTCGGAACAACCGCTTGGCATTGCTGAAGGCGCTGGGCGATTTGATGAATCAAGTCGCGGATATCAGCAAGCTGGCGTGAGGAGCTGCACTCTATTCTGAGTGGACTCCTAAATAGGGTGTACAGCTCCACACGAGCGGACGGGGAAATGACTGGTTGGTACTGATAGGAGCCATACAAAGATGGCTAGCAACCGGGAGAAATCGGCCCACAGCCGAAGGTGGCCAGCGTCCGCTATTGCGCCATCCAATAAACTACCGTAGATATCCAGCGAAGGTTGTTCCCAACATCACCATACAAATACTTATCGGTGATTGAGCGCGGATTTTATTTTCTTGGGTATGACTCCTTCCGCAGACCGTTACTACTCGCGCAAGAACGTTCCAAAACACGAGAAACGGCTAAACGGCTTAATCAATTTTGTGAGCAACGGAAAGAGGCGCCCCAAGGTGCCGCTCGTTTGGATGATTACGTGACCCACTGGCAGCGTAGGTGTCGAACTGGGCTGGGAGAGCTACTCAGTGAGTTGACGTGTCAGGCGGTTCCGGCGCCGGGTAGCTACCAAGGGAAAGAGGCCTGCTCCTAGGAGCACTAACGAGGCTGGCTCTGGAACGGCGGTTGACGTGGGGGACCACACCGCCCAAGTACTAGTGTAAGAGTACGTGGAGTCACTAATCTTATAGTCCGCCCATATCCCCACGTAGTCCAAGTCGCCATAACCTGGGATGGCCCAAATATTAGCTGCGGTACGTACAACGACCTCCGGCAAAAAATATCGAGTAATTTCGGAGAATGGGGTCATTACGTCGCAGCGGTTATAAGGTGTACATCCAAGCGTTAAAGGTGGATTGGAGTCGAACAAACCTGCAGAATCATCTAGGAATACCTGATCTAAAAGGGCCTGCGAAGCAAGGGTTGCAGCATTGATATCTTTAAATACAAAAGTGGTGTTAACACAACCACCAAATAGGTCAACACATGTCCCATCCCTGAACGCGACGTCGTAATACTGCCCACCCACGTTGACACCGGTTGCGCCCGTCAACATCCCATTAGTTACCTGAAGTATCGCCGCGTGAGCAGTGCCACACATCAGGCCTACGAGCAGAACGCTGATACCCAAAATATTTTTCAATTTATTATCCTTAACCTGTAGTGTCGTCGATCGACGCCATCGATATCTCTTAAGCACAAACCGCGCCATACGCAGTCGCCAGGCACCCTGCCATATATGGTATTGAAATAAATTGGAAAAATGAATATCTCCCCCCTTCGCCCGCCCAGTCCAAAATCCCTAGTGTAAAGCATACCGACATCCTCGCCGGGAAGCTGTTGTGACGCTGGGCTCTGGCGCCGCGTTAAGTGAGATATCAGCAAGCTGGGGTGAATAATCGCGCCCGCTAGCGCGGGGTATTCCTGCGATTATAGGGGGCGGGGTGCGCCGCACCGGCTTGGATGGCCGGCGCGGTCAATCCGGGTAAGAGGAGCTCAAAACGCGTGCTCGTGTCAGAAAATATCCGTGTCTGTCCGCCGTGTGCCCCTACGATAGATCGGGTGATGGCAAGCCCCAGTCCCGCGCCTTCGCTGGTGCGTTGGCGCGATGAAT
>JADMJT010000110.1:0-24264 GCA_018781585.1 Burkholderiales bacterium
TTCGCGCCTCCGAACGCTTATTCGCGCAACTGCTGCAAGTCGCCGGGCGCGCCGGACGCGCCTCCAGCGGCAGTGAAGTGTTAATACAAACTGCATTCCCGGAGCACCCTTTATTCACCGCTTTGAAGCACGGCGATTACGCAGCATTTGCTCAAACGCTACTCAGTGAGCGTGAACAAGCCGGGCTACCACCGTATGCGTACCAAGCTATGCTGCGCGCCGAAGCGAGCCAACTCGATGCCGCGCTCAAATTTCTGCGCCACGCCGCCGCACTCGCACAATCCACTGCCGCCATCACGTTGTACGATCCTGTACCGGCGCTGATGCCGCGCCGCGCCGCCATGGAACGCGCGCAACTGCTCATCGAGTCGGACTCGCGCGCGGCATTGCAAAAATTTCTGTCGGCCTGGATGCCGGTGCTGGAAACGTACAAGTCGCGCAATGTGCGCTGGGCGCTGGATGTGGACCCGCTAGAAACATAGAGCGGATTGGAATATTAAACAGCTGACAACCGTCTTACATCGTATTCGGCATAGGAGATTCCCATTCTTCACGCTCTATTTCAATCCCGCGCCCTGAAAACCCGCCTCGCCACGGCGCGGCCCAAGCTGTATCGGGTCGCCTATGCCTGGTGTCACGACGCCGGCCTGGCCGACGATCTGGCACAGGAGGCCTTGATCAAGGGGCTGAAGGCGGTGCATCAACTGAAGGACGAGTCGGTTTTAGAAGCATGGCTATTCCGTATTCTCCACAACTGTTGGCGCGATCATTTCCGGCTACAGCATCCCAGCGCCGACATCGAGCACGCCATGGAACTGCCGGCCCCCGGCAAGACGCCGGAAGAGGTGCGGGCCGAAAGCGAATTGATCGGCCGCGTGCGCCGCGCGGTCGCGGCCTTACCCATGGGGCAGCGCCAAGTGGTGAGCCTGGTCGATCTGGAAGAGCTTTCCTACACCGAAGCGGCCGAGGCCTTGGCGATCCCCATCGGCACGGTGATGAGCCGCCTGTGCCGGGCACGCCAGGCTTTGCGTGTGCTGCTGCAAGACACGCCAGCGTCGGTGCATCGGTTAAACCCGAAAGCGAGGAACGGACAATGAGTGCAGCAGATTTTTCGGAAGAGGAATTGAATGCCTTCATCGATGGCGAGCTGAACGCGGCGGATCAGGCACGCATATTGGAAGCAATCGGCCGCAACGAGGCGTTGCAACAGCGCGTGGCGGAATATCAGCGCACCCAACAGTTACTGCGCCATGCCTATGAACACCCGCCGCAACCCCATGCGCGCCGCGCCGTAACTCCTTCACGAGCCTGGCAGGCGCTGGCCGCCACCTTGCTTTTGTGCATCGGCGTCGGTTCGGGTTGGCTGCTGCATGGCGTGGCCATTAAGCAGTTCGCGGCGCAAACCACCAAGGGTGTGGTGATTCAAGTTAGCGAGGCCGACCCAGCCAAATGGGAAATGGCGTTGATCAACGCACGCAATGTGCGCAAGGCGTACGGCGATAAACCCATGGCCGTGGAAATCGTCGCTTATGGGCCCGGACTAAAAATGTTCCACCACAATTCGCGGGTAGCCACCGAGCTGGAAGCGGCGCGCAAGAGCGGGGTGAAGCTGCTGGCCTGCGGCAACACCATGAGCATGACGCATACCACGCGTGATGAGCTCAACCGCGCAGTGGATGTGGTGCCGGCGGGCATCGTCGAGATCATGGAACGGCAGCAGGACGGCTACGCTTACATACGACCGTAGCGAAGCGCTAGTGGGGTGTTGTGTATCGCGCCCAATCTTTGCTCAAGCCGTCGAAACATGCCTGGTAAGCCGCGCCTGAGGCGCTCGCTGCGTCAATATCGCTGCCATCGAGTGAAATGCGCACCGCTTTGTTATCCAGTTTGCCTTCACAAAACTCATATCCCACCAAGCCTGAAACATCATATTGGCGGAAGCTGTGCAGCCCGCCGTTGTGGTGGTGCAAATTGATGAAGGTGCGCACCGGGTGCAGCGGCGCCCAAGGCAGCGTCACCGAACCGAAGTCGCGCACCAATTTACCCGCATCGTCATACACATTGACTTCGGCGATGTGGACCAGCTCCGGCATGGCGGCATCCCGCCGTACGCGCGAGATCATGCGGCCGCTAGCTTTGTCGTAATAGCTTGTCTCCACATAACGGTAGCGCGCCGCAGCGGCGCCTTCATAGTTGCCCGTTGCTTCCTCGGTACGGATCTCGCGCTGAGCGATCTGCTGCTCATGCAGGGCGTAAACAGCGCGGTGAAACGCCGCCGGGCTGGGGGCGGCGAAGGTCGGTAAGGAAACGATGCAAAGCCAAGCGAGGGATAATTTCATTGCGCGGCCTCCGCGTCCCATTTCGTAATGAATCGCTCGATCATGTCGCGCGTGATGCTACCGGTGTGGCGCACGACGATAGCGCCTTTGCGGTCATAGATCAGCGTGGTTGGCATACCTTGAAGATCGGCGCCGCCGAAACGGGTGAAGGCCTCCGCGTTGCCCAGCAGTAGTGGAAATGTAATTAGGTGGTCGTCCGCGAACTGGGCGACTTCATCGCGCCGCGCCTGGCCGAAAGTGGGGAAATCCACCGCGATGCCCAGGACCCTGGCTTTGCCCTTTTCATGATCGTCGTGAAAGCCCTGCAGCTCCGGCATCTCTTCGATACACGGCGGACAGCGCGGCCCCCATACCACGAGCACCGTCCAGTGGCCGCGTCCGATGTATTCGCTGAAGTGGTGCGGCTTGCCGTACACATCATTCAGCGTCACGTCGGGGCTGGCGGCACCCGCCAGCGTCGGCGCAAGCCACGCCAAAATAAAACCTAAGCTAACAAAAAAACTGCGCATCATTTTTTCTTCTCCCTATTTTATAACACCGCCGATGGCGGAACGTTCAGACCAATTTTCCTCCGGCAGAAACTCCGCTTGCGCGACGATTTCTTTCGCTTCCGCCATGCGCCCTAATGCTTGCAAGATGGCGGCCTTCAACATCAACGAGCTGCGATTGTCGGCATCCAGGCCCAATCCCGCACCGACCACTTCCAGCGCAGGCTGGAGCTGCCCGCCCATGAAATAGCAGATCGCCAGGTTGTGATAGGCTTTCTGGTAGCTCGGATCCAGTTGGATCGCGGTAGAGAAGTGCTTGGCCGCAGCACGCAGGCGCTTGTGCTTGGCGTGCACCACGCCCAGATCGTCGTGGGCTTCTGCATTGTTCGGGTCGAGCTCGACGGCACGGGTGAGATCGCGCTCCGCTTCTTGTAGATTTCCGCGCCATAGATTACGCACGCCGCGCTTAGTGTAGGCGACAGAATCCTTCGGGTGGCGCGCAATGTACACGCCGAGATCGGCGATGCCCTCGTCGATCAGGCCCATGCGCCCATAGGCCATGCCGCGCCCGAAGTAGGCCTGGTCTTGGGCATCATCCAGCGTTAGGGCGGTGCTGTAGTCTGCCACCGCCCGGTGAAAATCATTGAGCTGATAGTACACATCGCCGCGCTCGACATAGCGCCGCGCGAACGTTGGCTTCTCGGCAACGGCGCGATCCAGCCGCGCCAGCGCCGCGTCCGCCTGTTCGCGGGTGGTGATTTCAGCCCACGCCGGGGCGATCAAGACGATCGCCATCAGCAGCCCTTGCACTACTCGGTTCATGCGCCCTCCCGGACATTTGCAACTTGATTAAGAGACGCAGGCGATGCCGGATTTATTCCCGCTGCAAAATAATTTTTCATCCCCCAGCCCGTGGGGAATAAGCCGCATCCGCTTACCGTCTTAATTTTGCATTCCTACACAAAACCACAAAAGGAGACATGTCGTGACTTTAGACCGCCGAACATTCATGGGCCTGCTGGCCGGGAGCGCCGCTGTCGGATTGGCCGGGGCGCATGCCGCCAGCCACGTAGCCGTTGCCCGACCCTACAAGGCCATCGCCTTCGATGCCTTTCCGATCTTCGACCCACGGCCAATTTTCAAGCTGGCCGAGACGTTGTTTCCCGGGAAGGGCACCGAGTTGAGTAATGCCTGGCGCGTGCGACAGTTCGAATACCAATGGCTGCGCGTGCTGGGCGGGCGCTATGCGGATTTTGGGCAGGCCACGCAGGAGGCTTTGGTTTTCGCGGCCAAGACCATGCAGCTCGATCTCACTGCGGACAAACGCGAGCAGTTGATGCAAGCCTATCTCCAGCTCAATGCTTGGCCCGATGTGCCGGTGGCCCTCAAGCGCCTGAAGGAGGCGGGTATCCGTTTGGCCTTCCTGTCGAACATGACGCGCAAGATGCTTGAGGCCAATATGCGTCATGCCGGCCTGGATGGTCTGATCGAACAGGTTCTGAGCACGGACCAGGTGCGCGCCTACAAGCCCGACCCCAAGGCCTACGAAATGGGGGTGAAGGCGCTGGGCCTGAAACGGGAAGAGATTGTGTTCGCCGCGTTCGCGGGCTGGGATGTAGCCGGGGCCAAGTGGTATGGCTATCCGACCTTCTGGGTCAACCGCCTGGGCAGCGCGCCCGAGGAGCTGGGTGTCGCGGCGGATGCGGCCGGCCCGGGACTGGATGACTTGGTGCGCTTCGTGTTGCCGCCCGGTTAAACCCCAAAGCGCCCCCGACCGGCCTTCGTGCGCATGCCAGGAGGCCGGACACGCCTCCAGCGGCGTTGAAGCACAATTCAAACCGCGTTTCCCAAGCACCCTTTTTTCACCACTCGCAAAGTTCTGCGCTGCGTTGCCGCTGTTTGAAACCAGCACCGCGCGTACGGTACGCTTGGCGCTGGATGTGGTTCCGATTGAGGTTTAACCGGCACAACGCATTCCCCCAACAAAGCCCGAGCGTTTGTCATCCCCTGATATAATTGCTTATTTCCTTAGCAATCCCATGCCAAACATCAAATCTTACCTATCTGAGGCAATAACAGCCGCAATAAGCGCGTCTGTGCCTGAAATTGATATCTCCTCTATTGAAATTACGCGAACGAAGCAGGATACACACGGCGATTACGCTACGAACATCGCATTGATTTTGGCAAAACAGCTGAAACGCAAACCGCGCGATGTGGCGAAGGATATCGTCGATGCCTTGCCGCATTCGCCCTGGGTGGATAAAACTGAAATCGCCGGCGCGGGTTTCATCAACTTTTTCTTGAGCAGCGCTTCCAAGCAGCAAGTCGTCACCGAAATTTTGCAAATGGGCGAGGCTTATGGCCATGTGCCGTCGAATGGCCGGCGCGTGCAAATTGAATTCGTCTCAGCCAACCCGACTGGGCCGCTGCATGTGGGACATGGGCGCGGTGCGGCGTTCGGGGCTTCGTTGGCCAATGTGCTGGCGGCGGCGGGGTATCAGGTCGCGCGCGAGTATTACGTAAACGACGCTGGGCGGCAGATGGATATTTTGGCGCTCTCGACTTGGCTGCGTTATCTGGAATTGAGCGGCATCAATGTGCCGTTCCCCCCCAATGCCTACCAAGGCGACTATGTGCGCGATATGGCCACGCTGGTGCAGGTCGCGCATGGCGACCGCTATGTGCACGAACCATGGCACGTGCTGGATGGCGCACCCTCGGCGGAAGAGGATGCCGAGGGGCACCTGGATCAACTGATCTACAACGCCAAGCGGCTCTTGGGTGAGGACTACACTTACATTCACAATCTGGCGCTCACTGAACAGTTAGGCGATTGCCGTAACGACCTCACTGAATTCGGCGTCGTGTTCGATATGTGGTTTTCTGAAAAATCCTTGTTCGACAGTGCGCTGGTTGAGCGTGCGTTGGCATTGCTCGACCAAAACGGGCACCTCTACGTTCAGGACGGTGCGACCTGGTTTCGCTCCACGCAATATGGCGACGAAAAGGACCGCGTGGTAAAACGCGAGAATGGTCAATTCACTTATTTCGCCTCCGATATCGCTTATCACTTGAATAAATTCGAGCGTGGCTTCGATGAGGTGATTAATGTTTGGGGCGCGGATCATCACGGCTATATCGCGCGCGTCAAAGGCGCGCTGCAAGCCATGGGGCGAGACCCTAAGCAACTCACGATTGCCTTGGTGCAATTCGCGGTGTTGTATCGCGGCGGCGAGAAGGTATCAATGTCCACTCGCTCCGGTGAATTCGTCACCCTGCGCGAATTGCGCAACGAGGTTGGCAATGATGCGGCGCGGTTTTTTTATGTACTGCGCAAGTCGGATCAGCATTTGGATTTCGACCTCGATCTCGCCAAATCGCAGAGTTCGGACAACCCGGTGTACTACATCCAATACGCGCACGCGCGCTGCTGCTCGGTGCTGGCCAAATGGGGCGGTGAAACGGGAATGCTGGCGAGCGCGGCTGATTTAACCCATCTCGCGATTCCCTATGAGCTTACGCTTTTAAAGCGTCTAAATGATTACCCGGAAACAATCGCAATGGCCGCGCGGGAACTCGCGCCGCACCTGATTGCCTACTACCTGAAGGATTTGGCCTCCGATTTCCATAGCTACTATAATGCTGAGCAGTTCCTGGTAGAAGATGAGTCAACGCGTTTAGCGCGTTTGGCGTTAGTGTTGGCAACCCGCCAGACGCTCATGAACGGCCTTGCGCTGTTGGGTGTCTCGGCTCCTGAGAAAATGTGAGATGGCTATTAATCGCGACTACAAAAAAAGAGCTGGCGACGGCTTTAAGTCCAATAACCCCATGGTCAACGGCATGGTGATTGGCGTATTGATCGGCCTCGCCATCGCGCTGGCCGTGGCGCTGTATATCAACAGCGCACCCAGCCCGTTCAAACAAGTGCAGCCGACCGCCACGACGGCGCCGCAACCCGCAAGCAAACCTGCTGATAAAAACAGGGATGCGCCAGGCCAAACCGACAAGTCGGATGCCAAGAAAAACCGCTTCACGTATTACGACATTCTGCCCGGCACGGAGCAACCGGTGACTGAGCAGGAAATCAAGCAAGCGCCGCAGGGAGGCAAGGATCAATATTTCCTACAGGCCGGCTCGTTCCAAAATGAATCTGATGCCAACAACCTCAAAGCCAAGCTGGCCTTGATGGGGGTTGAGGCCACCATCCAGTCTGCCAATTTGCCGGATAAAGGCGTATGGCACCGGGTACGCATTGGCCCGTTCAGCGATATTGAGGATATGAATAAATCACGCACCACCCTCACGCAAAGCGGCATTCAACCCAGTCTGATTAAAGTGCAGGAAGCGGGCGCACCCGCCAAACATTAGGAACCCGACTATGACTTCTCGCCGTAAATTTTTGCTTGCCGCCGCCACGCTGCCGTTTATCCCGCTGAGCGCACATGCGCTGACGCAGGGTAAAGAATACGCCCTGGTGCAACCCGCGCTTGCAACACAAGATCCGAAGCGGGTCGAGGTGTTGGAGTTTTTCTGGTATGGCTGCCCGCATTGTTTTACCCTGGAACCGGATCTCGCGGCCTGGGTAAAAACGCTGCCCAAGGGTGCGTACTTTCGGCGCATACCCGCAGTATTCAACCCTAGCTGGGCACACTTAGCGCGCGCTTACTATGCTGCTGAAGGCTTAGGCGTCACCGAGAAATTGCATTACGATATTTTCAATGCTATTCACTTGTCGGGACAGAATCTGAATAACCGCGAAACCTTGCTCAGCTTCGTAGAAAAGCTTGGCGTAAACCGCAAAAAATTTGCACAGCAATTAGATTCCCCTGAAGTCACGGCGCGCGTGGAAATGTCTCAGCGTTTAGGTGCGGCCGCCAAACTTCAAGGTGTGCCTGCACTGGTGGTGGATGGCAAATACCAGACTTCGGTGTCGCAAACCGGCGGCCAGGATCAATTGTTCGTCGTACTGAATGAGTTGATCGCACTCGCTCAAACCGGCAAGAAACGCTAGCATCGGCCGACGCGCGTAAACGAGATTAAAAATTGACAATCAATGTCGTATTGGTGGATGACCACCCACTTTTTCTCAAGGGGCTGGAGTATTTATTACATGCCCATGCTGAAGTAAAAATCGCTGCACAATTCGCCGATATTGACAGTACCCGCGCGTGGCTCAATAACAATGGCCGCGCCGATGTCGCACTGCTTGATCGCAGCTTGCACGATGCCGATGGCCTGGCGCTGGTGCCAGACTTCAAGGCGCGCGGCATCAAGGTCATTATGCTCACGATCGCGGAGGAAGATCACGAGATCCGCGACGCCATCGAGCGCGGCGTAGATGGCTACATCCTCAAATCCAGCGAACCGGAGCAAATTATCCAGGCGATCCTCTCGGTGCACCTGGGCAACAGCATGCTGCCCTCGCACATCATGCAGAAGATGGCGCGCGGCGAGTTGATGCATGGCGCCTTCGATAAGCTCTCGCAGCGCGAGCTGGAAATCGTCAGCTACGTCGCGCGCGGGCTATCCAATCGCGCCATCGGCGACACGCTGGGGCTTTCCGAGAACACCGTACGCAACCACCTGCGCAGCATCCTTGAAAAGCTAGGTTTGGATAACCGGGTACAAGTCGCAACGCTTGCGCTAAAGCAGGGTATCTTCAATCGTCCGGCAAAGACTTGAACCCTAGCCAGGCATTCCTGGCCAGCCGAGTAGTCAATAAAGACTATACACAGATAGTTCTTTTGTTATAATGCGCGTGCAAGTGTGATGCTTGTTTCTGTTCAAAAGCGTTTCGGCCCCGACTTCCCTCGGGGCTTTTTTTTGCCAGCCAGCGCTGATTCTGTTTATCTTCCTCTCTAAAATTCACCTGCTCCTTTGACCTTAAACGCCCCTAAAACCCGTCAAGCTTCAGTATAAGTTGTCGATATTCATTAAGTTATCTACCTTTTAGCCGTGCCCGATCAATGCCGCTGCCTGATACGTATAAGGATGCCGTCCTCGCTATGCTCATGCTGGCTGAGGATTTGGCTTATCTGGTCACCGATAGTGAGCTCAATATTCAGTTTTCTAGCCCCGAAGCGGTCGGGTTTGGGGTGTCAACGCAAGGCAACCTCGCACAAGGTCCGGATTGGCTAGCTGCTTTGCGCCCGCGCTTGGCGCAATTGTTCGCACGCCCCGCGCTGTTCAGCCACTCGACGCTAGACCAAGACGCGCACCTCATTTCGATCCAAGCACAGATCGCAACCGTTGAGGGCGTGCCGCGTCTGCTGATTCTGATCCGTCGCGCTAGCCGTCATCTTGCGCCCTACCATGCAGACACGGGGCTCTATAGTGCGGCCTTCATCGAACATAAAATCGATGAAGAGCTGGAGCGCATCAAGCGTTTTTCTTCCGTGTTCAGCCTACTCGCATTAAATATCATCCCTGAGCCACAACCGATCACGCCGCTCGGCGATCTGCTGCGCATTCATTTTCGGGCGATTGATATCGTTGGCCATGCGCCACACGGGGGCTTTCTGGCGCTGCTGCCGGGCGCCTCACTGGATCAAGCGAAGCTCGCCGGAGCACGGTTAGCCGCCTTGATTGAGGATTTTCGCGTCATGCTCCCCACGCCAATCGGTGTGCGCTACACTGCAATAGAGGCCGTCGCAACCGACACTCGCGCCAGCTTATTTGCACGGTTGAATGAAGCCATAACCATGCTTGCCCATTCTTAAATACGAAGAGACCCTATGCGCGCCGCCGACTTGTTCGTGAAATGCCTGGAAGCCGAAGGCGTCGAATTCATCTACGGAATCCCGGGCGAAGAGAATCTCGATGTGATGGATGCGCTACTCGATTCATCCATTCGCTTCATCACCACGCGCCATGAGCAAGGCGCCGCCTTCATGGCCGATGTGCATGGCCGACTCACGGGCAGCGCCGGCGTTTGCTTGGCAACGCTGGGGCCGGGCGCCACCAATCTCGTGACCGGGGTGGCGGATGCGAATATGGATCACGCGCCGGTGGTAGCCATTGCGGGTCAAGCCGCGACCAACCGCCTGCATAAAGAGTCGCATCAAGTGCTGGATTTGGTGAATCTATTCCAGCCCATTACGAAATACGCGTCGCAAATTCTCAACCCTGAAATCATCCCTGAAGTCGTGCGCAAGGCATTCAAGCTTGCGCAAAGCGGGAAACAAGGCGCGGCCTTCATCGATTTCCCGGAAAATATCGCGAGTATCGAAGGCATCGAGAACAAGCCTATTACGCCACGCCCCTTGACCACGCCCTATCCAGCAGAGACCCGGCTGATTGCTGTCGCCAAGATTATTTCGGAAGCGCAATTTCCTTTGATCCTCGCCGGTAATGGTTTAGTGCGCGCCAATTGTTGCGATGCCTTGGTCGATTTTGCTGAAAAGCTCAATATCCCAGTCGCCACCACTTTCATGGCCAAGGGCGCCATCCCCGCCTCCCATCCGCTCAGTCTGGGTACGGTGGGCCTGCAAGCGCATGATTATGTGTCGTGCGGCTTCGACCGTGCGGATGTGGTGATATGTATCGGCTACGATTTAGTGGAGTACCCGCCGAAGCTGTGGCATCAAACCGGCGACCGCAAGATCATTCATATCGACACACTGCCGGCGGAAGTAGATTCCTATTACGAACTCACCGACGGGGTGTTGGGCGATTTTCGGGTGACTTTATCTGAGCTGACTAAGCGCGCGTCGCGTCACCTCGGCCATCTGCATGACAAACTGCGCTCGGCAATTTTGCGCGAATTACACGAAGACGATAAGGATGCCGGATTCCCTGTCAAGCCACAGCGTATTGTTGCCGATTTGCGCCACGCACTGGCGCCGGAAGATATCGTAATCTGCGACGTGGGCGCGCATAAAATGTGGATGGCGCGCATGTTCCCCTGCGAAAAACCCAATACTTGCATCATCTCCAACGGCTTCGCCAGTATGGGGATTGCCGTGCCGGGTGCGGTCGCCGCCAAATTGAATTTTCCTAACCGCAAGGTGGTGGCAGTGACGGGCGACGCCGGCTTTTTGATGAATTCGCAAGAAATCGAAACCGCGCTGCGGGTAGGAACCCCGATGGTCATCTTGATTTGGAACGACGCTTCTTATGGCTTGATTGAATGGAAGCAGCAGAGCCATTACGGTCGCACTTCAAACGTCAAATTCAACAACCCGGATTTCGTCAAATACGCAGAATCATTTGGCGCACTAGGTTACCGTGTAAGCCATGCCGATGATTTGCTGCCCATTCTAAATAAAGCGTTGCAACAAAATACCGTGGTGATTATCGACTGCCCGGTGGATTACCGCGAGAATTTGAAGCTGACAGCGAAATTGGGCGAGATGGTGTGTCCGATTTAGAGATCAAACGAAACCAATTACTGTTCTTGCTTAGTGCTTCGCCCCTGACGCCGCGATTGACTCCAGCTCCGGGGAGTAACAGGTGAGCCGGTTGCGGCCACCGGCTTTGGATGCATACAAGGCCACGTCGGACTGCAAAATCAATTTATCGTAGCTGGCCAAGTCAGCAGAATACTCTGTCGCGCCCATGCTGACCGTGATGGGAATGGTCGTGTTGTCGTAGATGACGGGTTCTAATTCGATCATTTCACGCAGACGGTCGCCAAAAACTTGCGCGCCTTCAATCGGCGTTTCAGGCAAAATCAAAGCGAATTCTTCGCCGCCGTAGCGGCCTACAATATCCGATGCGCGCAGCTGATTGCTGATGCGCTGCGCCACTTCCACCAACACCTTATCGCCGGCGAGATGGCCATAGGTGTCGTTTACCTTTTTGAAAAAATCCAAATCGAACAAAACCATCGAAAACGTTCCGCCGTAGCGTCGCGTACGATCGAATTCACTCTCCAGCCTGCTCTCCAAATAGCGTCGATTGTAAATGCCGGTGAGCCCGTCGCGATTACTGATATCGGCGATCTTCTCCATTGCCTCTTTCAGCAGATTGGTCGCGATGGCGGTATCGGTCACATCAAACATAACGACGCACACCGATTCCGGCTTACCGTTTTCATTATTCACCGGCATCAACATACAGTTTTGGTACATATGATCGGCGCCACCGGTTATCGGCCGATTGTGCGCGAATCGAAACAAGTAAGGACGGTTTTCCCAAGATACAAATGAAAAATTATTGAGCATGAATACCGTATTCACCTTCTTGGTGAACCAGGGCTTGGGCAACTCGGGGAAAATATCGAACAGATTTTTGCCCAACATTTCTTCCGCCAGGTGACCGCTGTGGTGTGCCATGAAATTATTCCACAGTTGAACCTCAAAGTTTTTATTCAACACAAAAATGCCAACGTCAACCCGTTTAAGGACGGTTTCGGCCAGGCTGAGATTCGTCGTGCCTTCACTCATGGGAGGGCTAAAACGCCGCGATAAATTCGTCGACGATGCCGCGGATCTTTTCAATGCCATCTTCCGGCATGAGCATAGTGAGATGCGCGACGAAATTACGATCTTTGATGGTGAAATTGACTTCGAGCAGTAAGGAGTGTGTCCACTGCACTTTTTGGGGATCGATGATTGCCTGCGCCGGCACGTCACGCGCCATGATCGAAGGCATGGAGAAACTTAATTCGGCTGGGCCATGGGTGTCAGTGAAGCTGCGGATCTGCTCCATCATGCCGCCCAGGCAAGCACCGGAAAGCACATTCGCCACATCCAGTAGCAATTCTGCTTGACCGCTCTCAGCCAATTCGGCTTCATAGCCCATCAAGTCGGCCAAAGCATGGGTGCCGGGCTCGCCAAAAATGATAATCGCCTCGCCACGCAAGTAGCCCTGAAATGACTGGCGTACCGCACTGACCAGGTTGTTTTTGCCGACCAGCTCGGCCAAGGTGGCCGGCAACTCGACCACCTCCACCACCCGAATTCGTGGCACAGATAAATCGACAAATGCGTCTAACAAGGTTGCGAGCGACGAGCCGGCTTGCCCCATCGCTATATTAGTCAATTCTTGCAGCGCATCGCGCTGATCGTTGGTAAGGGCGGCAAGTGTCATATCACGCCATACTGTTTAAGCACGGAATTCAGCATATCGAAAGAAATGGGTTTTTTCACGAAGGCGATCGCGCCCATCGACATCACGCGTTCTTGTGCGATTGGCTGGATATCGGCAGAAACCACGATCACCATGCTGTTCATGTCTTCTTGTCGCAATGCTTCCAACACTTGGTAACCATCCATTTCTGGCATATTCAGGTCGAGAAACATCACGGCAGCCTTGCCCTCACGGTAGGCCACCATCGCTTCGATGCCATTCGCAGCTTGCGAAATGTTTACATCCCACTCGGGCGGGAGCGACTTAATTAGCATCTTGCGCGCCATGGCCGAATCATCGACGACTAGAATAGGCAGTGACATGGTATGAACGGAAACCTCATGTTTTATATTACTTGCTGAAACTGTATCGGCATCCAGACTAAAAGCTTTAGCGGCGGATTTTAGTCAGATGCAGGCCGAAGAAAACCTATGCACGACGGATTTCAGTACTAGACTGTTTCTAAGTACGGCAAGCATAATAACGTCAAGGGCTTAGCTAAAGAAGCCTTGATTTTTCAACTCCAAAGTTAGTGCGGCGTAATCACGCGCACCGGGGCTGGAAGGAGCATACGCGAACACATCCTTTGCCTCGGTTGGGCTCGCGGCGAGTGCAACATTTTCTACGATCCGCGTCTCGCAGAGCTGCTCGCCATAGCGTGCTTTTAGCTTGTCATAGATTTCGAATGACAGCTTGCGGCGGGCATCAAAGCGGGTAAGCACGATACGCTTTTCGATTTTTCGATTAAGCGGGCCTTCCAGGGCTTTCAGTGCTAAATCAAGTTTATTGACGCTTTGCATCGACAAAAAATCCGCCGACACCGGCACCAATACCCGATCGGCGGCGAGCAACGCATTCAGCGACAGCACGCCGAGCGTGGGGCAGCAATCGATTAGGATCGGTACACCTTCTTTTCCGATTGATTCATCCAAACCCATTTTTAGCTTGCGCGCAGCGGTCGCGCTCCGGCTTTGCAACGCCTCGACTTTAGACAGCTCCATATGCGCTGGAATCACGCGCACGCCGCTTACGAATTCGCGTAGCAGCGCCGGTAAGGGAATGTCTTCACGAAAAAAAGCTGAGATCGATGTTTCGCCTGTCACAGGCGCGACGCCAAATGTGAGCGTGAGATGCGCTTGTGGATCGAGGTCGATGGCGATCGGGCGCATTTCCATGCGCGCCAGGCCCGCTGTGAGATTTACTGTGGTGGTGGTTTTGCCGACGCCACCTTTTTGATTGAAGACTGCGATGACGGCCATGTTCAGCCCACCATCGCAATGCTATCCAATTCGTACCGGTATTCCATAAGCGTTGAAGCTTACTCCACCGTTACCGACTTGGCGAGGTTGCGCGGCTTGTCCACATCGGTGCCTTTTTTCAACGCCGCATGGTAGGCGAGCAATTGCACCGGTACCGCGTGCACGATCGGCGAGAGCACGCCCATGTGGCGCGGGGTGCGGATCACATGCACCCCCTCGGCTTCGCCGAAGTGGCTATCGAGATCGGCAAAAATGTAGAGTTCGCCGCCGCGCGCATGGACTTCCTGCATATTGGATTTCACTTTTTCCAACAGCACATCATTCGGCGCAATCACCACCACCGGCATATTGCTATCCACCAAGGCCAGCGGGCCGTGTTTTAATTCGCCGGCGGGATAGGCTTCGGCGTGGATGTAGGAAATTTCTTTTAGCTTTAAAGCGCCTTCCAGCGCGATCGGATAGTGCAAGCCGCGTCCCAAAAACAGCGCATGTTCTTTATGTGCGAAGCGCTCGGCCCAAGCTTGGATTTGCGGCTCAAGATTGAGCGCGTGTTGTACGCTGCCGGGCAGGTGGCGTAGCGCTTCGAGATGATCGTGCTCTTCCTGTTGCGTGAGGTGGCCGCGCGTTTTAGCCAGCACCAAGGTGAGAATAAAGAGCGCCGCGAGTTGGGTGGTGAAAGCTTTGGTCGAAGCCACGCCGATCTCGGCCCCGGCGCGGGTGTAAAACACCAGCCTGGAGGCGCGCGGAATCGCGCTTTCGCGCACATTGCAGATCGACAGCGTCTTGTCGTGGCCGAGCGCTTTTGCGCGCTTTAAGGCCTCCATCGTATCCAGCGTCTCACCCGATTGGGAAATGGTGACGATGAGTTGCTTGGGATTCGGAATCGAATCGCGGTAGCGATATTCGTGACCTAACTCGACATTGCACGGAATTTTGGCGAGGGACTCCAGCCACAGCTTGGCCACCAGGCTGGCGTAGTGACTGGTACCCGCAGCCAGGATCAACACGCTGTCGCAATCCTTGAGTACGGTCTCAGCATCCGGGCCGAGCAAGGCGGGCGAGACGCCTTCGGCGATTAAACCTTCCAGCGTGTCCGTCAGTGCGCGCGGCTGCTCGTGAATTTCCTTCTGCATGTAGTGTTGATACGGACCCAGATCGACCGCATCGGCGGAAAGATCGGAGACGCGCACCGGGCGCTCGACCGCGTTCCCCGCGCGATCGACGATTTTGATCGAGTCGCGCGTCACCAGCGCCACATCGCCCTCATCCAGATAAATCACATTGCGCGTGGCGGAAATAATCGCCGAGACATCGGACGCGAAGAAATTCTCCCCCTCGCCCACGCCGATTAATAGCGGGCAGCCGACGCGCGCGCAGCACAAAATATCGGGCTGTTGCGGGGTCACCACGCCGATCGCATACGCGCCTTCCAATTCGGCCACCGCATGCCGCGTCGCATCGAACAAATCGCCAGACTGCTTGAAGTAATAGTGAATTAAATGCGCGATTACTTCCGTATCGGTTTGCGAATCAAATACATAACCAAGCGACTTGAGTCGGGCGCGCTGCTCTTCGTGATTTTCGATAATGCCGTTATGCACGACGGCAATACCATTTTGGGAGAAATGTGGATGCGCGTTGCTTTCGGTCACACCGCCGTGGGTCGCCCAACGGGTATGGCCGATGCCCATGTGGCCCGTGAGATTCTGCGCTAGCGCTTCGTTCTCCATTTCCACCACGCGCCCGACGCGCCGCACCCGCTGCAAACCCTCATTCAGCACCGCGATGCCGGATGAATCGTAGCCGCGATATTCCAGGCGCTTTAAGCCTTCGATCAAAATAGGAACCACGTCGCGCTGGGCGATGGCGCCAACAATGCCGCACATAACTACTCCCCTTTGGGCTTCTTCACCGGTCGCGTCCAACCAGTAATCGTTACTTGCTTCACGCGAGAAATCGTCAACTCGCCCGCGGGCGCATCGCGTGTAATGGTTGAACCGGCGCCGATGGTGGCGCCTTTTGCCACCGTGACCGGCGCGACTAACTGCGTATCCGAACCGATAAACACCTCATCCTCAATCACCGTGCGGTGCTTATTCGCGCCATCGTAATTACAGGTGATGGTGCCCGCGCCGATGTTCACACGACTACCGACCGTTGCATCGCCAACGTAGGACAGGTGATTCACCTTGCTCCCCACACCGATTTGGCTGTTTTTAATCTCGACGAAATTCCCAATATGAGCATCAGAAGCCAAAGTCGTGCCAGGCCGGATGCGCGCGAACGGTCCGATGCGGCAATTGTCGCCGATCTGCGTGTCTTCAATATGACTAAAAGGCTGTATTTTCGTGCCTTCTGCCACGGTGACATTCTTCAGCACGCAGTTCGCGCCGATGCTGACGTTATTGCCCAGCACAACCTTGCCCTCGAACACGCAATTGACATCAATGACGACATCTCGCCCGCAATCCAATTCACCGCGCACATCGAAGCGCGCCGGATCGAGAATCATCACCCCGCGATTGGCAAGCTTCTCTGCGTAGTTGCGCTGATAAATGCGCTCCAACTCGGCCAGTTGCAGTTTGCTGTTCACCCCCAGCACCTCCCACAGCGCATGCGGGTGGCTGGTTTTGACCGGCACGCCCTCACTCACCGCCATGGCGATGGTGTCGGTCAGGTAGTACTCGCCCTGCGCGTTGTTATTCTTGAGTTGGCCTAGCCAGCTCGAGAGCTTGGCGCTGGGCGCGGCGAGGATGCCGGTATTGATTTCGCGAATTTGGCGCTCGGCATCGGTCGCGTCTTTTTGTTCGACAATGCGTTCAACTCGCCCCTCGGCGCTTCGTACGATGCGGCCGTAGCCAGTCGGGTCGGGGAGCTCGGCGGTGAGCAGCGCCATCTTGTCGCTGCCTGCCAGATCCAATAGCCGCTGTAGCGTATCTTCGCGCGTTAACGGCACATCGCCATACAACACCAGGGTCAACCCGGTAGCATTGAGATGAGGCAGCGCCTTTTGCAGCGCGTGGCCGGTGCCCAATTGCTCCGCCTGCTGCACCCAAGTAATGTCCTCGCCCGCAATGCTATTGGGCACGGTGTCACCGCCGTAGCCATAGACCACGCACAGCTTCTTGGGTTTTAAGCCGCGCGCCGTCGCCAACACATGGTCGAGCAGCGCCCGCCCGGCGAGCGGGTGCAATACCTTGGGTAGATCGGAATACATGCGCGTGCCCTTGCCAGCGGCAAGAATCACAATATTTAAGGGGGTCGACATAGCCAGTTTTATGCGCTGAAACGTCCTGAATTATAAACAAAAAGGCGGCCTTTAGCCGCCTTAATGCCATTTACCGCCGCCGACAAGCCGTTGGATCGCACCACGGGCCGATCTAACGACATTTCGGGGCTATCGCTTTTTAATGGTGATGCTCGTCCCGTCAAACTTGTTGAAAGTGAAGCCTGAAAAATCTTCGTGGTAGGTATTAACGAGGTCACTCAGCACACTGATCGCCATGGCCTCACCCAAGGCCAAACCCGGATCGCCATCGGAACGGAAATGCACGCCGGCAGCGTCGCGCCCGATGGAGATGTTGGTGGCCAATTTATTCAGCTCCCCCTCGATCGTTAACGCTGGGCCGCTATAGGTATTCAGCGTTAAGCCGTCGTCACTCGCTTGCACGGGGCTGGGGATTACATACGACCCTTTGAAAAAGGCCTTCAATACGGTGGTCGCCGCACCCGCCATCGTGGCATGTCCCGCCGGATACGACGGATGCAGGGGGCTTCCTCCAGGGGTCGCCATTGGCAGCAAATAAGTCGCATTCTGGCTATACGTCAGACCCAGTGCAGGAGAAGTCAGCAGCTCGGAATTGATCGGATAAGTCGCCACACCCGTCACATGATTATGCACCCGTCCGAAAAACACTTCGGGGCGCGCGCGGCGATGCACCAACCATTTTTGATACCAAGCCACACTCTGCGACATGACCGCCATACGCGACACCAAATCGAGCGCATGGTTGATACCCCACATCGGCTCTCTAGTCTGGGTCACGGTGCTGTTTAGCGGGTTGCTGTCGGCATAGACGCCTGAACCAAAACTATTGATGATCAGCGCGGCATTCATATAGGCCTGAGCATTAAAGTCACGCAACACATACTGCGCCAGGTCGCGATTGTTGCGCAGATAGCGCGGCGTGGGATCGGGTGTGAAGCTCGTCATCCCGCTGGGGTTTGCTCCATTTTGAATAGCCAACCATTCGTTGTAATTGGTCAGATGATCATTGCCTGCCATGGGCACCGTATATTTTTGTGCAACAGTCATTGCGCCAAAGGGCACCGATTTCCACAAAAACTGCGATAAGTACGGCCCGCTCAATTCTCCGGGGGCGATGCCGCGAAACAGCGTATCAGGCGTCACTTGGCCGCCCGCCTTCGGTCCACGAAAGTCGCTAAAACGCGATAAATCCGCCGCCGCTTGCTGCGTCAGCGCATTGCCCGCATATTGCGCGAATGGCACATCGCGGGTGAGCGCTTGCCACAGCACCTCGATCGACTCCGAGGCTTGTTGCGCGCTGGCGAAAACCGGCGCGGGCGCCATCGTGAGCGACCACGGATCGCGGCCTTCGAGAAAGTAGGTGTAGGCGGCCTGCGGGTCACGCTGCTTCGACACCCCGCCCATGGGAATCGCCTCGAAATCCGCATTCAGCCCCGTTTTCAAAGCATAAATTAATGCATCATAAGCACTCGGCGAAACCACGCCCAACGCATCGTGCGGCAAGCCTTTGCTGTAGCTATTGAAATGCGTCGGGTAACGCACTTCATCGCCATTACTCGGATGCGACGGCTGCTTCCTCAGCCGGTTCGCCTCCGCAGCCTCCTTGCGCACTTTGTAGGCTTCATCAGAACGTTGTTGCTGGGTAAGCGGGCCGATTTCCGCATAGGCGCTGGTCGCGCCAAGGCCGATTACTGCGCTAGCAATGAGCGTTACACCGATATGATTAATGTTAAATAAACGCGGGCTTGATTTGGGTGTGATGGATCTACGGCTTCTGTGCTGAGACATACTCGCGATTCCTCCATGGATTATTATGATTGCTACTTTTTAGCGCCATAACTTATACGTCATAGCGCTAGCCGCATCCTACCTGGGCTGATTGATCTTGAGTAGCGTCTCTGCATCACCCAATAAAAAAGGCAGCCGAAGCTGCCTTTCCTCTCTCGGCACAAATTGTTTTTTTTCTAACCCTTGCGCAATTTCTGAATCGCCTGCAATTGCGCCACCGCTTGCGCCAATTCGATTTGCGCTTGGGCGATTTCCATCGCGCCGGTGCGGTTCTTCATGGCTTCCTCCGCATCGCGTTTGGCTTCCAGCGCTTTGGCTTCGTCCAAATCTTTGCCGCGGATACCGGTGTCGGACAGAATCGTAATCACGTCCGGCTGGATTTCCACTAGGCCGCCATTCACGTAAATCAATTCTTCGTCTGCTTGGTCCGGCACTTTGATGCGTACTGAGCCGGGCTTGAGTTTGGTTACCAGCGGCGCATGGCGCGGGTATACGCCGAGCTCGCCGCGTACGCCGGGCACAATCACGAATTCCGCGATGCCGGAGTACAAGAGCTTTTCTGCGCTTACTACGTCCACATGGATGGTCATTGCCATATTGTTCCTTGATTAACCCCCACCCTGGCCCTCCCCCTGGGAGGGGGGAAGAGTGAGTGTCTATTACTGAATGGTTTTTGCTTTTTCGACGGCTTCTTCGATGCCGCCGACCATGTAAAACGCTTGCTCGGGCAGGTGATCGTATTCGCCGCTGACAATCGCCTTGAAGCCTTTGATGGTTTCTTTGAGCGAAACATACTTACCCGGCGAGCCGGTGAATACTTCGGCCACGAAGAAGGGCTGCGACAAGAAGCGCTGAATTTTACGCGCGCGCGCCACGGCCAATTTGTCTTCGGGGGAGAGCTCGTCCATGCCCAGAATCGCGATAATGTCGCGCAATTCTTTGTAGCGCTGCAAGGTAGCTTGCACCGAACGGGCGGTGTTGTAGTGCTCTTCGCCCACGACCAACGGATCAAGCTGGCGCGAGGTAGAATCGAGCGGATCCACCGCGGGGTAAATACCCAGCGAGGCGATGTCGCGCGACAGCACCACGGTCGCATCCAAGTGGCCGAAGGTGGTGGCGGGCGACGGGTCGGTCAAGTCATCCGCCGGCACGTACACGGCTTGAATCGAGGTGATGGAACCGGTCTTGGTGGAGGTGATGCGCTCTTGCAGGCGGCCCATTTCTTCCGCCAGTGTTGGTTGATAACCCACGGCAGACGGCATACGGCCCAATAGCGCGGACACTTCGGTACCGGCCAAGGTGTAGCGATAAATATTGTCAACGAATAACAATACGTCTTTACCTTCGTCACGGAAATTTTCCGCGATGGTGAGCCCCGTCAGCGCCACGCGCAGACGGTTGCCGGGGGGCTCGTTCATCTGGCCGTAAACCAGGGCCACTTTATCCAACACGCCGCCTTCTTTCATCTCGTGATAGAAGTCATTGCCCTCACGCGTACGCTCGCCCACACCGGCGAATACGGAGTAACCCGAGTGCTCCACGGCAATGTTGCGAATCAATTCCATCATGTTCACGGTCTTGCCTACACCCGCGCCGCCGAACAGGCCGACCTTACCGCCTTTAGCAAACGGGCAAAACAAGTCGATCACTTTGATGCCGGTTTCAAGAATTTCGGTCGATGCAGCCAGCTCATCGAAAGCCGGCGCGTGACGATGGATCGAGGCGGTTTTCTCTGCGTTCACCGGACCCGCTTCGTCGATCGGGCGGCCCAGCACATCCATAATGCGGCCCAGGGTCTTGGTGCCGACGGGCACCATAATCGGGGCACCCGTACCGGTCACGGTCAAGCCGCGACGCAAGCCGTCGGTGGAACCCAGCGCAATGGTGCGCACCACGCCGTCACCTAATTGCTGTTGCACTTCGAGCGTCAAATCGATGTCGCTTACTTTCAACGCGTCATACACCTTAGGCATGTTCGCGCGACCGAACTCCACGTCGATCACCGCGCCGATGCACTGAACGATCTTTCCTTGGCTCATGGTTGTTTCCTAATAGTCAAATTCAAAATTCGTTTGCCCTCTCTCCTGCTCTCTCCCGCTAGCGGGAGAGAGGGATTTGGGCTTGCTTCGCAAGTCTCTACTAAACCGCTGCCGCGCCGCCGACGATCTCGGACAATTCCTTAGTGATCGCAGCTTGCCGGGTCTTGTTATAAATCAGGGTTAATTCGTCAATCAGGTTGCCCGCATTATCCGAGGCCGCCTTCATCGCCACCATGCGCGCGCTTTGCTCCGAGGCCATGTGCTCGGCCACCGCTTGATACACGGTGTATTCGATATAGCGCGGCAATAGGGTGTCGAGAATTTCTTTCGCGTCCGGCTCGTAGATATAGTCCCAGTGGTGTTCCCAGATGCCGAGCTTGTCATCGGTTTCTGCTTTGGAAATGGTATCGGGCTGATCCACAATTGGGGCCAACTGCATCAATGTCGGCTCCTGCTTCATCGTATTCACGAATACGGTGGAGCACAGATAGATCGCGTCGATCTCGCCTTTGAGATAGTTATCCAACATCACCGTCACGGCGGGCAAGAGCTTATCCATCGCCGGGGTATCGCCCATGTGGGTCAGATAGGACACGATATTCGCGTTCATGCGCTGCATGAAGCCGAAGCCTTTATTGCCGATGGCGCAAACTTGGACTTGCTTGCCTTCTTGGGCCCACTCTTTGACCTTGCCCACGGCGGTACGCAGCACGTTGGTATTCAAACCGCCGCACAGCCCTTTATCTGACGTGACCACAATCAGGCCGACGTTTTTGACTTGCTCACGCTTTTGCAAGAGCGGGTGGTGATACTCGGTCTTAGCGTGGCTCATGCGCCGCATCACGGCGCGAATTTTCGCACCATAGGGGCGGGCAGCGCGCATCCGTTCCTGTGCTTTACGCATTTTGGAGGCGGCCACCATTTCCATGGCCTTGGTGATTTTCTTCGTGTTCTTGACGCTATTGATCTTGACACGAATTTCGCGACTGTTCGCCATTGCCGATAGCCTTAGTAGGTGCCAGTTTTCTTGAACTCGTCGAGCGCAGCCACGAGCTGTTTCTCGGTCGCCTCATCGAGGTCTTTGGTGCTGGCAATCGTGTCGAGCACGCTTTGATACTTGCTCTTCAAGAAGGCATACAGGGCGGATTCAAACGCAAGGACTTTATTCACTTCCACTTCGTCGATGTAGCCCTTGTTCACGGAGAACAAGGACACCGCCATTTGCGCCACGTTCATCGGCGTGAATTGCAGTTGCTTCATCAGCTCGGTGACGCGCTTGCCGCGCTCCAACTGCTTGCGGGTCGCTTCGTCAAGATCGGATGCAAACTGCGCGAAGGCCGCCAACTCGCGATACTGCGCCAGCGACAAACGCACGCCGCCGCCCAGCTTTTTAATCACTTTGGTTTGCGCCGCACCGCCCACGCGCGACACCGAAATACCGGCGTTAATCGCGGGACGCACACCGGCGTTGAACAAGTCAGTTTCCAAGAAGATCTGGCCGTCGGTAATCGAAATCACGTTGGTCGGCACGAAGGCGGTCACATCCCCTGCTTGGGTTTCAATCACCGGCAGCGCGGTAAGCGAACCGGTCTTGCCTTTGACTTCGCCGTTGGTGAATTTCTCGACGTAATCTTCGTTCACGCGCGCGGCACGCTCCAACAAACGCGAGTGCAGATAGAACACGTCGCCCGGGTAGGCTTCGCGGCCCGGCGGACGGCGCAGCAGCAGGGAGATTTGACGATAGGCCCAAGCTTGCTTGGTCAGATCGTCGTACACGATCAACGCATCTTGGCCACGGTCGCGGTAGTACTCGCCCATGGTGCAGCCAGCATACGGTGCAATGTATTGCATCGCGGCAGAGTCGGAAGCAGAAGCAGCCACCACGACGGTGAAAGCCATCGCGCCGTGCTCTTCCAGTTTGCGCACCACGTTGGCGATGGTCGAAGCTTTCTGACCGATCGCCACATAGATGCAGAACATGTCCTGACCTTTTTGATTGATGATCGCATCCACCGCCACGGCGGTCTTGCCGGTTTGACGATCGCCAATGATCAGCTCGCGCTGGCCACGGCCAATCGGCACCATGGAGTCAATCGCTTTCAAGCCAGTTTGCACCGGCTGCGATACCGATTTACGCGCGATTACGCCCGGCGCGATTTTTTCCACCGGTGCGTTGAGTTTGGCGTTGATCGGGCCTTTGCCGTCAATCGGCTGACCCAAGGCGTTCACTACGCGGCCCACCAACTCGGGGCCAATCGGCACTTCCAAAATGCGGCCGGTGCATTTCACCGTATCGCCTTCGGTAATGTGTTCGTAGTCGCCCAGTACCACGGCGCCGACTGAATCGCGTTCGAGGTTCAGCGCCAGGCCGAAGGTATTGCCGGGGAATTCCAACATCTCCATGGCCATCACGTTGGATAAGCCATGCACGCGCACGATGCCGTCGGTAACGGAAACCACGGTGCCCTGGGTGCGCGTATCGGCGCCAGTCTCCAGGCCTTGGATTTTGTTTTTAATCAGTTCACTGATTTCAGATGGATTGAGTTGCATAGCTACTCCTAAGATTTGAGCGCGGACGACATTTTTTGGAGCTGACCGGCGACGGAGCCGTCAATCACCACATCCCCCACCACGATGCGCGCGCCGCCGATGAGGCTGGCGTCAACTTCTGTGGTGGCTTTAACTTTACGTGCGAAGCGTTTTTCGAGACCCGCGACCAGCGTTTGGCGCTGTGCGTCGTCCAAAGGGAATGCAGACGAGATCAGCGCTTCCACTTCACCCTGATGCGTACGCTTGAGATCTTCATACAGCGCAGCGATATCGGACAGGGTGGCCAGGCGGTGATTTTCAATCAGCATCTGGACGAAGTTTTTGCCTTGCTCGTTAAGCTCGGTATCACACACCCCCAAAAACACGCGGGTAACATCGGCCGCATTCACATTGGGGTTGCTGATGAGCGCGACCATTTGTGCGTCTTGGGCAACCGCGGCACTGGTCGCCAGCATGCGC
>JADMJT010000110.1:24364-27390 GCA_018781585.1 Burkholderiales bacterium
GAGCGCGACCATTTGTGCGTCTTGGGCAACCGCGGCACTGGTCGCCAGCATGCGCGACCAAGCGTCGAAGTCCTTGCCCTCTTCCGCCAAGCGAAACACGGCTTCAGCATAAGGACGGGCGATGGTGACCAATTCAGCCATTACAGTTCCTTCTTAATGGCTTCGAGCAAATCGGCGTGGGCACGGGCATCAACTTCGCGGCGCAGGATTTTTTCCGCACCGGCCACAGCGAGGGCAGCGACGCTTTCGCGCAACGATTCGCGGGCACGGGTGGCTTCCTGGTCGATTTCAGCCTTGGCGGCGACGATCAAGCGATCGCCTTCCGCTTTTGCAACACCTTTGGCTTCTTCGACGATCTGCGCGGCGCGTTTTTCTGCTTGCGCGATCACTTCCGCTGCGCTGCTTTTAGATTCACGCAAGTTGTCGGCAGCACGTTTGGAGGCAAGCTCCAACTCATGCTTACCGCGCTCGCCGGCGGCCAAGCCGTCGGCGATGTGCTTCTTGCGCTCGGCCAAAGCGTTCATGATGGGCGGCCACACGAGCTTCATGCAAAACCAAACGAACAAAAAGAATGTAAGCGTTTGGCCGATGAGAGTGGCGGTTATATTCATGGTTTTACTCTCGATTCAATCGGCTTATTTCACAACCGCGAACAAAACATACATGGCGATACCGACGGCGATCATTGGCACCGCATCCACCAGACCCATCACGATGAAGAACTGGGTACGCAGCATCGGGATCAATTCAGGCTGACGTGCAGCGCCTTCCAAGAAGCGACCACCCAGAATGCCGATGCCGACCGCAGCGCCCAATGCGCCCAGACCCATCATCAAAGCGCCGGCGATGTACAACAGTGCGTTTGCCATTTCCATTTGAATATCTCCTTAAAAAGTGTGACGTTACTTGATAACTGAAAAACCAAAGAATTAATGATGCTCTTGATGCGCCATGTCCATATATACGATGGTCAGCGTCATGAAAATAAATGCTTGCAGCGTAATAATCAGGATGTGAAATACGGCCCATGCCCACTGCAAAACGCCGGCAAAAAGACCGAAGCCGATTCCCGCGCCATACATAATGGCGATCAGGATAAAGATCATCTCGCCCGCATACATATTGCCGAATAGCCGTAGGGCTAATGAAATCGGTTTGGCGATCAGGTTCACCCCTTCCAGCAAAAGGTTGGCCGGCATACCCCATTTCCCAAACGGCTGGAATGCAAGTTCACCTAAGAATCCACCCAAGCCTTTTACTTTGATGCTGTAGAAAATAATCATGAGAAAGACGGCGATCGCCATGCCGAAGGTAATATTGGGGTCAGTCGTGGGCACGACTTTAAAGAAGGGCAGCCCCGCCCACTTTGCCGCAGACGATGCATGGTCTACCGCAATCAGATCCATGAGATTCATCAAGAAAATCCAGATGAAAACGGTGAGCGCGAGTGGCGCGACCATTGGGTTCTTGCCGCTAAATGAACCGCGCACGCTAGTATCAATAAACTCGATGATCCATTCGACAAAATTCTGCCAACCACTCGGCACGCCCGTGCTGGCACTTTTGGCTACACGGCGGAACATAAAGAGAAATAACACGCCCAGCACAATCGACATGCCAAGTGAATCGACGTTATATGACCAAAAGCCCATATCTTTGGCTTCTTGCGCCGATTGCGCCAAGGTCCAAGTGTCTTGTTGCAACACTTCTTTTTTGCCAGCATGATCTTCACGCGCATAGCCCGCAGGCAATTTGCCGTAAGTCAGGTTCTGTAAATGGTGCTTGATGTAATCAGAGGATGAATGCGCTGCTTCAGACATATTTACTTTTCTTCCGTATCACGCGCGCCCGCCTCAACCGTGAGGGGGGCGAAAATCCAAATGACTTGTCCCAGAATAAAACCGCTCAACAAACCCAGCGGCATCAGCTTTAAACCGCCTAACCCCGCCGCCAGCAACACGCCGAGCAACAGGTAACGCTCTAACCAGGATCGATAAAATTCGCTAAGGCTAGGTTGCGCGGCGGGTGTAGTGCGCCCTTGGCGCATGCGCCACGCAATCATTAACGTGTTAACAGCAGCAATTCCTGCACCAAAACAAACCGCTTGAGCAACCCCAAGCCCCCAGATCGCATACCCGCCCAGACTAGCGACAAGTATTAGTGCGAGTTGCAAGCTCAGTACCTGCCGAATCTGTCGATCCATGACTCAATGCCAAGTGACGCCAGCCAGGAAAAGCGCGAAATTATAGTATGCGGGAGCGATTTGCGTCAAACCGGGGGCTTTGCTTACCCGATGCATGGAGCGATAAACGATAGATATCGTTTTGTTATATATGACCAATGTTGAATCCGTCGAGCAACGGAGGGCGACGTTCTTAATAACTCGCTTTTATACGTGAGCAAGTAAAATGTATAGAAGTAAGGGCTTCTATTGTTTACGAGAGAAACCGATTTTGCAGACGCGGCGTCCAAGGGATCAGGCAATCTAAAATTTAGCTGGCGTGTTTTAATCCCCAATCACCTTGATACTGGTTACCTATTGTTGTCCGCCTATCTCAACCACTAGCTCAAGGTAAAGTAGTCCCTTTCTCGTAATGGGGAACCGTTTCCCCAGACGTCCCTCTTACAGTCCTCTCCGCACAACGATAAGTAAGCATACACATGATCTCTAGGCTCCGCGCCCGACTAAACCGCTGGCTGACCAATCCGGTTGTTTTATTCGCCGCGATTTTTTTAGTTATCGCGAGTCTTACGCGGCTCGGGCTTGCACTCTTCAACGGGATGCAATCGGTTCCGCTTGCCTTGTGGCCGAGTATTTTGCTGCGCGGTGTGTGGTTCGATCTTGCCGTCTTGGCCTGGTTAGTGGCGCCGCTATTATTATATGAGGTGTTGCTGCCTAAACGGGTGCGCACTAGCCGCTTCCATCGACTAGCACGCTACGCTGCCTTTGTTTTCGCGGTCTTCATCCTGCTATTCGGTGTGGTTTCCGAATTTACTTTTTGGGAGGAGTTTTCATCGCGCTTCAA
>JADMJT010000097.1:0-15671 GCA_018781585.1 Burkholderiales bacterium
GTCAGCGGGGTGAATGGATTGGTAGTGAACATCATGCCTCCCAATGCCAGCCGGCATCCTCCTGGAGTGGCGGAGGCGCCTGTCTCGCAGGCGAAGCCTAGCTTGAATGTTTACGGCGCTATGCTATGGTTCCCTGGAGCGCCAGCCCTTGCGCCAAGCGTAAGAAAAATGAGCCACTGCGTTAAAAATAGCACTTATAAAGGACATGTCAATTAATCTACCCGGGTGCAGTTAGGCAGGCGGAATATAAAACTCCTTTCGTGCCGCTTCATCTCAGTCCTATCCCCAATCAGTTAACATAGGGAAAGGGCAACTGGGTTACAAGCGCACCGGTCTGAGCGCAATACAACAAAATCGACGTGCAAACGATCTGACGGAGGCAATGCAATGGAAATCAAACCGATCAAAACAAAGACCGCTTACCGTGTGGCACTGAAGGAAATCGACGCGCTGATGACGGCCCGGCCCAACACGGCCGAAGGCGACCGCTTGGATATACTCGTCACCTTGGTTGAGGCTTACGAACGCAAGCATTTCCCCATGGATTTGCCCGACCCGGTCGAGGCGATCAAATTTTGCATGGAGCAGAAAGCGCTCAAATCCAAGGATCTCGCGCCCATGATTGGCGGCCTGAATCGGGTTTACGAAATCCTGAACCGTAAACGGCCGCTCACCTTGCGCATGATCTGGCGGCTACACAAAGGACTGGGCATTCCGGCAGAGAGCTTGATTCGCCCGCCTGAGAAAGCGGTCTCGGCGTAGCGCGGTGCGGGGCAGGAGTGCCGCCAGAATTTAAAGTGGCATGCCCCCGATTACTAACCGGCTGCCCGCTTACGGGCAGGCCGCGTTGAGCGGGGTGATAGAGGTTCCGCATAAGTGTCAACGTAAGTGTCGATGAGCTTCCGAATCATGCGCTGATACTGCGTATGATGTTTGGTGGCTTCGGACTTGAAGAACTCGACGCTCTTCTTGCTCAGCGCAATCGTTACCTTTACCCCTTCATTCCGGAACGCCAGTTCCTCGGGTGGGGGAAGAAAATCCCGAATAATCTTGGCCTCAATAGGCTCGTTGGTGTACTTAATTTTAGCCAAACTCGCTTTACTCGTTTTCGCGCTCATAAATCGCCTTTCCTTTCCGCCAATAACCGGCGCCAAAGATACGAATGACACCGCCCCGATAAGTAAAGCGGACGGTGAGAATGCCCCCGTTAACCTCGCCAAAGCAAAAGTAGCGTTTCTCGGTTTTACTGTGGCTTAGGTCTTCGGCAATAACACGGCTGGGATCGGCGAATGCATACTGGGCCAAAGAGAAAGGTACCCCGTGCTTTTTCTGGTTTTCTGCATCCTTGTCTGAGTCCCACTCAAACCGTGGTTTCTTCATCAGTTAAGGCTAGCACAGGATGGAGTTAATAACCATACGAATATATGGTGAATGATATGGCGACAATGATCTCAAATGATGCGGAAAGAACCGGCCATGGAAATCATGCTCATGGCGAAAATATCACAATACAAGATGTGGCCCCATGGTCACAGTGAGCGTAGCGAACGACTCGAACGATGTTAGAGCTGCACATATTGCGCGAATGTAGCGCCCGCATATGATATGGCAATATACCCTAGAAAAAGCGCACAGAAATAACCAAGTGCTTTTGCTTTAGCGCCACTTGGGCGGGATTTAAAAAGATAGACGGGAACAAATACGAGGGCTAAGCCGACAATGCCGATATTGAGCAGTGCAAATCGTTGATATTGCCGCTCTGCTGAATCGGTATGCACCCAAGCAAAAACAATTCCTGTAATTATGATGATAGGCACCCAAAAGGCCGCGATCTGTGTTGTCCCTTTTAAACCGGAAAACCATATATCGCATGCACTGGCGATGAACGAAGCAACAAAGAACGCCGTGAGTAAAGTTGTTTTCTTCTTCATCTATAAGCTCTAACAGTTAATCAAGAGACCCATGGGTCCAGACATTTATTAATATAGAGACGGCTCTCATAGGGTCTTATCTTTATGTGTTTATTGGTTTTTTAAATTCCCCGGTCCGGTTATTAAATTATGCAAAAGGAGACCGATGAAGAACGGATTATGCTCCTGTTTTTGGCGGCCAACTACGGGCATAGACCTTGGGAGAAAGAACTGCTGAACGACCGCTTTTGAAAAAATTCGCTGCAACCTGAACGAGAATTAGCGTCAGCTCCCGCACTGCTGCACAACCATTCAACGAGCAAACCATCACCAGCTACTTAGCCCCGCTTCCCCCGATTCAACCACCCCCCATACAACGCCGGAATCAAAAACAAAGAAATCAGTGGCGCGCTGATCATGCCGCCCACCAGCGGCGCGGCGATGCGTTTCATCACGTCGGCGCCGTCGCCTTGGCTCCACATGATGGGCAGCAGGCCGGCGACGATGACGGCGACGGTCATCATCTTGGGGCGGATGCGGGTGAGCGCGCCTTCGATGATGGCATCGCGAATAGCGGCTGGCGTGAGCGGCATATCTTTACGCGTGGCCAGCGCTTGATCGATGTAGAGCAGCATCACTACGCCGAATTCGGCGGCCACGCCGGCCAGGGCGATGAAGCCGACTGCGACCGCGACCGAGAGTTGATAGCCGAGCAAGTAAGTCAGCCACAGCCCGCCGATCAGCGCGAACGGCACGCAGGCCAGCGTGAGCAAAGGTTTGCGCCAGTCGCGGAAGTAGGCGAGCAGTAGTCCCCACACCAGCAGCAGCGTGGCGGGGATGACCCAGCTCAGGCGTTCCTTGGCGCGTTGCAGATCGGCATATTGGCCCGACCAGCTATAGGCATGGCCGGGTGCGAGTTTGATTTTTTGCAGCGCTTGATTGGCGCGCGCCACGTAGCCGCCGATGTCGCGCGTGGCGAGGTCGATAAACACATAGCCGACCAAGCGCCCATTCTCGCTCTTGATCTCGGCCGGGCCATCGGTGACGCTGATCTTGGCCAGGGTACTCAGCGGCACGTGCACGCCGTTCATGGTGACGACGCGGCTGGCGCGCAGCGCCGTGAGTGAATCGCGGAATGCGCGCGGGTAGCGCAGGTTGACCGAGTAGCGTTCGCGGCCGTCGATCACGGTGGTGATGGTTTCGCCGCCGATCGCGCCTTCTACCAGGCGCTTCACATCCATCGCGCTCACGCCGTAGCGCGCGGCTTGGAAACGATCGACATCGATGTCGATGTAACGCCCGCTGGCCGCGCGCTCGGCGAACACGGCGCGGGTGCCGGGCACATTGCGCAGCGCGGCTTCGATTTGATTGGCCGCTGCGCTGATGCCTGCGAGATCGGCGCCGCTCACTTTCACGCCGAGCACGGTGCGAATGCCGGTGGAGAGCATGTCGATACGGGTGCGGATCGGATAGCCCCAGGCATTGGTCAGGCCCGGCAGATGCACGGTGGAATCGAGTTTGCGGATCACGTCGTCGATGCTGGTGCCGGGCGCCCATTGGCTGCGCGGCTTGAGCAGGATGGTGGTTTCCAGCATGGACAGCGGCGCGGGGTCGGTGGCGCTGTCGGCGCGGCCGGCTTTGCCGTACACGCGCTCCACTTCGGGAATGGTTTTGATCAAGCGGTCGGTGATCTGCAACAGGTTCGCCGCTTCGTCGATGGAGATGCCCGGCACGGTGGTCGGCATGTAGAGCAGATCGCCCTCATTCAGCGGCGGCATGAATTCGCTGCCCATGCGCGCCAGTGGCACGACGCTGGTGGCGAGCAACACAAGTGCTGCGACGACGGTCGGCGTGCGATGTTCCAGCACCCACAATAACAGTGGCCGGTAAGCCGCTTGCAGCCAGCGGTTGAGCGGGTTGTCCAACTCACGGCGAATTTTGCCCCGGATCAAATACCCCATCAGCACCGGCGTGAGTGTGACCGCCAGCCCCGCCGCTGCGGCCATGGCGTAAGTCTTGGTAAAAGCGAGCGGTGCGAACAGCTTGCCCTCTTGCCCGATCAGTGCGAACACCGGCAGGAAAGATACGGTGATCACCAGCAAGGAAAAGAATAGCGCCGGGCCCACTTCCACCGCTGCGTTGCGCGTGACTTGCCAATAATCCGGATCTGGCCCGGCGCGCTCCAGGTGCTTATGCATATTTTCGATCATCACAATCGCGGCATCGACCATGGCGCCAATGGCGATGGCGATGCCGCCAAGCGACATGAGGTTGACCGTGATGCCCTGTGCCTGCATCAGGATGAAGGCAGTGAGAATACCCAGCGGCAAGGTGACCAAGGCCACCAGCGCCGAGCGCCAATGCAGCAAGAACACCAAGCACACCAGCGCTACGGCCAGCGATTCTTCCACCAGCTTTTCGCGCAGATGCTCGATGGCGCGGCGGATTAGGTTGGAGCGGTCGTAGGTGGTGACGATCTCCACGCCGGGCGGCAAGCCGGCTTGCAATTCTTTCAGCCGCGCTTTGACGGCGGACACGGTATCGAGCGCGTTTTGCCCGTAGCGCATGACCACGATGCCGCCCACGGCATCGCCTTCGCCATCGAGGTCGGCCACACCGCGCCGCGCCTCTGGCCCCAAGTGAATACTCGCGACTTGCGCCAGCTTCAACGGGTAGCCGCTGGCATCTTGCCCCACGACGACTTGGCGCAGATCGGCGATGTTCTTGAGATTTGCCTTGGCGCGCACCATGTATTCGGAACGCGACATTTCAATGACAGATCCACCACCGCTTTGATTCGCCGCGCGCACCGCTTCCGCCACGCGCTCGAAAGTAAGGCCGTAAGCGGCGAGCCGGTTGGGGTCAATTTCGATCTGAAATTGTTTGGCTGCACCGCCGATGGTCGCTATCTCGGCTACGCCGGGCACGCTTTGCAGCTCGGATTTGAGGAAGAAATCTTGCAGCGCGCGCAATTCAAAAGTGTCGCGTTTGCCACTGCGATCCACCAGCGCGTATTGATATACCCAGCCCACGCTCGATGCATCCGGCCCCAAGGTTGGCGTCACCCCGGCGGGCAAGCGCCCCGCTGTTTGCGACAGATATTCCAGCACGCGCGAGCGCGCCCAGTAAGGGTCGGCGCCATCGCGAAACACGACATAGATGAACGATTCGCCAAACATGGAGAAGCCGCGCACCGCACGCGTGCCCGGCACCGACAGCAGCGTGGCGGTGAGCGGATAGGTGACTTGGTCTTCCACGAGCTGCGGCGGCTGGCCGGGGAACGGCGTCTTGATAATCACCTGCACATCGGCCAGATCGGGGATAGCATCGAGCGCGGTATGGCGCGCGGAGAACGTGCCCCAGATCGCGAGCACGGCGCAACTGATCAACACCAGCAGGCGATGGTGGATGGACCAGTCGATGAGGCGGGCGATCATTCGCTGCTCGACCCTTTCAGCCGCTGTGCCGCATCGGCAATCGAAGCGGCAGCATCGAGCAGGAACTGGCCGTTGACCACGACTTGATCGCCCTGCTCTAAGCCATCGAGGATCGCGATGCGCTCTGCGCTCTCAATGCCGGTGGTCACTTTAACCGGCATGAAATGGCCATTGTCCAGCGCGCGCATGACATGATTGTCGCGTCCAGTGCGCATCACTGCGCTCTTCGGCACGGATAGCACTTGGCGCGGCAATGCGTGGATGGTGACGGTCGCGTATTCCCCCAGATTCGCACCGGGAGAAATCGGCAAACGCGCACGCACGGTGCGCGTTGCATTATCCACCAGCGTATTGATACCGGTGAGGCGGGTTTTGATTGGCGCGCCGGTTTCAAATTCTACCGTGACGGCATCGCCTTCGCGCACCCAGGACAATTGATCTGGATACAACACGACTTCGAGCCAGGCACGAGAAGCATCGACGCAACTCAAGATCTCGGTCATGTGGTTCACCGCCATGCCCGGTCGCGCCATGATCTCTTTGACCACGCAGGCTTGCGGCGCGCGCGCTGAGACCACGGCTATCGCGCGGCGCGTCTCTATCAGCTTAGCCAGCATGGCATCGGTGAAACCGGTTTGGCGCAAGCGCAGCGCGGTACGCTCGCGGTCGCGCTCGAGTGGTTGCAAAATTGATTGCAACTGTTCCTCGCTTTGACGCGCGCCAAGTTCTGCTTGTTCGCGTTGGGCTGGATCCTGCGCTTCGGCCAGCGCCTTACGATTCCGCTCGCGCCGGTCTTCAACCATTTTCACTGCTGGCGCACCGCGCCGCGCGATGTCGATGTATTCGTTTTGCAGCGTCAGGGCATCCGGCGAGGAAAGTTCATATAGTAGTTGGCCGCGTGCGACATGCTGGCCGACGCGCGTGACGTGCAGCTTCGTCAGCACGCCGTCGATGTTCGGTGTAATGCGCAACATGGCGCCCTCGTCGGGCACCAGCGTGGCATAGGTCTGAATATCGTGGGTCAGCGTTACTTGTTCCGCGCTGACGATGCGCACGCCGAGTTTTTGTTGCGTGGCGGTATCGACATGAATTTGGTTTTCCGCTGCGCCGCGGGCCTCGTTTGCCGCCACCAGATCCATGCCGCAGATGGGGCAGGCGCCCGGATGGTCTTGCACGATATGCGAATGCATCGGGCACACGTAGGCTTTTTGCGCGATGCCGGATGCAATCGGCTCTGGCATCGAAGGCGATGGGGTTTGCCGCTGGCCGATCCAATAGCCGCCTGCGCCGACGGCGAATACGATCAGCAAGGTAATGATTGCTTGTTTCATTTGATTAGGTGATTAGACGAAAAGAAGAAATTGTGCCCGAATATCCAAAAAAAAGGGGGAGACTAGCCCCCCCTTTTTTTGTCATAGCCCTGCTCGTCACGCTATTAGGTGACGGTAATCCGCGTTTTCGCCGTCCCCATTACCGCGCCGGTACGCCAATGGTAAAAGCTGATGGTCACGGTCCAGGTGCCCGTGATCGTTGGCTTGAAGATGCAATCGAAGCGTTCGGCGGAATGCGCTTCGATCGACCCGGTTTGCCACGGCGTGGGCAAGGGGCGGCCGTCGGAAGCCACCACACTCGCGGTCAGCCCGCCAAAGTCGATCTTCTGCGGATGGAAACCGGCGCAGATATAGCGCACCAGCAGGGTTTGACCCTTGACCATATTCACCGCCACGCCCGGATTGGTCAGCGCTGAGGTCTTACCATCCACACCCGTGATGATGAAATATTTTGGGTTGAGATTATTCAACCCGACATCACCGCCGCAGGTACCGGCGGCCCATTCCAAGTTGTGCCAGGCCGGATCGATTTCATCCGCCGCCCAGATCGCCTCGACATCGTAAATCGGCCCGTTGGCGAAGGCGCGCTTGGTGCCGACGGGGTCGGCCGGGTTTGGCTTTGGATCGACGATCAAACCGCCATACATACCCATTTCCGCATGCAGCGGGGTGTTGGTGTGGCAATGATAGAAATACGTCCCCGCGTTCTTCGGACGCCATTGGTAGGTATACGTCCCGTTGGTCACATCTTGGGATAGATGTCCCACGCCGTCGTTCTCTTGGCTGGGTTCGATGCCGTGATGATGAATGGTATGCATCCACATATCGCCCACCGTGAGTTTTGTATGAACGATCTGGCCCTCGGTCACGCGCATGGCCGGCGACGGGAAGGAACCGCCCCCCATCCCATCCGCTTGTCCCTGGCCGGCGGCAAGATCGGTGAAACCCCAGATAGTGACTGAGTTGCCGTCGTCGAAGCGCATCGAGCCGTTCATGTAAATGCCACGACTGAAAGTCACATCTGGCGTAACGATACCCGGCGTCGCTGGCGCGCCCGGATAGACATAACATGCATTTCCCATTCCCATAGTTGTTCTCCTAAATTTTTATAGAAATTCGATTTCGGTCATCGAGCCGAATTGATACATCCCGCCGCCTGCGGTCTGCGACATTTCATCATGCAGATGCATCGGAAAATGTCCATGGGTCGTGGGCGGGTAGGCATCGGGCGGCGCTTCGAACGGGAAGATGGCGTCGATCTTGCCCAGTTTGTTGCGCAGATACAGGGTGTCTTTCTTCCACACCGAGGAGCGCACCGTGCCGCGATCGGTCAGCCATTCGAAATGGTTGGCATGCGCATGCACCGCATGCGAACACATGCCCGCGCTCAGCATGCGCACCAGGGTACGATCGCCGACAAAGCCCGCCAGGCGCGTGCGCGTGTCGTACAACGCATCGCGTGTGGGATCGCCATGACCGGCCGCACCGGGCGGCAACGAAGTCAAGCCGTTGATGGTGAAGTAACGCGGCGTGAACGTCGTTGGCACCACGGCGTTGCTCTGCACCGCGCTATTCAGCGCGGGATCGATATCGTTGAAAATCCAGAATTGTTGTTTGACAAAGGTCGGGCTGCCGGAATAGAGCTGATTCGATTTGCCCGCCGGCATGATCGCCAGACCACCATGCAAACCGAGGAACACGTTGTATGTCGTCTTATTGTCGTAGAACAGATACGACCCCGCCTTGCCCGTGGGAATGGTGTAGGTGAGGGTTTTGGTAGCGCCGCTCGCGATATCGCCGGTGCTGGCCAGTACGGGGTCACCCGGCTTCAAGCCGCCAATGACGAAGTTATGGGTCACTGCGAGCTTGTTTACTACGGTGATGCTGAGCGTATCGCCTTCCTGGCAGATGATCGACGCTGCCGGGACGTTTAAACCTGTTGCCGAATTGCTGAAGCCTTTGAAATACACTCCCACACCGTCCGGCATGGTGATCGTGCCACCGGTGATGTAAAACGTCTTGCTGATGGTTGCCGCTTCTGAACGCGGTACCCAACTTAACAGCCCAGATCCCAGCACCGCACTGGCTAAACTCGCACCACCCAACTTGATAAAACTCCGTCGTTCCATGCTGTCTCCTTGATTGTTATCTACTTTTGCCCAACCTTCTTTTATATTCCCTTGCGCCAAATAGGGGATAAGTAGCGCCAACACCATCGATTAGTTTTACTTATCGATAAATTGTTACAGTTTAAAATCTACCAGCAGAACTGGTACTTTACAACTAGTATTTATCGGTTAAGTTCAATAACTCTTTATGATTACCCCATATGAATATAATGAGTTATTACGTTGTAATCATTGAATTTTAAATATTTCCATATATATCTTGTGGTTATAAAACTGAATTACGATAGATTTAGGGGTGCGGCGTTAGTAATAAATTTATTTTGGGACTAATTTAATTATGGGTATTAAGGCGAGTGGTGAAAGCGTGATTAATGCGCAGGCAGGGCAGCCAATTTATTGCCGAAACAAGAGGGAAGGTTTGGTGGAAAACAGGATTAATGCGTCAGCGGCGGGCTACTGACGGTATTGACGTAGTAGCCGGAGAGGCCTTGCAGCAAACGCATCTGCCGCCCTTCGCGCAGCAGTTGCTCAAACTCTTCCGCCGGGAGCGGATGACTGAAGGAGAAGCCTTGAATTTCGTTGCAGCCTTGCGCGCGCAAAAACGCGAGCTGTTCATCGGTCTCGACTCCTTCCGCCAACACATTCAGGCGCAGGCTGCTGGCCATGGCGATAATGGCGGAAGCGATGGCCTTGTTGTCGGGGTCGGTGCCAATGTCGCGCACGAAAGACTGATCAATCTTGAGCGTGTCGATCGGCAGTCGCTTGAGATAAGACAAGGAAGAATAACCCGTACCAAAATCGTCGATGGAAATATGGATGCCCATACCCTTGAGCCGGGCGAGCGTGACGATGTTGGTCTCGTTGTGTTCGAGAAATAGATCCTCGGTGATTTCCAGCTCCAAGTGCTTGGCGGCAAGACCGGCCACCTCCAATGCGCGGATGACAGTGTCCGCTAAATCCTTTTGAATGAACTGGCGCACGGATAAATTCACCGCCACGCGGATCGGCGGCAGCCCCATGTCTTGCCACTCGCGGTTTTGCCGGCAGGCCTCGCGCAAGGCCCAATCCCCCACTGGAATAATCATGCCGGTTTCATCCAAAATCGGAATGAATTCGGCGGGCGGTACCAAACCCATTTCCGGATGGCGCCAGCGCAGCAGGGCTTCGGCGCCTATCACACGCCCCGACAACAAATCCACCCGCGGCTGGTAGTACAACCTGAATTCGCCACGATCCAAGGCGCGTCGCAGCGAGCTTTCGAGCATCAGGCGTTCGCGCGCCTTGACATTCATATCCGCGACATAGAACTGGAAATTGTTGCGCCCGTTTTCCTTGGCGCGATACATGGCTGAATCGGCGTTGCGCAATAGGTTGTCGGCGTTTTCGTCATCGCTGGGATAAAGCGTGACGCCCACGCTCACACTAATGAAAACCTCGTGCCCATAAAGATTAAATGGCTGCGATAAAGTATCGAGAATCTTCTGCGCTACCGACGCCGCATCGTGATCCTCGATGATATCTTCGACCACCACCGTGAATTCGTCGCCGCCCAAACGCGCCACGGTGTCGCAATCACGCACGCAACTGCGCAGTCGCTCGGCGGCGATTTTGAGTAATTGGTCTCCGACATTGTGGCCAAGGGTGTCGTTAATGGCTTTGAAGCGATCGAGATCGAGGAACATCACCGCCAGTTTCTGATGGTAGCGATCGGCTTGCGCCATGGCGTGGGTCAAGCGGTCGCGGAACAGCGCGCGATTGGGCAGCCCGGTGAGCGCGTCGTGGTGCGCCATGTGGCGAATGCTTTGCTCAACCCGTTTGCGCTCTTCCAGATCGTGATGCAGCTTGTTGTTGGCGGATTTCAATTCGGCGGTGCGCTGGACGACTTGAGATTCAAGTAGATCGTTGGCTTGCTTTAATTCCTCTTTCGCTTCTTTGATCGCGACCACCAGCGGCAGCCAATGCCAGAAGCCAACCGCAAGCAACACATTACCCAAGGTCCAAGCACTGTAACGCACCAGATCCAACACATGGGCACTGGCCAAGGCTTGGCCTGCTGGCGTGGCGGTATAGATATTTAGCGCATCGCCGAAACCCACGATCACCAGGCCGATGATAATCATGGTCCAACCTCGGTGCCGAGCAATGGCAGGCTGGCGTTGACTCATCCACAGCAGGGCCAGGGTGATGGCGCCCACCACCCCCAGCTTCACCCACTTCAGCGCCAGTAGCTCATCCACCATGCGGTTTATCTCGTCCTATCGCTCATTGCACCGCGCCGCCTACAGGCTCGGATGGCCCGTTTGGGCAAACTGCTTTTCGTGAACGCCCTGGCATTCGATGCAGCGCCGGGCGGTGGGGTAAGCGTTTAATCGCGCCAAGTCGATATCCGCGCCGCAATCAACGCAAACGCCGTAAACGCCGTCTTGCATGCGCCGCTTGGCCGCCTCGATATCGCGTATTTCATGAATATGCCGATCGATCATGGCAGCGCCCAGATCGGCGAGCATGTCGGCCACCGACGCTTCGCCTTGATCATGCACGCGCCCGGCGATGTCCTGAAAATGCTCCTGGTCGGAGGCAGCGAGTTCTTGCCGCACTTCCACGATGAGCGCGGCATAGGCGCGATCCAGTTGAGAGGCGAGTTGTTCGAGTTCGGTTTGTTTGAGATGGGTCACGTAATTTTTAGGTATGCTTTTTTAATGGGTGATCGCCCATTGTTATGCCTCTCGATCAAAATATCAATGCTCAATTTCACTCGCCAACTTCCGACTTCAAGAACGCGCCCAAACCGGCTAAGCAGAATCCACATCGCGACGAGTCGTTGCGATTTTCATTTCATGCAACCCTTTATCTTGCATACATTTTGCCCGCAGAGAATACACTATTGCCACCTCCACGCCTCAAGTCAGTACCAACACACGGGCACGACACGGTAGCTTGAAAGAGTGTTGAAGCGCCGCCCATTGCACAGGAGAGCGTAGGCGCGAATTTCGGCTAAAATACACGGCCTTACGCCCCGGTAGCTCAGTGGATAGAGCAATCCCCTCCTAAGGGATAGGTCACACGTTCGATTCGTGTTCGGGGCGCCAATTCTGCTCAGGCTTGCTTGTCTTCCAGCCGAACTCGGGCTTATATTGAAACGGACGATCTGGTCCGTATTGCGTGAATCTTCATCATATCTACGAGGATGCTATGCCTCAGCCCCCCTTATTCCCCGAAAAACCCGGCCTGCAAGTTGCCACATGCGAATTCGACGAAATGAATCTGCAAATCGGCGAGCGGATTGAATTGGAGCGCATGGAGTCAACCGATAAGGCGCGCTACTTCACGAGTCTGATCGGGTACATGCGCAATCAAAGCTTGCTGATTAAGACGCCGATCGTGGATGGGCTGCCACTGCCTATCGAGGAAGACGCGATCATGACCGTTCGAGTGTTCTCCGGAACCAATGCTTTTGCTTTTATCGTGCCGGTGATCCGTGTGTGCATCAGCCCAGCGCATTACATGCACCTCGCATTCCCCAGCACGATTCAATGCACGGAAATTCGTAAAGCGCTGCGCGTCAGTCTGCATCTGACAGCCAAAGCTAAATTGGCAGGTGAACGAGAATTTCCGCAGGAGGTGGTGCTTACCGATCTCAGCACCAACGGCGCACATGTGGAATCGGACAAGTTGCTTGGGCAGAAGGGACAGCACCTGCATTTGAGCTTTGCGTTTCGCAACAACCCAAATGACTATGAGGCGCATTTGAACTTGAAAGTGCGGATTCAAAACGTCGAACACCATACCCCTGCACACGAGGGGGGTGCGGTTTACGTACACGGGGTCGAGTTTGAAGATTTGGGAGGCGCGGAAACTATCTTGCTACAAAGCTATATTTATCAGTTATTGATTGCTGAGCAGCATCGCGTCGTTTGATGCAAGACAATGGGAAAACCAGCCTGTTAAGCTACCCCTAAATAGGGGAAGCCGATGAGGCAGCAACTAGGCTGGCGTGCTTGATAGGTTTAATACTGCTTTCCAGCCAGCGCTTGATACGTACAGCATCAGCGATCCGCGTATATTTCCCGTCAGAATCGAGTAGCACGATGATGAGGGGCTGGTTGGCGATGGTAGCTTGCATCACCAGACAATGGCCTGCTTCAGAAATGTAGCCGGTTTTTGACACGCCGATTTGCCAATCTTTATCGCTCACCAGTTTATTGGTATTACGGAAAGCAATACTGCGGAACAACGCCATGGTGCGTGAGACGCGGCTGCGATTAGCGAGTTTTTTCTGCGCCAACACCCGTGCCCGCTTGTAGATCGGCATTTGCAGATCGTAAGAAGTAGCGGTGGTCAATTCGGTAATGATGGGATAGGTATGCGCAGCGCGCACCATGCGTGCAAGATCTTCTGCTGTGGATTGGTTCTCGCGGCGTAAGCCAGTCGAATCTGCAAACTGGGTACTTGCCATACCGAGCCGCGATGCCTTGCTATTCATCGCGGCAATAAACGCCTCGCCGCCGCCGGGGTAGGTGCGTGCGAGTGCGGCGGCGGCACGATTTTCCGATGACATCAGCGCAAGATGCAGCAACTCACGCCGCGTCAGTGCGGCGCCAATCTTAAGCCGTGAGTGGGTACCTTTGACACGATCGATATCGTCATTGGTGAGTGTGATCTTTTCATCCAGGGATAGCCGCGCATCCAAAGTCACCATGGCTGTCATCAACTTGGTAATGGAAGCGATTGGGGTACGCGATTCCGCGTTTTTGGCGTAAATAATTTCGCCGGTTTTTTCATCCAGAATCAGCGCCATGGCAGAACGTAAATCGGGATCGCCCTTGGCGTGGAGGACGGCGGCGTCGAGTTGCTTAATTTTGTCTGCGATGGGATCGACTGGTTTGCAGTCGTATTCTTGCAAACCTGTTTTGACGCCAAAGTCGAGCCGATCTGCGTTAAGTACTTTCACGCACTCTGCCTGCGCATTCGCCATAGCAAAAAATAAAACAAAAAATGATGTAATTAACTGAGTCATACTTTTTGTTATCGGCATCCGCTGAGCGTCCTTTAGTTTACTTATTGTTCACAAAGGATATTTTTTCAAAAGAGACCGAATGTAAGCCCGATTTGAATTATTACCGCCAAGTTAAAACTAAAAAAAGCCTCTTTGCAAGGATTTTTTAATTGTTGCAATGGCTTAGATGCAACACTTAAAGTTTCAATGAGGTGTATTCATCCATTCGGCACAGATTGTTTAGGCAACACAATCAACGAAGTAGCGCTTTCTGCCGTCCTCTTCTTGTGTGACCAAGCCGTGGATATCGGTTTCGAAACCGGGAAAGCGCTGGTTGAATACGCGCGCGAACTTGAGGTAACGCACGATGGTGCTATTGAAACGTTCGCCAGGAATCAATAAAGGAATGCCCGGGGGATAAGGCGTTAACAACACGCTGGTGATGCGCCCTTCCAAATCATCGATCTCGACGCGCTCGATTTCGCGATGCGCCATCTTGGCGAAGGCGTCGGCCGGTTTCATCGCCGGCGCCATCTCCGACAGATACATCTCAGTCGTTAGGCGCGCCACATCATTTTCTTTATAGAGTGCATGTATTTGCTCGCATAAATCCTTGAAACCGATTTTCTCGTAACGCGGATGTTTGGTCACGAACTCGGGCAACACGCGCCACAGCGGTTGGTTCTCGTCGCAATCCGCCTTGAATTGCTGTAGGGCGGTGAGCAGTGTGTTCCAGCGGCCCTTGGTGATGCCGATGGTAAACATGATGAAGAAAGAATAGAGCCCGGTCTTTTCTACGATCACGCCGTGTTCGGCGAGATACTTGGTGACAATCGCGGCGGGGATACCCCAATCGGCGAATTCTCCCTCAACATCCAGGCCCGGCGTAATAACCGTGGCCTTGATCGGATCAAGCATATTGAAGCCTGATGCTAAATTTCCAAAGCCATGCCAGCGCTCATTATCGCGCAACACCCAATCGTCACGTTCGCCGATACCTTCTTCTGCCAGATGCTCCGGCCCCCACACCTTGAACCACCAGGATTCGCCGAATTCTGCATCCACTTTGCGCATGGCGCGGCGGAAATCCAGCGCTTCCAGAATCGACTCTTCTACCAACGCGGTGCCGCCGGGGGGCTCCATCATCGCCGCAGCCACGTCGCACGAGGCGATGATTGCATACTGGGGCGAAGTTGAGGTGTGCATCAAATACGCTTCATTGAAACTATGGTAATCGAGCTTGCGGTTCTGCGAATCCTGCACCAGGATTTGCGAAGCCTGCGATAGGCCCGCGAGCATCTTGTGCGTGGATTGCGTGGAGAACACCAAGGCATCCTTGGAACGCGGCCGGTCCTTGCCGATGGCGTGCATGCCTTTATAGAAATCGTGGAAGGTCGCGTGCGGCAACCATGCCTCGTCAAAATGCAGGGTATCGATATAGCTGCCGAGCAATTCCTTGATCGTGTCCACGTTGTACACGATGCCATCGTAAGTGCTCTGGGTGATGGTGAGGATGCGCGGCTTGGTTTTAATGTGTTTGGCGAACGGATGCGCGGCTATTTTCTTCTGGATATTCTCGGGCCGGAATTCGTCGAGCGAAATCGGACCGATAATGCCGTAGTGATTGCGCGTCGGGGTCAGGAACACCGGGATCGCGCCGCACATGATGATGGCGTGCAAGATCGATTTATGGCAATTGCGATCCACCAGCACAATGTCGTTGGGCGCCACTGTCGCATGCCAAACCATTTTGTTCGAAGCCGAGGTGCCGTTGGTGACGAAGAACAAGTGGTCGACATTAAAAATGCGCGCCGCGTTATGCTCCGAGGCGGCCACCGGGCCGGTATGGTCGAGGATTTGCCCCAACT
>JADMJT010000097.1:15771-27231 GCA_018781585.1 Burkholderiales bacterium
GCGTTATGCTCCGAGGCGGCCACCGGGCCGGTATGGTCGAGGATTTGCCCCAACTCTTCCACCGAATTACACACGTCGGCTCTGAGCAGATTTTCGCCGAAAAATTGGTGGAACATCTGACCAATCGGGCTTTTCAAAAACGCGACGCCGCCCGAATGTCCCGGGCAATGCCAAGAGTAGGAGCCATCTGCTGCGTAATGCGTCAGTGCGCGGAAAAACGGCGGCACGATGGAATCGAGATACGCCTTGGCTTCGCGCCCGATATAGCGCGCCAAGAATTCGGGCGTATCTTCCAGCATATGAATAAAGCCATTCAACTCGCGCAGAATGTCATTCGGAATGTGGCGCGCGGTGCGCGTTTCGCCATGCAGGAAAATCGGAATCTCGGCATTGCGGAACCGAATTTCTTCCACGAACTTACGGAGATTCGCCAAGGCCTCTTGCGCCTGCTCCGCGGTGCCGGAGAGCTCTTCGTCGTCGATCGACAAAATAAACGCCGAGGCGCGCGACTGCTGTTGCGCAAAGGAAGACAAGTCGCCATAGCTGGTGACGCCCAGCACTTCCATGCCTTCGTCTTCGATGGCTTTGGCCAGTGCGCGCACACCGAAGCCGCTCGCGTTCTCGGTACGAAAGTCCTCGTCAATAATGAATACGGGAAAACGAAAACGCATAGCGCCTCCTAAAAGGGTGCGGTGAGAGAAACAACGAGGGGAATCAAAGCGGTATTCAAATCTTGGGCAGGGTCACGCCAGTTTGACCCTGGTACTTGCCCTTACGGTCTTTGTACGAGGTTTCGCATTCTTCGTCCGCCTCGAAAAAAACTACTTGCGCCACGCCTTCGTTCGCATAGATTCGCGCCGGTAGCGGTGTGGTATTGGAGAACTCCAACGTCACATAGCCCTCCCACTCCGGCTCGAAGGGGGTGACGTTGACGATAATGCCGCAGCGCGCATACGTGCTTTTGCCTAAACAAATGGTCAGCACATTGCGCGGAATGCGGAAATATTCCACGGTGCGCGCCAAGGCGAATGAATTGGGCGGAATGATGCACGAATCACCCTGCACTTCGACGAAGGAGTTCGGATCAAAGTTTTTAGGATCGACAATAGTGCAATTGATATTGGTAAACAGTTTGAATTCGTTCGAACAGCGAATATCGTAACCATAACTCGATGTGCCGTAAGACACGATCGGCTTGCCATTCACCTGTTTCACTTGCTCCGGCTCGAACGGTTCGATCATGCCGTGACTCGCCGCCATGCGGCGGATCCACTTGTCGGATTTAATGCTCATAGACGATTAGGTATTTTGAATCACAATGCTGGGGAACTTGACCGAATGATCTTGCGCCAAGTCGCCAATCTTCACCGCCACGCGGCGCGCGATTTGTTTATATATTTGCGATATGCGGCCATCCGGGTCGGCCACCACGGTAGGTTTACCCGAGTCCACTTGCTGGCGAATGGCCATATCCAGCGGCAGCGCGCCCAGCATTTCGATGTCGTAGTCTTTACCCATGCGCTCGCCGCCGCCTTCACCGAAGATGCGCTCTTCATGGCCGCACTTGGAGCAAATGTGCAGGCTCATGTTTTCGACGATGCCCAGGATGGGGATATTTACCTTCTGGAACATCTTGAGGCCCTTGCGTGCATCGATCAGCGCGATGTCCTGCGGCGTGGTCACGATTACCGCGCCGGTCACCGGCACGCGCTGCGCCAAGGTCAATTGAATGTCGCCGGTGCCCGGCGGCAAATCGACCACTAAATAATCCAGGTCGTGCCATTTGGTGTTGTTGAGCAACTGCTCCAAAGCCTGAGTCACCATCGGGCCGCGCCACACCATCGGCGTTTCCACGTCGATCAGGAATCCAATCGACATGGCTTGCAGACCATGGCCCATCATCGGTTCCATGTTTTGCCCATCTTCCGATTCCGGCTTGGCGTCGGCAAGCCCGAGCATCATCGGCTGCGACGGTCCGTAAATGTCGGCGTCAAGTATGCCAACCCGTGCGCCTTCGGCCGACAGGGCCAAAGCCAGATTCACCGCAGTGGTGGATTTGCCTACGCCGCCCTTGCCCGATGCAACAGCGATAATGTTGCGTACACCCGGTATTGGCTTTACGCCGCGCTGCACCGCATGCGACGAAATCTTCGAGGAAACTGCCGCGTTCACCGTGCCCACACCGGGAATGGTTTTAAGTTTAGCTTCGATCTGCTGTTTGATCTCGGTGATCACACTTTTCGCTGGGTAAGGCAGCACGACGTCCAGCGTCACATTACTGCCATCGATCTTGATATTGCGCACAGTCTTCGCGCTGATGAAATCTTTCTGCATATTGGGATCGATCGCTTCTTTCAACGCGGTCTGAATTTGTAATTCGGAAATCGACATTGCTTACTACTCCTAAAAAATATCCTGGGGGTGAAACTAGGGGCGAGTGCCCAGGTAATTCGGAAAAACGCCGATTTTAAATGTTTTTGCCCAGCGGCGTGGATTTTTTTGCCTTCAAAAAGTGAGAATTACCCTTGGAATTTAAAGGCCAAGGCGATTAAAACCGCTCGCCAGGTGCAGGACCCTGACAAGGCCGCTAAAATACGCCTTTTCCCGCCTTAGGCCTCTCCCAACATGACGCGCTCGATTCTGGTTACCTCCGCCCTGCCCTACGCCAACGGCAGTATTCATCTCGGTCACCTGGTGGAATACATCCAAACCGACATCTGGGTGCGCTTCCAAAAAATGCGTGGCCACACCTGTCACTACGTGTGTGCCGACGACACGCACGGCACACCGATCATGCTACGCGCGGAAAAAGAAGGCATCACCCCCGAGCAACTCATCGAGCGCATCCATGGTGAACACTTACGCGACTTCAGCGGCTTTCATATCGCATTCGACAACTACTATTCGACCAACTCGGCTGAAAACCGTGAGTTGGCGCAAGGCATCTATCGCCGACTGCGCGACCAGGGTCTGATCGACGTACGCACTATCGAGCAATTATATGACCCGGAAAAGCAAATGTTTTTGCCCGACCGCTTCATCAAGGGTAAATGTCCCAAGTGCCACGCCAAAGATCAGTATGGCGATTCATGTGAAGTGTGTGGTGCGACGTATACACCGACTGACTTAATCAACCCGTACTCGGCGGTATCCGGTGCGACGCCGATCAAAAAATCTTCTGAACATTATTTCTTCAAGCTCGGCGAGTGTACTGACTTCTTAAAAGCCTGGACGCGCGACGGCCATTTGCAAGACGAAGCCGCGAACAAAATGGACGAATGGCTCTCCGGCGGCCTGCAAAGCTGGGACATCTCGCGTGATGCGCCCTACTTCGGATTCGAGATACCGGATGCGCCGGGCAAATATTTTTACGTCTGGCTGGATGCACCGGTAGGCTATATGGCCAGCTTCCAAAATCTGTGTGCGCAGCGCGATCTGGATTTCGATGCGTATTGGAACGCGGGCGCGCAAACCGAGCTATATCATTTCATCGGCAAAGATATTTTGTATTTCCACGCCTTGTTTTGGCCCGCGATGCTGAAATCCGCCGGGTATCGCACACCCACTAAAATTTTCGCGCATGGTTTTTTGACGGTCGATGGACAAAAAATGTCCAAATCGCGCGGCACCTTCATCACCGCCGAAAGTTATTTGCAGCAAGGGCTCAACCCAGAATGGCTGCGCTATTACTACGCGGCCAAACTAAATGCCACTTTGGAAGACATCGATCTGAATTTGGAAGACTTCACCGCGCGAGTGAATAGCGACTTGATCGGCAAGTACGTCAATATCGCCAGCCGCGCCGCCGGATTTATCGGCAAACACTTCGATGGCACCTTAGCGCCACAGATCACGGATAGCGCGCTCATATCGCGCTTGGCCGCAGCCGCACCACAGATCGCCGATTTATATGAAGCGCGCGAGTACGGCAAAGCGCTGCGCGAAATCATGGCGCTGGCCGATGCGGTCAATCAATACGTAGATGAGAAAAAGCCTTGGACCCTGGCCAAAAACCCAGAAGCCGCCGCCGAGCTACACGAAGTCTGCAGCGTGAGCGTGAATCTGTTTCGCTTGTTGACGATTTATCTCAAGCCCGTGTTGCCGCAAGTCGCCGCCATGGCGGAAACTTTCCTGGCGATCCCGCCGCTGACCTGGGCCGACGCGAGCACGACGCTGCGCGGGCATCGCATTCAGGCCTATCAACACCTCATGGCGCGCATCGATCCCAAACAAATTACCGCGCTCACCGAGGCAAATAAACAAAGCTTACAAGCGGTGGATCACTCGCCCGCCCGCCATGCGGAGGCGCAAGCGCATCAACAAGCCATCGCGGAAACCATCAGCATCGATGATTTCGCCAAGATTGATTTGCGTATCGCAAAAATCGTCAACGCCGAACAAGTGGAAGGTGCGGAGAAATTATTAAAGCTGACGCTGGATATCGGCCTGGAAACGCGCACCGTATTCGCGGGGATTAAATCTGCGTATCAACCGCAAGACTTGATTGGTCGCCTCACTGTGATGGTGGCCAACCTCGCCCCACGCAAAATGAAATTCGGCTTATCCGAAGGCATGGTGCTTGCCGCAGGTGACGGCGGCGGCATTTACCTGCTCGCCCCTGACAGCGGCGCGCAACCCGGCATGCGGGTGAAGTAGCACCCACACATAAACGCCGAACAAAAAAAGAGGCGGTCTTGCGACCGCCTCTTTTCATTTCTGGAACGCTAACCGATTAAGGCTTGACGTACACGTAGCCTTCTTTGGCTTGAACTTTTGCAAGTTCCGCTACACCGGAAGGAACGATCTTGGCGCCAGGGAGCACTTTCTTCGGATCGATTTTGCGGCCAACCAAGGTGTTGTTGCAAACGCGAAACTCCACGCCCTTGGCCTGCAATTCTTCCACATTGATGTTATAGGGATTGCCCTTAGCATCCGCCGCACCATCCAACAGGAAATCGATGCCCTTGCCATGCGTCACGACAATGATCTTGGCATCGGAATCAGCGCTCAAGTGATTTTTGATGTTGTTCATTGCGACACCCGCCACGGCGCTGTCGTTAATGTGATACACGGCCTTGGTTTCCGCCAACGCCAAGCTACTCACGCCAATCATTGCTACCAAGCCAACCATCCATTTTGCGAATCTAGTCATTGCTGTCTCCTTGATCTAATTAGGGTTTGATATAAACGTAGCCTTGGCCGCTTTGGAGTTTGCCCAACTCCGCCACGCCGGAAGGAACGATCTTGGCGCCTGGCAACACGGTCTTAGGATCGATCTTGCGGCCCACCAAGGTGTTGTTGCATACGCGGAAATCCACGCCCTTAGCCATCAACTCTTCGACTGCGATATTGTAAGGGTTGCCGTTCTTGTCCGCTGCGCCATCCAACAGGAAATCGATACCTTTACCATGGGTCACCACGGTAATCTTGCCGCCAGGGTCGGCGCTCATGTGATTTTTGATATTGTTCATCGCCACGCCAGCCACGGTGCTGTCGTTGATGTGATAAACCGTTTTGATTGGATCGGTGGATTTTGCAGATGTATCACCCGTCGAGGCGCAACCGCCCAAACCCAACAATCCCGCCGCTACACCCGCGATCGCGAGTGATTTAATGCTTGCTAACATTGTATTGTCTCCTTCTGCTATAAGTTTAGTGTCTGCCCCGCATTCGGCCACATCACCGTGCGAAACATGACACAACAATGAACAGTTATTACAATTTTGTAAATAGTCTTTTGCTACTTAGCACTTAGGTAACAAACCCTCGCTATAGTTCCTTACAGGCTTAAACCATGCGTATGACCCGACATATCCGACTATCTGGTCGTGTACAAGGCGTGTTTTTCCGCGAATCGATGTACCGCGAAGCCACCAAGTTAGGGGTGAACGGCTGGGTGCGCAACCGGCACGACGGTTCATTAGAAGCCATGCTGCAAGGTGAGGCCGCTCAAGTAGACGCCTTAATCGCTTGGGCCAAGCGCGGGCCCGTTGCGGCCCAGGTTGAAAGCGTGGAAGTTTCCGTTGGAGATGGCGAATTTTGCGAATTCGAGAAGCTGCCAACGACCTAGGAAAAGAGACTTTCAAGCTTAGCTAAATATTCCGCCACACCAGCCTCGCCCTCTTGCGGCGCCCAAGGTGCGCGCTCTTCCTGGGTAAGCTGTTCATACGGCCCGGCTTTCGCTTCGAAAAATACCGTATCTGGGGCCAGTGCAACCAGACTATGAAATATGCCAGTAGGGATATTGATCGCACCGATTGGCCCGCCCGCGCTAAGCACTGTCTTCACGGTAATGTTTCCCGCCGCATCAAAAAACACCGCACCCATTCTCCCGCGCACCATCACCATCGATTCATCCTTATTCAGATCCAGATGGCGATGTGGCGGAATATAGGTACCCAGTTCGATCGCATTGAGCAGCCGATGGGACAGATCATTTTCCGAGCCATGAAAGTTGAAATTCTTACGCTTGCGCGGCGAGGCTTTGGCCTGGATTGAGATATGGTCAAGCAATGCCTGATCGATGATGAGCGGCGCTTTCATGCGGCCAGATGATATAGGGCCAGGGAATTTTGGGCAAAAAAAAGCGCGATAATAAAACCGCGCTGAAAATCCACCAAAGGAGGAGGATGGAGGAGACAGTACCGAACTGCTAAAACCAGCAATCCAGAGAAAGCATTAACCCTGTTGATTTGATTAACGGAAGCTGAGAAAAAAACTTTAGGATTTATTATCCATACAAAATCAATAAGATAAATAAATATGGGTAGGTGGAAACCTGAGTCAGTACTGAATTGCCACGTTTTCTGTCGAGAGCCAGCCGCGTAGCGAGCCGATGAGATTTTCATGCAATTGCACGCGCCAGCTCTCGCCCAAGGTCATTTCGCAGCGCGCCTCCTGATTGATATAGTGGACCGTCACCAGGCAGCCGTTATCGCTTTCCTGCCGGTAGGGTGCCAACATTTCCTTCAGCTTCACCGCATTGGCTTGGCCGTTCATCATCAGGCGCATCCCTTTGGCGAATTTAGTGCGCGCGGTGGAGAGATCGTACAAGGCATCGGCCGAGACGCGCAGTCCACCGGAATAATCATCCTTGCTGATCTTGCCCTCCACCACCAGCAATTGGTCTTCCTGCAAAATCGCACGGTAGCGCTCGTACACTTCGTTGAAGATCGCGACTTCGATTTGCGCCTCGCCATCGTCCAGGGCCACAAACGCCATCTTGCCGCGCCGTGTCATCTGGGTACGCATGGCGTAGATGATGCCGGCGATCAGCTGCTTATCATGCTGCGGCGTTAATTTTCCCAGCTTGGTTTTCACAAAGCCCGCAATGTCTGGCGCATAGGCATCGAAGGGATGGCCGCTAAAATAAAAGCCCAGGCTTTTCTTTTCAAACATCAGCAATTCTTTTTCCGGCCAGCGCACCACATCACTGAGTTGATTATCTTGCGCGGTGGATGCATCCAGCACGCCGAACAGACTCGCCTGATTCGCATTGCTCGCCGCCTGTTCCGCTGCTTCCAGCGCATGGCCAGCCGACGCCATCAGACTGGCGCGATGATCGTTGAGTGAGTCGAAAGCACCGGCACAAATCAGTGCCTCGAGTACACGCCGATTCACCACGCGTTTGTCGATGCGCCGGCAAAAATCAAATAAATCCTTGAAGGGCCCATCCTGCTGACGCGCTGCTAAAATCGAATTGATCGCTGCCTCGCCGGTGCCTTTGATCGCGCCCAAGCCATAGCGAATTTGCGTTTCATTTAAGGGTATGAAGCGGTATTCACTCTGATTCACATCCGGCGCCAGCAATTCGAGCGCGTTTTGCAGACAATCGTCGTACAGGGTAAACACCTTGTCGGTATCCCCCATATCCGCCGTGAGCGTGGCCGCCATGAAAGCCGCCGGATAATGCGCCTTCAAATAGGCCGTCTGATACGCCACCAGCGCATACGCTGCCGAATGCGATTTGTTAAAACCATACTCGGCGAATTTCTCCATCAAATTGAATAAATCCGTGGCGAGCTTCTGGTTCACGCCGCGCGCCACCGCGCCTTCGACGAAGATGGAGCGATGCGTCGCCATCTCCTCGGCTTTTTTCTTGCCCATGGCGCGGCGCAGTAAATCGGCGGAGCCGAGCGTGTACCCACCGAGCGTCTGCGCGATCTGCATCACCTGCTCTTGATATACGATCACGCCGTAGGTGGGCCTCAACACATCCGTCAGATCAGGATGCATATAATCCACGCGTGCCCGGCCATGTTTGCGGTTGATGAAGTCATCCACCATGCCCGACTGCAAGGGGCCGGGGCGGAACAGCGCGACCAGGGCGATGATGTCTTCAAAATTATCCGGTTGCAGCCGCCGGATCAGGTCTTTCATGCCGCGCGATTCCAATTGGAATACGGCGGTGGTGTTGCAGGCCTTTAATAGTTTGTAGCTGGCGGCATCGTCCAGCGGAATGGATTCGATAGAAAAGGATTCGAGCGCATCACCCCCCTGACCCCGGATGAATCGCACCGCCCAATCGATGACCGTGAGCGTGCGCAAGCCCAAGAAGTCGAATTTCACCAAGCCCGCCAATTCGACATCGTCCTTATCGAACTGGCTCACCACCGACTCCGAACCCTGTGCGTTATAAGTAGGACAAAAATCGGTGATCTTGCCCGGTGCGATCAACACGCCGCCCGCGTGCATACCGACGTTGCGCGCCATGCCTTCGAGCTTCTCGCCCAGCGCCCACAGCTGCGCGATTTCTTCTTCTTTCTCGATGCGCTCAAGAATCAGCGGCTCTTGGATTTTGGCTTTTCCCAGCGTCATGCCCAGTTCGAAGGGAATCAATTTCGCCAGTTGATCCACGAAGTTGTAAGGCAAATCCAGCACCCGTCCCACGTCGCGCACCACCGCCTTCGCCGCCATGGTGCCGAAGGTGGCGATCTGCGATACCGAATCCGCGCCATAGCGCTTGCGCACATATTCAATCACGCGCTCGCGCCCGTCTTGGCAAAAATCCACATCGAAGTCAGGCATCGACACCCGCTCCGGATTCAAGAAACGCTCAAATAGCAAGTCGTAGCGCAGTGGATCAAGATCGGTAATGCCCAAGCTATACGCCACCAGCGAACCCGCGCCCGAGCCGCGCCCGGGGCCGACCGGCACGCCATTGTGTTTTGCCCAGTTGATAAAGTCAGCCACGATCAAAAAGTAACCGGGGAAACCCATCTGGATAATGGTCTTGGATTCGAATAACAGCCGTGCTTCATACTCCGGCCGCTTTTGCTCGCGCAGCGCGGCGTCGGGAAACAGTTGCGCCAACCGCATCGCCAGTCCCGCTTGCGCCTGGGCCAGCATGAACTCGTCGAGGCTTTCATTGTTCGGCGTAGGAAACTGCGGTAGTTGCGGTTTGCCGAGTTCAATCGTGAGGTTGCAGCGTTTAGCGATCTCGACGCTGTTTTCCAGCGCCTCCGGGATATCTGCGAACAACGCAGTCATCTCGGCTTGGGATTTAAAATACTGCTCCTCGGTAAAAAGCCGCGGCCGACGCGGATCTCCCAACATATTGCCTTCAGCGATACAAACCCGCGCTTCGTGCGCTTTGAAGTCATCGCGATCGAGGAATTGAATCGGATGCGTCGCCACCACAGGCAGGCTGAGTTCGGCGGCCAACGCCGCTACCGGGTGCACCTGCGCATCGGTTTGAGGTGCGCCGGTACGTTGTATTTCTAAGTAAAAATTACCGGGGAACAACGCTGCCCATTGATACGCCAACTCGTGCGCACGCTCGGTATTTTGTTGCGCCAAGGCTTGACCGATATCGCCCAAATGCGCACCGGAAAGCGCAATCAAGCCGCGCCCACCCGCACCGGCAAACCAGGCCTTATTCAGTTCGGCGCGGCCACGGTGCTGGTTTTCGCGATAAGCGCGCGCCAGCAATTCGCATAAGTTGTGATAGCCCTCGCGGTTCTTGCACAGCAGGAGCAAACGTGAAGGCTGATCGCGCGTGGTTTCGTTGGTAATCCACACATCGCAGCCGATAATCGGCTTAACCCCAGCGCTTCGCGCGCCTTTGTAGAATTTCACCAGCGCGAAAGTATTGCTCAAATCGGTCAATGCCAGGGCCGGCATGCCGTCCGCACAGGCCCGTTTTACCGCATCGTCGATGCGCACAATGCCATCGACAATGGAGAATTCGGAGTGCAGGCGCAGGTGGACAAAGGACGGGGCGGACATAGGCGTATAATTTTACCTTGTTTGCTCTCTTCCGAATCGTTGAGCATGAAAACCTTTTGTAACCACGGATGAACACGGATAAACACAGATGAAAAACCAAAGCAGCCTATGGGTTTATATCCGTATGTATCCGTGTTCATCCGTGGTTCCACGACCTTTATCCCCATGAAAACACCCGAACTCCTCTCCCCCGCTGGCACCCTGGAAAAAATGCGCTACGCCTACGCCTATGGCGCGGACGCGGTCTATGCCGGCCAGCCGCGCTACAGCTTGCGCGCGCGCAACAACGAATTTGGGCTGGAGGAACTGGCCATCGGCATCAATGAGGCCCATGCCCTGGGCAAAAAATTCTTCGTCGCCAGCAACCTGATGCCGCATAACGCCAAGGTCAAAACCTATTTGGCGGATATGGAACCGGTCATCGCGCTGCAGCCGGATGCGCTGATCATGGCCGACCCTGGGCTCATCTCCATGGTGCGTGAAACTTGGCCGGAGATGACTATTCACCTCTCGGTGCAGGCCAACACGGTGAATTACGCCACGGTGAAATTTTGGCAAGCGCTGGGCTTAAAACGCATTATTTTGTCGCGCGAACTGTCGCTGGACGAAATCGCGGAAATCCGCCAACTTTGCCCGGACATCGAGCTGGAAGTCTTCGTGCATGGCGCACTGTGTATCGCCTACTCCGGGCGTTGCCTGCTCTCCGGCTATTTCAACCATCGCGACCCAAACCAAGGCACCTGCACCAATTCTTGCCGCTGGGATTACAAGGTACATGAGGCGGTAGAGGACGAAGGCAGCGGTATTCAAAAAATCGATTTCGATTTTCGCGGCGCGATGGAAACTGGTGGGCTCTCGGATTGCGGCAGCCAGCCGCGCCACCCCTTGGCCGATCAAGTCTATCTGGTCGAAGAAAGCCAGCGCCCGGGCGATCTGATGCCAATACTCGAAGACGAGCATGGCACCTACATCATGAACTCCAAAGATTTGCGCGCGGTGGAGCATGTGGCGCGCTTGGCGGAAATCGGCATCGATTCGCTCAAAATCGAAGGCCGCACCAAATCGCTATATTACGTGGCGCGCACCGCGCAAATCTACCGGCGCGCGATCGACGACGCCGTGGCCGGACGGCCGTTCGACCCCGGCTTGCTCGGCGAACTGGAAAGCCTGGCCAATCGCGGCTACACCGACGGCTTCTACCAGCGCCATCACACCCAAGATCAGCAAAACTAT
>JADMJT010000118.1 GCA_018781585.1 Burkholderiales bacterium
TGCCGCCGGGCGCGACGCGCATTCTGGAATCGCCTCACTGCGCCAATCAAGCCTACGTATTGGGCAAGCACCTGGCCATGCAATGCCACGTCGAGATGACGCGCGAAATGATTGAAACCTGGTGTACGGTGGGGCACTCAGAAATCGCCGAAGCGCAGAGTCCGGCCGTGCAAACAGCAGCGCAAATGGCTATGGAGATCGATACGCGGGTGGTTGCGCTGAATGCCGTTGCCGCACAGCTCTATACCCATTGGATACAAGGCTTGAAAGCGTAAAGGCATGATGGGAAATGACGACTTTTTGCTGTGTTAAATACCGAACCGACTGAATGTGGCGAATGAGTGAAACTTTCCGAGTTTGAACGTCGCCCAACCGTCAGCGAAATTTTTTTGGCTTTCTGAGAGGAGATATTCATGGCAAGCTATAAGCGTAAACCAGCGCCCGCCGCGCACACGTTAGTGATGGTCGCCACGCGCAAGGGCGCATGGCTTTTTCACAGTGATGCGGCACGCAAAACCTGGCGCGCCGACGGGCCACATTTTCTTGGTCAAATTATTAATCATCTGGTACTCGATCCGCGCGACGGCAAAACGCTGCTCGCGGCGGCGAAGACCGGCCACCTCGGCCCGACCATTTTCCGCTCCACCAATCTCGGGCGCACGTGGAAAGAAGCTGCCCGGCCACCGGCATTTTCGCCTGCTCGAAATGGCGAGGCCGGTCGCGCCGTCGATCACACCTTTTGGCTTACGCCGGCTCACGCGAGTGAACCGAATGTCTGGTACGCGGGTACCTCGCCGCAGGGGCTATTCCGCTCCGAAGATGGCGGCGTCACCTGGGCGCCGTTCTCTTCCATCAATGACGATGCGCAATACCGGGAATGGATGGGCAGCGTGCAGGACGGCACGCCGGACGGACCGAAAATGCACTCCATCATCGTCGATCCGCGTGATCCCGCGCATTTGTATTTCGCCATGTCGGGCGGCGGTGTGCACGAGACCCTTGACGGCGGCAAAACTTTCACCCCGCTATTGAAAGGACTCGAAGTGGTCGAAGGTTTCGATCCCGCCACCGCCACGTTTCATGATCCGCATTGCGTCCGGCTTTGCCCGAGCAACCCGAACCGCTTGTATCAACAGAACCACTGCGGTATCTACCGCCTTGATCGACCGTCGGATGAGTGGGTGCGCATCGGCAAAAAAATGCCGAAGCGTGTCGGCGATATCGGCTTTCCCATGGTGGTGCATCCGCGCGACGCGGACACCGCTTGGGTATTCCCCATGGACGGCACCATGGTCTGGCCGCGTACCAGTCCGGACGGTAAACCCGCCATCTACGCGACGCGCAACGGAGGTAAGACTTGGCTGCGTCTTGATGCCGGTCTGCCTGAAAGCCAAGCATGGTGGACCGTGAAACGCCAAGCCATGACAGCCGATGCGCGCGACCCGGTGGGTCTCTATTTCGGCACCACCAGCGGCGAGCTGTGGGTGAGCCGCAACGAAGGCGAAAAGTGGGCGTGCATCGCGCAGCACCTGCCCGAGATCTACGCCGTAGAAGCGACCGAATTAGCCTAGGCGAATCTCGATGAAAGTGCTGATACCCAGCGCGCTGTATTCGTATACCGGGGGCGCATCGGTCGAAGCCAGCGGCGATACGCTCGCCGCCGTGCTGGCCGATCTGGATCGCCTATACCCAGGCATTCGGTTTCGCATGATAGACGAGCAGGAGCGGATGCGGCCGCACATTCGCTTTTTCGTCAACGGCGAGCAAATACGCGACCTGTCGCAGCCGCTGCGTCCGAGCGACGAGTTGATTATCGTACAGGCGCTGAGCGGCGGCTGAGCGGCGAAAAAAATGGTTAGCTCTGAAGTTCAGCAAGTTGTAGCCCACCGCGTTGCTCCCTCTCATATCCATCACACCCATAAGGACAGCGGGGCCGTGTAGCGCCGGCTTCCAGCCGGCATACAAGCAGGATGCTTGCGCTACAAAACCCGGCCAGATTAAACCCAACCCGTATGCCGGCAGGGATGCCGGCGCTACAGTAGGGGCAGGGTGTTGAAAATATTGGCGCAGAAAGGCTATCGCGTCAGTGCCGCTTATTGATGAGTTTGTTTGGCCTGCTTAGGCGAACTCTTCGCCAAATAATAATGACCAGGCACTCCGATAGGCCACTTGATGCCGGGTTTCTGCCGGCAGGCGCTGCAAAAAATTCCGGTGGTTCTGATCGTATTCAGCGATGCGGTAAAGGCGGTCTCCCCCCAGATCCAAGGCGGATAAAAATCGCTTCGGATAAGCAGCAATCAGATCGCGCCATTCGGGCTTAAGGCTGCTATCGTTTGCCCACGCGCGCGTATGCCGCTGGTTACTGAGCGGGTAGATCGAACCCGCATCACCAAACGCGGTATCGAAAAATAAATTCTGGAAACGTGAAATTAAGGTATCGACATAAGCAGGCGAGTAGCGGGAAGCGCGTTCGATATAGCGTATTTGGGCGAGGTGGCACCAGATCACCTTGGCCTTGGGATACTGTTCCAGCATGCTTTCCAGGGGCGCCAGCAGTGCGTCTTCTATTTCGTAATGAATCTGGAACGCCATGCCGGTTCTTTCGCTCAGGCTAAACACGCGTTGACCGATTGGGCCATCAATCGGTACGTTGACATCGCGATCCATCTCGCCGCGTTTTGCCTGCCTGGGCGAAGGGTAGTGGCGGAATTCAAACTCGCCCAGCAGCATGATTTGTTTTGCCCTCGCGGCGGCTTCATGAGCATCGAGAAATTCGTCCGGCGTTTCAGAAAAGGCAGGGGCTTGCCCGCCATTGCCGACAGGAATGAAACGGTCTGGATAACTGGCGAGCAATCGCTCCGACAAGTGATCAAAACGAACCCCCTCCTTGAACTGACCTTTACCAATGTCGGCGGATAGCGCCATCAGCCCGATATTAAGCTGGTCCATGCGCTTCGCAACAAACACCATATCGAGCTTCGTGGAATTGCATGAACTCTCTATGTCGATATAGGGCAATTCGCCTGCGGCCAAAATTTTTTTTAGGCGCTGTGCGTAGCCTTCTTTCAGTTTTGAGAAGTTGGCAATAGTTGCAGCGTTTCCAAGCCTGGGTATGCAGGCAATAAAGGGGAGGGCGCTGAATGTCTTGATCAGGCTGCGTCTGGAAAGCATGTTGGATTAAGGTGTCAGCTTTTTCGGGGTAGCTTCAGTCCGTGTTGAGGGACTTGCTAGGCAGTTCATCGTATATGATTTCCACTGTTGAATCTCCGCGAAACCAGACGCGCCTGAATTCAGAAGCGTTGCACTCGAAGTAGGGGCGAATGGTAGGAGTAATGACATCGTCAGGTGTCACAATTCGTCCATCTGTGTAGCACAATAACTCTATAGGGTGTTCTGTCTGATATAACTTTGTGCGTTTGCGGCGAATGATATTCACGGATGGGTCGCTGGTATATACGAACTCTAATTCCAGGCTGGTGTTATTGAGCAAAACCGCTAGTGTTGGATCGCAAAGCTCTACCAATTCGAACGCGATGGTGCCCTCATCGAAATGTTTGCAAAGAATATCCGGTTCCGGCGGTTTGCGCTTTTCTACAGAGTCCGGATCTATCCGTAAGGCAGAGCGCTTAATGAAATCCTGGAATATTTCCAGCTCTCGAATACCTTTAGTATCTTCAGAACGCATATGGTGTCATGGCAGCTAACGTAAAGTGTACGTCCTAAAAGATTGGAAAAAATGCATCATGCTGACGTACAACGTAAAAACATGGTTAATAAATTAACATAATTCGAGACAGGCATTTCTTTGTTGTGCGCTTCGCGCATTTTATTTTGGGGCCGGTCATGCCCCGACGGGTCAGTTACTTTCTTTTGCTTGTCCAAAAGAAAGTAACCCAAGAAAAAGACACCCCCTTTACCGCCCTTCGGGTTCCCTGCGTTGCTCGCCATGCCGGGCGGCTGCGCAACTCGCACGTTCCGCTTCGCGGAGCCTTGCTCGAACAAGTGCTCGCCGACTTCCCCCGGCATGGCTGCGCTACTCGGCGGTGCACAGGGGCCCCGAAAGTCAACACCAGTGGTGTATCAACGTGCCGTAAAGAGACTCTTGAGTGTACGTGGATCAATAGCGATCAAAAGTCGAGACTTAGTCGCGGAAATTCCCGAACTGCAAAGGAAAGTCGGTAACCGATTTTTTGACCAAGGCGATCGCTTCCTGCAGCACATCGCGTTTCGCGCCGGAGACGCGCACGGTGTCGCCTTGAATGCTGGCTTGGACTTTCATTTTGCTGTCTTTGAGCAGTTTGACGATTTTTTTGGCTAGGTCAGATTCGACGCCGGTTTTAATGGTGGCGGTGCGTTTTACTTTGTTGCCGCTGACTTTTTCGGATTTGCCGATTTCCATGCATTTGATATCCACGCCGCGCTTGATCAGTTTGGCGTTGAGGACTTCTTGCACTTGGTCGAGTTTGAAATCGTCATCGGCAAACAGGGTCAGCGCATACTCCGCTTGCTCTACGCGCGCGTCCGAGCCTTTGAAGTCGAAGCGGTTGGTGACTTCTTTGTTCACTTGCTCCACGGCGTTTTTGACTTCTTGCTTGTCCACTTCGGACATGATGTCGAACGAGGGCATGGCGGCTCCTATTTCTGTTTGGGTGCGCGGATGAGGTGGCTGCTGATCGGGCCGCCGGTGCTGTCGTCGAATTCGGCGGCGGCTTCCACCGCCAGGCGGGCGAGGGCTTCGGCGTTAAGCTTGGGTTGGTCGTAGGCAGCGTAAAGCGCGCCCATCGCATAGTCCGCACCGGCGCCGTAGGCGTAGAACTTGGAAAATTCCTGCACCGTGCGATGCGGCGCCACGCCGAAGATGCCGTGCGCATTGACGATCAGCACATACATGCGCGAGGTTTCGAGATCGTCTTCCTTGTCCTCGTTCGCATTCAAGAAATAGCGTTCCTTCATGACCGCGTGCAGCTCTTGCCAGGTGCGGAAAATGCTCGGCACCGAATCAAACTTGGGCGGGGTTTCCAGTTGCGAGAAATACTCGGTGAGGATGAGTTTGAAAGTGGTGGTGCCAGTGATTGCCATAAAACTGTCGCCGACTTTGAAAATTTTCTCGTGGTTGGCGACGTAGACCGACGACTCCTTGGTGCTGCCCCATTTAGTGAGCGTGTCCGCCGCGATGGCGAACTGGCCGTTTTTGCGGACGACAGCGAGGGTGGTCATGGCTTATTTAAAGTGGCAGACGTAATTGAGCGTTTCGACGGTTTCGATCTCGAAACTGCTATTGCCCGGCACGCTGAAGGTTTGGCCGGCGGAGTAGGTCTTCCAGTCATTGGTGCCGGCCAGCTTCACTTGGCACACGCCGCCGTTGATCTCCATGTCTTCGGGCGCGCCGGTATTGAAGGTGAGTTTGCTGGGGAAAATGACGCCGCAGGTTTTTTTCGTGCCATCGGCAAATACCACGGTGTGCGAGACGCATTTCCCATCGAAAAACAGGTTGGCTTTTTTGACGACGCTGACGTTATCGAATTGAGTCATGATTTTTCCTTTTCGCCGCAATCCGCAAGCGCAGCGCGTTGAGTTTAATAAAGCCGCCCGCATCCGCTTGGTTATAGGCGCCCGCATCGTCTTCAAATGTGGCGATGGTGGGATCAAACAGCGAATCGGTTTTCGAGTCGCGGCCCACGACGCTGACGTTGCCTTTGTAGAGCTTGATGCGCACCCAGCCATTCACGTGATGTTGCGTATGGTCGATCAATACTTGTAACGCTTGGCGTTCCGGGCTCCACCAATAACCGTTGTAGATGAGTGAAGCATAGCGCGGCATCAGGTCGTCCTTGAGATGCGCTACTTCGCGGTCGAGGGTGATGGATTCGATGGCGCGGTGCGCTTTGAGCATGATCGTGCCGCCGGGCGTTTCGTAGCAGCCGCGTGACTTCATGCCGACGTAGCGATTTTCCACCAAATCCAGGCGGCCAATACCATGCTTGCCTCCTAAACGATTAAGCTCCGCCAGCACTTGCGGCGGCGTCATGCGCTGCCTGTTCACGGCAATGATGTCGCCGTGGGCAAATTCGAGTTCGATATCTTCGGGGGTATCGGGCGCTTTTTCCGGCGACACGGTCCAGCGCCACATGTCTTCTTCCGGCTCCGCTGCCGGATCTTCCAATGCGCGGCCTTCATAGCTGATGTGCAGCAGGTTGGCGTCCATGCTGTAGGGGCTGCCGCCGGCTTTGTGTTTCATCTCCACCGGGATGCCGTGTTGTTCCGCATAAGCCAGGAGCTTTTCCCGCGAGAGCAGATCCCATTCGCGCCACGGCGCAATGATTTTGATGTCCGGGTTTAGCGCATAGGCGCCGAGCTCAAAGCGCACTTGGTCGTTGCCCTTGCCGGTGGCGCCGTGGGAAATGGCGCTGGCGCCGGTCATCTTGGCGATTTCGATTAAGCGCTTGGCGATGAGCGGGCGCGCAATCGAGGTACCGAGCAAATACTCGCCTTCATACACCGTATTGGCGCGGAACATCGGGAACACAAAATCGCGCACGAATTCTTCGCGCAGATCGTCGATGAAGATTTCCTTTACGCCGAATTGCTTGGCTTTGGCGCGCGCCGGTTCCAGCTCTTCGCCTTGGCCGATGTCGGCGGTGAAGGTAACGACTTCGCATTGATAGGTGTCTTGCAGCCATTTCAAAATGACTGAGGTGTCCAGTCCGCCGGAATAGGCGAGCACGACTTTATTGCTTGAGCTCATAAGTGACCTTGCGGTTAAAGATTAATGCGCTGCGCCGGCAACGGCATGCACTTCGCCGGGGAAGTTGCCGACGCGCAGCAATTTCAAATCGGTTTTTTGGCTCGCGTGTTCGATCTCGATGCCCACCACGCGGCCGTCATCGGAAAGATTCAACACGATTCCCGCTTGCGCTTCCCAAGCACGGGTGGCGCTTTCGGGTGCTAGCTCCAGGTAGAGCGTATCCGTGTCTTTGAAATAAGCGATGTTCATGATGCGATGCGACCCAGGAGTAAATATTCGAGCAGCGCTTTTTGGGCATGCAGCCGATTTTCGGCTTCTTCCCACACCACGCTGTGCGGGCCGTCGATCACGGCGGCCGCGACTTCTTCGCCGCGGTGCGCGGGCAGGCAGTGCATGAACAGCGCATCGGACTTGGCCACCGCCATCATGTCTTCATCCACTTGCCAATCGGCGAAGTCGCGCTTGCGTTCTTCGTTCTCCGCTTCAAACCCCATGCTGGTCCACACATCGGTAGTGACCAGATCGGCATCGCGCGCCGCTTCCATCGGGTCGGCGAATTCTTCGTAGTGATCGGTGCCGTAGAGGCCCGCACGCTCCGGTTCCACTTCGTAGCCGGGCGGGGTCGAGACGTGCACGTTGAAATCGAATACTTCCGCCGCTTGCAGCCAGGTATTGCACACATTGTTGGAGTCGCCGATCCAGGCCACGGTCTTACCTTGAATCGAGCCGCGCTGCTCAATATAGGTGTAGATGTCAGCCAGGATTTGGCAGGGATGGTATTCGTTGGTGAGTCCATTGATCACCGGCACGCGCGAGTGACCGGCAAAACGTTCGATGATGTCCTGCTCAAAGGTGCGGATCATCACCACATCGCTCATGCGCGAAATCACTTGCGCTGCATCTTCCACCGGCTCGCCGCGCCCGAGTTGGGAGTCGCGTGTATTGAGATAAATCGCCGCGCCGCCGAGCTGCTGCATGCCGGCTTCAAACGAGAGCCGGGTGCGGGTAGAGGCTTTTTCAAAAATCATCACCAAGGTGCGATCGGCCAGCGGCCAGTAGCGACGATAAGCCTTGAATTCAGTCTTGATCCAACGCGTGCGCGCGAACAGATAGTCCAGTTCGTCGCGGGTGAAATCTTTGAATTGAAGAAAATGCTTGATGGGCATAATCAGGCCGCCTGGGCAAGAAATTCCTTCACCAGCACGGCTACGCCCGCGACGAGCGCGCTGGCTTCCTGCTCATTGATGATGAGCGGCGGCACCAGGCGGATGACTTTATCCGAGGTCACGTTGATGATGAATCCTTGCGTGAGTGCTTGTTTCACCAGATCGGTGCAAGGCCGGTCGAGTTCGATGCCGATCATCAGGCCGTGGCCGCGCACTTGCGTCACACCGGCCACGCCGGTAAACGCATGCTTGAGGCTATCGACGATGAATTGGCCGATGCGGCTGGCGTTCTCGCGCAGCCCTTCGTCCTCGATGGCTTGCAGGGTGGTAAGCGCCGCGGTGCAGGCCAGCGGATTACCACCGAAAGTGGAGCCATGATTGCCGGGCTTGAACAGCTCGGCCGCCGCGCCGCGTGCAAGACACGCGCCGATTGGCACACCGCTTCCCAGGCCTTTGGCCAAGGTCATCACATCGGGTTTGATCGCGGTATGTTGATGTGCGAACCAGGCGCCGGTGCGGGCGATGCCGCTTTGCACTTCGTCCAGCATAAATAGCCAGTCGTTGTCGTCGCAAATCTGACGCAGGGCGCCGAGATAATCGGTGTTGGGAATATTGATGCCGCCCTCGCCCTGTACCGGTTCTACCAGTAGCGCAACGATGTCTTTATTGTGCGCGGCGGCTTGGCGCACCGCTTCCACATCGTTATAGGGCACGCGCACGAACCCGGCCAACAGCGGCTCGAATCCAGCTTGCACTTTGCGGCTACCGGTGGCGGTCAAGGTCGCCATGGTGCGGCCATGAAAGCTCTTGTCCATCACCACGATGGTGGGGATTTCGACGCCTTTCTGGTGGCCGTAGAGCCGAGCCAATTTGATCGCGGCTTCGTTCGCTTCGCAGCCGGAATTACAGAAGAAAACATTATCCATGGCGGCGAGCGCGCACAGCTTAGCGGCGAGCTTTTCTTGGAGCGGAATTTGGTAAAGATTGGAGCTGTGGATCAGTGTCTTGGCTTGCTCACAAATTGCCTGCGTGAGCTTGGGATGGGCATGTCCCAGGGTATTGACCGCGACCCCGGCCACGCCGTCCAGGTAGCGCCGGCCCTCGGTATCCCACAGCCACACGCCTTCACCGCGTGCGAAGGCGACAGGGAGCCGGGCATAGGTATTCATCAAATGCGACATTTCAACTCACCAAAAAAGCACACGGCGGCCAAAGCCGCCGTGTGGGATTGCGTAAGCGCTAAATTATAAGGCGTTTTTAGATGCCGTGCACCCCTACACCCATGAAGAACAGCATGGGGATGGAAAGCATGGTATTGGTGCGCGAAGCCAAGAAGGCGACCCGGCGGGCGGTGGCCTTTTCCGCATCGCTAGCGGGCTTCATGCCCAGGATCTTCTTCTGGTTAGGCCAAATCAAGCCCCATACGTTGAACAGCATAATGGTGCCCAACCAAGCGCCCAGACCGATCATGGCGGCGGACGGTTGCAGGGTAAACGCCGGCACAAAGCGTGCGCCCAGCAGCGCGGCGCCCGCCAGCCAAGTCACCAAAGCAGCCCAACGGAAGAAAAACAAGGCGCGCGGCGCGATATGCTTGGTGATACCAGCATTGGTGCCATCTGCAGTCGCGTCTTTCAGCGCGGCCACTTGCACGAAATTGAAGTAATACAGCAAACCGATCCACATCACCCCCGCCATGAAGTGAATCCAGCGGAAAATGGCCATCGTTACAATCGATTGTTCCATGTTGATTACCCCTTAATCAGAAAGTTGATGGCAACGTAGTACAACACTACGGTCAGGATCAGGCCGGAAATGACCGTCCCCCAGAGAGAGTCCAATGGATTTTTCATGCGTTTCCTCCTTGAATTGCACGATGGTTTGGGAAAGGTGTAGCGATAAAGTCGGATATTTTTAGCGAAACCGCCGTCTCATGCAAGCGGAAAATAAAATTAGGTGAAACAGCCGTTTGCTGAGTAAGCTGGATTTGCCCTTATCTATTGTTTGCTTAAGTAATATTCGGCGCACTTAATCTCAATTAGATTACCTAATATTGGCAATATGCGGGATTTTGGCGCGGTGAATGCCGCTAAATGGCGAGCAATGATTACCCGGCGTGCTTTGATTTACGGCAGGGGGTAATGACATTGTATTTCAAACCGTAAAGAATTAAGCAATGAAAATCACGGCACAAGACATCATCATCAAAGGCGTTACCCTAGAAGGGCAGGCCTTTAGACCCGGCGACTGGGCCGATCGGCTATCTAGCGTGCTGTATTCATTGGATCGGGGCAATCGGATGGGGTTTTTATCTTGTGTGCAACCAGTGGGGCTGGAGGGTGTGAAATGTGTGGTGGTGAGTAAAAGGCTGGCGTCGCTGGATCCGCAGGCCTACCGTTTTCTCACGGAGTTTGCCCGGGATAACGATTTACAAGTGGAAGACGGTGAGAATTGGGTGAAAACCCACCCTGAAGCGGGGCCGACGTGAGTTGGCAGCCATCCGCTTTCAGGCGACTAGCTATTAAGCCAAGGCTTTGATTTGTGCTGACAAGCGGCTCTTATGGCGAGAAGCTTTGTTTTTATGGACAATTTTCTTGTCCGCGATGCGGTCGATAACACTGACGGACTCTTTATAAATCAGCTGGGCGGCGGCTTTGTCGCCGGCGCCAACGGCTTTTTGCACTTTCTTGATTGCGGTACGCAACTCCGAGCGCAGGCTCGCGTTGTGCATATTCTGTTTAATCGACTGACGCGCGCGCTTGCGGGCTTGTGCCGAATTGGCCATGACTTTCTCCTTAAAGCTTTGAATTAGCGAAAACCGCGCATTTTAAGCGGTTAGGTAGTCTTTGGCAATGACCTTGACACGATCTTGGCGGCTAAACTGCTTATAATCGTCGCTTTGTTAATTTCAAAGCACGCCGACTCTCCATGAATCTTCTCAAGGCCCTCGCCACCGTAAGCGCGATGACCCTGCTTTCGCGCATTCTCGGATTCGTGCGCGACACCGTGATCGCGCGCGCTTTTGGCGCCGGGCTGATGACCGACGCGTTTTTCGTTGCGTTCAAAATTCCCAATCTGCTGCGCCGCCTGTTCGCCGAGGGCGCTTTTTCACAAGCCTTCGTGCCGATCTTGGGCGAATACAAAGCCAAGCGTAATTTCGACGAAATGCGCCTGCTCGTCGATCATGTCGCGGGCTTGCTGGCGTTGGCTTTGTTTGTGGTGACGCTGATCGGGGTGATCGCGGCCCCGCTGGTGATCTATCTCAGTGCGCCAGGTTTCTCCGCCGATGCGCAGAAATTCGACATCACGGTGACCATGCTGCGGATTATTTTTCCGTACATTTTCTTTATTTCGCTGGTGGCGCTGGCGGGCGGCATTCTCAATACTTACAGCCGATTTTCAGTACCCGCGTTCACCCCGGTTCTGCTCAATCTGTGCATGATTGCCGGCGCCTTGTGGTTGACGCCGTATTTTAATCCGCCGGTGCTGGCGCTGGCGTGGTCGGTGCTCGCGGGCGGGGTGCTGCAGCTTGCGTTTCAAGTGCCGTTTCTGCGCCGCATGAAGCTGCTGCCGCGTCCCCGATTAAATTTTCGCGATGCGGGTGTGCGGCGCATCATGAAGCTGATGGGGCCGGCAGTATTCGGCGTCTCGGTCGGCCAGATATCGCTCTTGATCAATACTATCTTTGCTTCCTTCCTGGTGACTGGCAGCGTGTCCTGGCTGTATTACGCCGACCGCTTGATGGAATTTCCCGCCGGCATGCTGGGCGTGGCGCTGGGTACGATTTTGCTGCCGAGCTTAGCCAAGCACTATGCTTCGGCCTCGCATGAGGAATATTCCAAGCTGCTGGATTGGGGCTTGCGCCTTACCTTGCTGCTCGCGTTACCTGCAGCGCTGGCACTGGCACAGCTTGCCGTGCCTTTGATCGCGACGCTGTTCCACTACGGCAAATTTTCCGCGCATGATTTATTCATGACGCGCGAGGCCTTGCTGGCCTATAGCATTGGCTTACTCGGCTTGATCATGGTGAAAGTGTTGGCGCCGGGTTTTTACGCGCGGCAAAACATCAGAACGCCGGTCAAAATCGCCGTTGCCACCTTGATTGCAACTCAGCTCATGAACTTGGCGTTTGTCTGGAAATTGCAACACGCGGGTCTCGCGCTGGCGATTGGTTTGGGCGCGTGCCTGAATGCAAGCCTGCTCTACTATCATTTACGCAAGGCGGGTATCTATACGCCGCAGCCAGGGTGGGCGTTGTTTTTGCTGAAGGTTGCCGTGGCATTGACGGCCATGGCAGGTGCGTTGTACTGGGTCATGGGGGATGCGCAAACTTGGCTTTCCATGCCCGCCTTTAATAAAGTGGCGCAGCTGACCCTGTTGGTCGCGGTGGGGGCGGGCGCCTATTTCCTCACGCTATTCGCGCTGGGTGTGCGTTTTCGGGATTTCATCAAACGCGGCGCGGAATAGTATCGAGACCCTGTACCGCCAATCAGGTAGACCGCACTACGTCTAAGCCGTTAAAATTCAAGGCTTATGTTTAGTCTGCTGAATTTGAATCCCGCATTGCCAAAAGGGCCGGTTGCCTGCGCTATCACCATTGGTAATTTCGATGGCGTCCATCTGGGCCATCAAGCCATGCTCGCCCGCTTGCAGGAGGTAGCGGCCCAGCGGGGTTTGCCTACAGCGGTGATGACCTTCGAACCGCATCCGCGCGAAGTGTTCACGCCGGATCAAGCGCCGGCGCGGCTTACCAGCCTGCGTGAGAAGCTCGAATTATTCCGTAGTCAGGGTATCGATCGTGTCGTGCTGGCGCGATTTAGCCGTCGCTTTGCGGCGCTAAGCGCAGCAGAATTCATCGAACGCATTTTGATCACGGGCATTCAAGCGCGTTGGATATTGATTGGGGACGATTTTCGTTTTGGCGCCAAACGCGTCGGCGATTTCACTTTGCTCCAACAGGCGGGGTTGACGCATGGCTTCGATGTGGAGAGCTTACCTAGCGTCTTGCTTGAGGGCGTGCGCGTGTCCTCCACCGCAGTACGCGATGCGCTGGCGCAAGGAGATATGGCACGCGCCGCGCAATTGCTCGGCCGACCCTACAGCATCAGCGGGCGCGTGGTACATGGCGACAAACTTGGACACGAGTTGGGTTTTCCCACTGCCAACATCCAGATGAAGCACAACAAGCCGCCGTTGGCCGGTATCTTTGCGGTAGAATTGTGGGGTCTTGATGGCGTCCGCTTGCCGGGTGTCGCGAGCTTGGGCGTGCGGCCGACAGTAAAGCAAAATGGCGCGCCCACGCTGGAAGTGCATGTCTTCGATTTTCACGATCGCATCTACGGCGCCCACGTCCGGGTGGATTTCCTGCACAAATTAAGGGATGAAGCGAAGTATCCCGACCTGCCCACGCTGATCGCGCAGATTGCGCGCGACGTGGCGGAGGCCAAGACTTTTTTTCTTAGCCGCCCAGACACGCCAGGACGCCAAGATTAATTGAATGATGACTGGGCGCGCTTGGCGCTTTGATTGGTAAAAAATGGCTGATTACAAACACACTCTCAATCTTTTCGACACCTCGTTTCCGATGCGCGGCGATCTGGCTAAACGCGAACCGGGCATGCTCAAAGCCTGGCAAGACAAACGCGTGTATGAACGCATCCGCGAGGCGGCAAAGGGTCGTCCAAAATTTATTTTGCACGATGGCCCGCCGTATGCGAACGGCGATATTCATATCGGCCATGCAGTGAACAAGGTGCTCAAAGACATCATCATCAAGAGCAAAACCTTGGCCGGGTTCGATGCGCCCTATGTGCCGGGCTGGGATTGCCACGGATTGCCGATCGAGCATCAAGTCGAAAAAACACATGGCAAGCAAATCGAGCCGGCACAATTCCGCGCCCTGTGCCGCGAATACGCACAGTCGCAGATTGCGCGCCAGAAACAGGACTTCATTCGCCTCGGCGTGTTGGGCGATTGGGCGCATCCCTATCTCACCATGGATTTCAAAGTCGAGGCAGACATCATCCGCACCCTTGGCCGTATTTTGGAGAGTGGTTATTTATATCAGGGCGCAAAGCCGGTGCATTGGTGCATCGATTGTGGTTCAGCACTGGCTGAAGCCGAAGTCGAATATGAAGACAAAACGTCACCTGCGATTGACGTGATGTTTGCCGTGCAAGATGGCGCCAAGCTGGGTCTGGCCTCGCATCAGCCTGCCTTCGCGGTGATCTGGACCACCACGCCTTGGACCCTGCCGGCCAATCAAGCCGTCTGCGTGCATCCGGAGTTTGATTATGACTTAGTGCAGACGCCGAAAGGGGTGCTGATTCTTGCACGCGATCTCGTGGAAGCGTGCATGCAGCGCTATGGCTTTGAGGCTTGGGAAGTGTTGAAAAGTGTGAAGGGTGTCGAACTGGAAGGCCTCGTCTTGCAGCATCCGTTTTACGAGCGTGAAGTCCCCATCATCTGCGGCGACCATGTCACGCTCGATACCGGTACCGGACTCGTGCATACCGCACCGGGTCATGGTTTGGATGACTATGTGGTGGGCGCGCGCTACAAATTGGCGGTGGAAAATCCAGTGGGTGACGACGGCAAGTTTTATCAAACGACGCCGCTGGTCGGCGGGCAACTCGTGTGGGGCGCGAACAAAACCGTGATCGCCGCGCTGGCCGATGCGGGCCGCTTGTTGAAGGAAGAAAAGCTCAAGCACAGCTACCCGCATTGCTGGCGGCACAAAACCCCGATTATTTTTCGTGCCACCAGCCAATGGTTTATCGGTATGGATGTGCACGGGCAAGCGTCGGGCGCCAGGGCGCAGGCGTCGGGGAAAAGCCTGCGTGAACAGGCCATGACGGCAGTGGAGCACACCGCGTTTTACCCAGCCTGGGGCCGCGCGCGTTTAGAGTCGATGATTAAGAATCGCCCCGACTGGTGCGTTTCGCGCCAGCGCTTTTGGGGCGTGCCGATGGCGCTGTTCGTGCATAAGGAAACCGGTGAACTGCATCCGCGCACGCCAGCCTTGATCGAGCAAGTGGCGCAGCGCGTGGAGCAGGCGGGTATCGAGGCCTGGTTTAGTTTAGACGCCGCCGAATTGCTGGGTGCAGAAACCAGCCAATATAAAAAACTCTCGCACACTTTGGATGTGTGGTTCGATTCCGGCGTCACGCACGCCTCGGTATTGAAGCAACGCGCAGAATTGCGCTACCCCGCCGATCTTTATCTTGAAGGTTCCGATCAGCATCGCGGCTGGTTCCAATCCAGCTTGCTCACCGGCTGCGCCATCGATGGCCGCGCGCCGTACGAGGCGCTGCTCACGCATGGTTTCGTGGTCGATGGCCAGGGCCATAAGATGAGCAAGTCCAAAGGCAATGTGGTCGCGCCGCAAAAAGTGATCGACACGCTGGGAGCGGATATTCTGCGGTTGTGGGTCGCGGCAACCGATTACTCGGGCGAGCTGTCGATCTCGGATGAAATCCTCAAACGCGTGGTGGAAAGCTACCGCCGGATTCGCAACACCTTGCGCTTCTTACTCTCGAATCTCGCTGATTACGATCCGCAACAACATGCGCTGCCGATTGACGAGTGGTTGGAAATCGATCGCTACGCTTGGGTGATGACAGCCGACCTGCAACACGCACTGGAAGGCCATTACCACGCTTACGAGTTTCACCAGATCGTGCAAAAGCTCACCACCTTTTGCTCCGAAGAGATGGGCGGCTTCTATCTGGATATTCTCAAAGACCGGCTGTATACCGCCGGCGTCAATTCAAAACCGCGCCGCTCCGCACAAAATGCGCTGTATCACATCACGCATGCGCTGACGCGTTTGCTTGCGCCGATCTTGTCCTTCACCGGCGAGGAAGTGTGGGCAAGCTTGACCAAAAATGATGATGACACCGTGTTCGTGCAGCGTTGGCATCACTTCGAGTTGCCCAAGCATGCGGCCGAGTTGCGCGCGCACTGGGGCGCGATTCGCGAAGTGCGCGCCGCCGTGCAAAAGCAGTTGGAAGCAGTGCGCGTCGCGGGCGAAATCGGTTCTTCGCTGCAAGCGGAAGTGGCGATTCACGCCAGCGGCGCCAAACATGCGGTGCTGGCCTCACTGCAAGATGATTTACGCTTCGTGTTGATCACCTCGCAAGCGCGCGTGGTGGAAGTGGCTGACACCGCTACGGAAAAAACCGTGGTCACCCCCAGTACGCAACCCAAATGCGAGCGCTGCTGGCATTACCGCGCCGATGTGAATGTCGATCCGAATCACCCCGGCTTGTGTGGGCGCTGTGTGTCGAATCTGCATGGCCCCGGCGAGCCGCGCACCCATGCCTAGTATGAAACCTGCGTTGCTGTATGTAGCGCCGGCTTCCAGCCGGCATGCAAGCAGGATGCTTGCGCTACAAAAGCCTCGTCATGACTATTAACATAAAACATTGGTTAGGCCTGAGCATGTTTGTGATCGCGCTCGATCAGCTCACCAAGCTGTGGGTCGTCGGCGTCTTTCAATACGGCGACAGCCTGCCGCTACTGAGCTTTTTCAATCTGGTGCATGCGCGCAATAGCGGCGCGGCATTCAGTTTCTTGGCGGGGGAGGGCGGCTGGCAGCGCTTCTTCTTCATCGGCATCGCACTTGCGGCATCGTTGCTGATCGTGCATTTATTGCGCAAGCATTCACAGGAACGCGGGTTCTGTTTCGCGCTGAGTTTGATTCTCGGTGGGGCGCTGGGTAATTTGATCGACCGCGTGCGCTTCGGCTATGTGATCGATTTTCTGGATTTTTATTATGCGGGCTATCACTTTCCCGCATTCAATGTTGCCGATTCCGCGATTACCGTGGGTGCAGCGTTGCTCATCTGGGATAGCCTGCGTAAGAATGCAAAGGGTTGTGCGTGAAGGATGAGGTGTGCGTGGCGTCGGGAGACACCATCCTGATGCACTATAAACTGGGTAGCCAGAACGGCGCGGAGCTTGAAAATACTTTCGATAACGCCCCGATTGAAATAACTTTGGGCCAAAACGAATTGGCGCAAAATTTGGAGCACTGCCTAATCGGACTGCCCTTGCATGAGCGCCATGTTTTCCTGCTCGATCCGGCGCAGGCGTTTGGGTACAGAGACGAGCGCTTGATTCAGCGCATTCCCCTCGCCGAGTTTCCACCCGAAATTACGCCGCACGTGACGGCGATGATCGAATTTCAAATGCCGAACGGCACCACGTTGCCGGGTGTGATTCAAGCAATCGGGCCAAGCGAAGCAGTGGTGGATTTCAACCACCCGCTCGCTGATTGTCCGGTGCTATTTGAAGTAGAGGTGGTGGAAATTAATTAGGTGGGGAATCAGCCGCCGGGCTCACATTGATGGCGTGCGCGCCCTTTTCCCCGTTCTGGACTTCGAACGCGACGCGCTGGCCGCCTTTCAGCGTGCGATAACCATCAATTTGAATCGATGAGTAATGCACGAATAGGTCTTCACCCTCTTCCGGTGCGATGAACCCATAACCCTTAGTGTTGTTGAACCACTTCACGATGCCATTGGCCATGATGACTCCTCCTTTATTTTTGCGACTACAGTCTTACGTAAAACCTTGTTATTATGAACAATTAACGATATTGATAAACCATTTGGATTAATTATGCAAGTGTTCTTAGCCAACCCGCGCGGCTTCTGCGCCGGGGTCGACCGCGCAATTGAAATCGTGGAACGGGCGCTGACTCTTTACGGCGCACCGATTTATGTGCGGCACGAGGTCGTGCACAACAAATTTGTGGTGGATGATTTGCGCCAGAAAGGCGCGGTTTTTGTTGAGGAATTGTCCGAAGTGCCGACGGGCGGCACCGTCATATTCAGCGCCCACGGCGTATCACAAACCGTGCGCCAAGAAGCTGAATCACGAGGCTTGAAGGTATTTGACGCGACCTGTCCCTTGGTGACCAAAGTTCACGTAGAAGTGGCCAAAATGCGCGCCACCAGCAAAGAAATTATCATGATCGGTCACAAAGGCCACCCCGAAGTCGAGGGCACCATGGGGCAAACGGTGGGGGGAATGTATCTGGTCGAGACGCCAGAGGACGTGGCCAAGCTGCAAGTGCAGGACGTGAATAATTTATCCTTCGTTACCCAAACCACCCTCTCGGTGGACGACGCAGCCAAAATTATCGATGCGTTAAAACAACACTTCCCGAGTATCCAAGGCCCGAAGAAAGACGATATCTGCTACGCCACGCAAAATCGCCAAGATGCGGTGAAGGCGCTAGCTACGCAATGTGATGTTCTGATCGTAGTCGGCTCCCCCAATAGCTCGAATTCGAATCGTCTGCGCGAGGTCGCTCAGAACCTGGGGGTGCCGGCTTATATGGTGGATACGGCGACGGATCTGAAACCGGAGTGGGTTATTGGAAAAAATCGGATAGGTATAACTGCCGGGGCCTCGGCGCCAGAAATTTTAGTGCAATCGTTGGTTGATCGATTACGAGCAATGGGTGCGGAATCGGTGCAGGAAACCGATGGGGTAGCAGAAATGGTGATTTTTCCACTGCCAAAAGGTTTAACCGAAAAAATTAGCTGATCGTTATGAAGGTGGAAAAATAGGTTGCTTATCCACTTGAGCAGTTTGTTCTTCCGCTTGTTCTCTAAAGGGCGCCGAGAGCAGAGGCAAAATGAACAAGCGCATTATGCCCATGCTGGGATAATTGTTGAACCAGGGCAGTCCAATCGGCATCTCCTCCGTGTTCATCGCCGAGCGATCTCGGTAAGTACGAAATAAGCGATCCCATATTGAAAAAACCACGCCGTAATTCGTCATGCTCTCCCCCGCCAAAGCGGAATGATGTATGCGATGCATTTCTGGCGTGACCAACAACGCGCGGATTTTGCGTTCGGCGAGCGGAAAAATCTGCGCATTAGCGTGTGTATAAAAGGCTGCCGCGATGGCCCATAGCTCATATATCACTACCGCAATGACCGGGATGCCTAATGTGACGATGATGGCGAGGCGAGCACTCATCGCAATCACCGATTCGATGGGATGAAAGCGCAGACCTGTCGTGCAATCGAAGTCTTTATCACAATGATGTACTGCGTGGATACGCCACAAAATTGGAACGCGATGGAGTAAGGCATGTAAGAGATAAGCCACGGCATCTAATGCAAGCAGCGCAATGAGTAGGTGTAGCCAAGCAGGGAGAGCAACCAGATTCAGGACACCCCAGTCGTTTTGGGCCGCTTTTATTGCTAAATGAATGGCGGATAGGGGAAACAGCAGCCGGTTAAGCAGAATGCCGAATACAGAAAGTAGAATATTGCGAGACCAGCGTAATGCGAGCGAATCGAACAATACTTTTGCGGGGAGCGCCGATTCCCACAACAATACGAGCGACCAAGCAAAGAAAAAAGAATATTCCCGCAGTTTTACATCGTGTAAGAGCAAGAAATCTTGCATATAAAAAAGAACTGGGGCAGTTGCCCCAGTTTCCTTTTAACTTGAATAAGTGGACTATTTTTTATTGCGGCGTTTGCGAATCGCGATCGCGACCATGACCGCGCCACCGAGCGCGAATAAAGACAGGATGTCCGGCTCCGGAATATTGCCAATAGGAGGCTGACCCGCCATGGCTGGTGCGGACGCTAAAAGTACATAGATGAAAGGGAGAATGCTTACTACTCGTTTTGTAAGAGAAAGGTTCATAACGGCTCCAATATGTATGTTGTCTTGTGGAAAGCTCGCAAAATGGCGGCGGCTTGTAATGTATATAAGCAATTAGTGTGCCATAAATACCTAAGCTATTTATTTATAATGATATTAAGTGGCGCGTCCACAAGTTTGGCTTGGCGATTGTAAGAAGTACCGACAAATTTCTGCCTAGTTCGAAGGTTATTTCCAGTAATTTTCACTACCGCTAAAGGTAGTGTCGTTATTTGCGTCGTGCTCCTTAAAGTTTAAATGGTCGATGCGAAGCGGCCCATCTACTGTTTGTGGGCCTCCTGGGGTGGCCGTGATCCTGAAGGTAGTGGCGGCAAGGTTCGATAGCGCTATTGTGTAGTTGCCCTCGGTAGTGGTGCAGACGCCGCCGGTGCATGTGCCCAGGGTGGCGCAGATGGTAGGCGTGCTGGTACACATGGTGGCACCGGCATAGGTATTGTTTTGATTGTAAAACCGCTCCATATTCGCCACTGCTTGGGTCAGCGCATTCTTGGCGTCAGTGCGACGCGATTTGCGTAGGCTATCCTGATAGGACGGGAAAGCGATAGCGGCCAAGATCCCGACGATGGCGACCGTCACCATCACTTCCATCAGCGTAAACCCGCGTTGTTGTTTTAGCTTCATCATCTTCCCCTATTCATTTAATAACTCGCGCCACGACACGCGGCCGATGCCTATGCCGAGGTTGTTGTCGGTCTTGGCCACCCCCCCGCTAGACAAATTAGAATACTTGTAAGTTGTTTTGTTAGTCGGGTTATGGACAAGGTTGGGCGTGCCAGCGATACCGGGCAGCTTAGTGCCATTCGCCATTCCTGAGCCGGCCCCGCCGCCGAGGCCGAAGGCCACGGCGGCGTCGGCGCTGTTGAATAAACCGTCAGCATTGGTATCGAATGGGCTGGTCAGGGTTTGCCCGCCGTTAGCAAAGTTTATTTCCATGAGCCAGCTCGATCCGCCCGCGTTACATGCGACAGTGCTCGGCAATAAGGTCGTGAAGATGACTCGACCATTCACCAACAACGAATTGCTAACCTGCTTTTCGCCGACGTTGCTGGCACAGTCGCCGGTGGCGCCCGTGTTACCGTTGAGACAGAGATCTATATACCAACCCTTGTGCCCCGTGCTCGCGGTCCAGTCAATCGGTCTGTTGGTGACATGCCGCCAAGTGCTGGTTTCGGCATCCACAGCTTGTTGCAGCAAGGTGCTGCTATTACGGGTAGTAACGCTGGTGACCTGTGCGCCATCATCCCAAATTCCGTAATAGGTCTGCGTCTTCGCCGTGGTGGTGTTGACGTCGGTTGTTACTTCCAAATATTTGCCAGTGCCGAAGAGCACAAGATAGCCGGTACCGGTCGGATGCATGGTGACCTGGGGCCGAGTGGTAATTGCTTGTACTGTGCCGTCCGAGGATTTGGCTTGATATAGCGGTCTAGGTGAACCGCCGCCATAAGCTATTTGCCATGAGTTGGAAGAGGTGGTTAAGTCAAATTTCCACATATTGCCCAGTAAGTCGCCGGCATAAACGTAATCGATGTAATAGTCGCCATCCTTATCTACCAGCGAAGGTGAAGTCAAACCGTTAGGGGTAGTGGCGGTGCCCGCCTGGGTGTTGAAAGTTTTAATTATTTTACCGGTCTCGATATCAACTACGTAAAGATAGGCAAAGCCGGTGCTGCTGGCGTTACCGTCGACACTGGTATTGTTATAGCCATTCCCGAAGATCGCCACCCATTTAGAAGCGGTACAAACTCCACCCGCGCGCGTGGTACACACGCGCCCCACGCCAGGTTGGCTGTAGGTGAGACCAAGATTGGCATCGCCATCGGGGTCGCCGGTCGTCGCCGCGTTGTCGTAGTCGTTGAATTCCCAAAGCACCACACTCGCCGCGTTGGCCTGGGCATTTGTGAAATTAGCCGGGTCGGTGATATCCAGGGCAAAAACCCCTTGGCCACCCCCGGCCAGCGACCCGACCAGCACGGTATGCCACGCGCCACCATAGAACACGTCGGCAATGGTAGGGGAGCCGTCAACGAAATAGTTGTGGGCGTATCCGGCGGTAGTGAACTTAGAAAGATTGGGGTACACCTTGCTCGGTACATAGCCCATGATTTCTTTGCCGGTGGTGGCTTCAAAGCCATGCAACATACCGTCGTTCGCGCCAACGTAAAGCATTTTGGTTCGGGTAGCTCGTGCATCGCGAAAATCCGCGTAATTTACAGATTCGATAAAAGACGGATAACCCGCGCTTGGTTTGCCGACAAAGGCCGGCGCGGAGTTAACAATATCTCCCAGTTTATTAGCAGGACGAGTCCGAAATAACGGGGTGCAACCGAGGCCGACGCAACTCTCTTCTGTGGCGTCGCCACGTAAATAAGCTAAGCGCTTATTGCCGTTCCCATCATTGACGTTCGCCGTATTGGTATCCAGCGCGGTGCTCTGGCTGACATCCAACTCCGCCGAAGTTGGCGTGCTCGGAATAGCGGGCCATGCGAAAAGAATGCCATCAGCCGTAGACGGTTTGTAAGTGTAGAGGACGCGTGCCGAGGTCGCTTGCGTAAAGGTGGTAGCGCCGGTGATCCAGGACACGGTGCCGCCCTCCCACGCTGGGGTTGTGCTAACGGTGCCGTTGGTGGCGTTGATTGCGAAGGACAGAATATCGCCGCTCCAATTCGCGGCGTTAAATTTAACCTGATAAATACTGCTACCGGTATTGAGTGAGGTGGAGTTGGCGGCAACGGAAGCCGACGAACTTGATGCGGAATCGATGTTACCAATCACGTTATTCAGCGCAGTCGACAAGGCGGTGGCGTTTGTTGCCGTAAAATATTGGCCGCTTCCGTACACTGCGGCGTCCTGTAGCATTTGGTTTGCGACAGCAAATCCGATGGTATAAGTCCGCATATTTTGAACCGGGTAAAGCGGATCTTGATAGCTAATCCCCGCTAGGTCGTTACCTGTGGTTTTCATATCGGTGTCCAAAGCGAACTTCGCGATATCGTCAAGGTAAAGGGAAAACCCTTCAAAGGATTGGTTGTTAGCAGGCTGAAAGCCGTCCGAGTACTGTGGGAAGGTAGGATACATTGCGAAAGTGGTGTTAGGCGCCAAGCCATCCCAGTTGGGCAATGAGGTAGTCGTGTTGGCGACGTCGTCCGGGTCGTTCGTCGGGAAATTATTATCGTATGTGGGCAAACCATCCGTAATCACGATGGTAAAGTTTTTTTGGCACCGATATTGAATCGGACTGGTGTAGCTCACACCGCTGTTGTAGTAGCTGGACAAGCCGCGGAAATAACGGGTAACCTCATACAGGCTTTCAGCTAATGGGGTCCAGTTTAAAGATGAAAGGCCGCCAATTGCCGTGGTCAGCGTAGCGGTAGTGCTGCCGCAAACGGCATCAATTTTACCGCCCTCCTGGAAGTTGAAAGAGGAAACGCCGAAGCGCATCCCGGAGTTAGCGGTGACCGCAGTAGACGCTACCGTACGCGCGACATCCATGCGGTAATCAGTGGGAATTGCGCCAAGCGTAAGATCGGTACCATCTGCGTAAGTAGCAAACAAGTAGTTCAGGTAGTTGCCGGTATAGCGTGTGGCACCCGCTGTAACAGGATCGGGAAGGTTCAAACATTTGGTCGTGGTGCCATCAGTGGCCGATTTCCAACCAGCGGTACAGGCCCCACCACCTATGGTCGAGAGTGAAATATTTCCGTTTGCTGCAGCAAAGCCCCAACTCGCATAGGTTGTCGCGTTGTTATACCCACTCGCCCATACAATGTTGTTCATGCTGCCGGAGTTGTCGATCAACAGCATCACATTGGGCGACACTGCGGCAGAAGATTGCAGAGGCACGTTGGACAGATTTAAGGCGGCAGTTAGTCCTACGCTTGGCGCTAAGGCCATCACTAGCATGAGCTGCCACTGCCCAGCAACGTGGCGGATTGGGTCGAGGTAACGTGTCGTGTTCATGTTGCGACTCCTTTTGCGGGTAATTGCTAGGGCAGAACCTGGGTAGATTGGGCCATGATGTTTGATTCAAGTGTGCCGCCGTTGCCAGCCGCGGTGACGCGAAAAGTTTTAATTATGTTTTGATTGTCGTTGACTACTAGGGTTTTACCCGGCTTGCCATCTTTAACCGGCTCGATGATATAACGTGGTTGCGCGGCTACCCCGGTGAGCGCCACCGCACCGGTTTTGGCGCCGTAAGTGACATACTTAATGGTCGCGGCGCCAGCTTTCCAGTCCATGTTTTGCCAAACATTCTGCGTGTAAGCGATGGTCGGATCGAGTTGACCGCACAAGCCATCACGACTGGCATTCACGCCGGTGACACCGCAGTCCGCACCCTCTGCGCCATTGATGCGACCACCCGTCGCGATATCCGTTTCGCCGTCGCGCAGCCCAGCTTCTACTGCTTGAAAGGCTAGGTGCCAGTCCTTCAAGTTACCGGCCATTTTCAGTTGCAGGCCGGAGGTGCTCATGCCGGTGACGCCGATCAGAGTCATGACCACCAAGATCAGCAGCCCGATGGCCAGCACGGCGCCGCGTTGGCGCTTTGGGGTAGAGTGGAATTTGGTGTGTTTCATAGTGATTTCCTCTAAAGCGCGCGGTTGCGCAGAGCAATGGTTTCGGTATAAACCCGCCGGAAAGCGCGAGAAGTGGCGGCGGCAATGGCGGGGGGCGCGCCGTTCAAAAGTGGAATTTGCGAAACTGGGTAGGTCGTGTTGGCTTCGGGCGAGACGTTGGTCTCCACCGAGCGCACCAGCAGGTTGACCCGTACGCTCACCACATTGGCCCATTCAGCGGCAGCCACGCTGCTCGCAACCACGAATTTATCCGCCGAGAGATCGGTATTGGTATCCACGCCGTAGAGCAGTTGCAAGTCTTCCACACCCTCGGCGATTTCTTCCACGCAAAAGCCTTGCGTGGTGCTGGCAGTGGCATTGGTGCAGGATTGCGTGGCGTCGCCAGTGTCAAAGGAACCCAAGCGCCGACGCATCAGGGAAGGTATACCTCCCGTCTTGGTATCAATGAAGTACACATTGCTTTGCATGCGCATCACTTCGGCGTTTTGGCCATATTCCTTGCTGGTAGTATTACCTGTGTTGTTGCTGTTGCTATGAGCGATAGTGACCGGGCTGCCTGAGCTGGATACGCTAGTGGCCTTAAGAATGTCGGCAAAAGCGCAATCGGTTACGACCAACACTTCGGCGACTTGGAAATTTAAGGTGTTGCTATTGATTTTAATGTTGGCGTTGGTCGGACTGGGATGAACCAATTTCGCGCTGCTGGGCGAAAAAAATTGGATGAGTACCGCGTCTGTTTTGACACCGGTCGTCGCCGTAACGGCTGACGGGGAAACAAGTGAAGCTTCATATCCTTCAATGCCCTTGAGCGTGATCGGGCTGGTGGCGGTGTTGAGCGGCGACCACCCAGTGACGGGATTCGCTATATTGTTGACGGCAGTTCCACTGCTGACACAACCGGTGTAACCGGCAAGACGGATGTCGCGCGCCAGATAGTCCATGGCGTAACGGCCGTTTTCTTGCATGCGGGATAAGGCTTCCGCTACCCGGTAGCTGCGCGTGGCGCCCGCATAAACTTGAGTCAATACGCCCAGGATGAGTGCGCTGATGGTGATGGCCACCATTAATTCAATGATGGTGAAGCCGTGCAATTTGCGTGGGGTAATTTGCATAGTCATGGCCGAAAGGTTAATTGGAAGCAGGATAGATCGGTGCTTAGGTTGGTGCTGCAGCCGGTGCCGGTGGCGCCCGTTCTGGTTTCATCCCACATCACCGTGATGCGGTATTGCTTATTCGGTATAGCGGTGCCGGCTACGACCGCCACGGTTCCCTTGCCTCCGCGCAGCATGTTTTGGTTGTTGGTGTTCCAGAGCCGCTGGTCGTAATCGCGTAGTTGCGTAGCAGAGCAGCCGGTGCTGATGCAGCCCGGGTCGCCGGGGATGCTCGTGGCAATACTGTCATAAGCACCCGCTGTCGCCCCGACAGTGTTCGCGCGTATCCGATCCGCCATATCGTAAGCTTGCTGTATGGCCAAGGTGCGCAGATTGGCGTCAGATGTGTTCTTGATGCCAATAGCTTGAATCCCGGCCAAGCCGAGCAGGCCAAAAGACAGCACGACGATGGCGATCAGCACTTCCAGTAAGGTGAAGCCGTAGTGCAATGAATGAGGCTGTCTTGTCATGCCCGACTCCTAAGGACAGTTTGTGGTCATGGCCGTGATATTCACCCGGCCAATGGAGTTGAAGTTGATGGTGCGGCCCCTATAGCCGCTAACGCATAAGGTGAACGAACCGGCGGTGGCCGTCGAGCCGCCGCTAACGCCACTCACTAGCCCGCTCGGCAAGAATTGGAGGAAGTCGCCACTATTTTCAAACCCGCTGACTGCGAGCGTCATCCCCGTCGGCATCGCGCTATGCACACGCAAAATGGTCTCGCTGCCAGCGAGCGTGCCAAAACCGCTTGGATCAGTAAAAACGATCCAGCCATCCCGCCAACTACTGGAAGGGACACAACTAGTGCCGGTATTGCTCCTGCAGATGGTCACTCGAGAGTTTCTGCGCACTGCCTCGGCCCGGGCGTGTGCCAGATCGGATACGAAGTCGTTAGTTTGGCTGACGATGCGGTTATTGGTGATGAGTGCAATGAAGCTGGGAATGCCTACCGTGAGCAAAATGCCTACGATGGCGATGCTCATGACCAGTTCAATAAGAGTGAAGCCGCGTATGGGTTTCATGGTTTCCGTATTACTCAAGTTGCGTCAATGTGGAGAATAGAGAGGTCTTGCGCTATGGCAAAGCCTTTACCGATGAGCGGTCATGACAGGCGTATGAACGATATCGGCATAAAATCTGTTGTTTTGAGACTGGCGCTTGATAAGGGCGCATAGCTATTTGATCTGCTTTACGATTTGCCTTTGTTAGAATGAGCGGCTTACGTTGTTGGGTACGATGATTTGAAACAACATGTTTGCATGATCGGTGGCGGCGTTATCGGCTGTGCCACGGCCCTGGCGTTGGCCACAGCGGGCTGCCATGTCACGCTCATTGAGCGCGGCACGCTGGGCGGCGAATCCTCTTGGGCGGGCGCGGGCTTGTTGTCGCCGCTAATGCCGTGGCATTACCGGGATGAAGTGACGCGGCTCACGGATTGGTCGCGCGACCTCTACCCGGCTTGGATCGGCGATTTGCGC
>JADMJT010000077.1 GCA_018781585.1 Burkholderiales bacterium
GCAACTGGCCCAGCCGCTCGGACTGGTCGAATTGCAGTTGGTGCATATTGTCGCGGGTGAGCTTGAGCTCGGTGGAAATCACATTGCGTTGCTTGTCTGAGGTATCGCCCAACACTTGATTGATGCGATCTCCCTGGCGGGTCAGCCCCTCATGCAGATCGGCCAACATCAGGCGATGCTTTTCCTCCAGCATCTGCGCTACCGCTTGTGGAAATTCCTGCTGGATGCGGCTCAATTGCCCCATGCGCGTACTAATCCACATCGCCCCCAGGACGACGAACAAAAGCAGGATGCCAATCAGGATTTCAAGCATGCGGAAAGTATAGCGCAGGCCGCGGCTGCGCAAGCCTTAAAGTTAGGCCATCAAAGTGCAGCATCATTCGCACCGCATTGCCGGCGGCGATACCTTCGAGCAAGAAAAGACCACCCCCATCCGCCCGCCCGCTTTGCCGCGCCCATTGCCGCGCCCATTGCCGCGCCCATTGCCGCCGCCAATAAGCGCCGAATTTCTTGCGCCCTCAAGCGGCGCGCGCGCCGTTCAACCTCGAACCAGTCTGTTCCTTCCATCGTGGCCTCCTTCGTACATTGCTAGGAAGCCACTTTATATATGTGCTTATGATGATACAATTCAATACATATGAACATCACTTATGATTTATTTTCATAAATGGCGGCGAGTAATTTGCCCGGCGATATGGCCGCCTTTATCCGTTCGGTTGAACTGGGGGGATTTTCGGCCGCAGCCCGCGAACTGGGGCTCACACCTTCCGCCTTATCGAAACTAGTCACACGGCTGGAAGGACGGCTCGGCGTCCGCCTGCTGAACCGAACGACGCGGAAGCTCGCGCTGACGTCCGAGGGGGAAGCCTATTTTTTGCGCTGTCAACGCATCCTCGCTGAGATCGAGGAGGCCGAAAGCGAACTCATGCACTTTCGGGATCAACCCAAGGGGCTGCTCCGCCTGAATGTGGGTGTGGCGTTCGGCATGCATCAACTGGTTCCAGCCCTGCCGCAATTTCTGGCGCGCTTTCCCGAAATCGAAATAGATCTCACCATCACCGATCGCATTGTCGATCTCATTGAAGAAGGCGCGGACCTCGCGATCCGAACTGGCATCTTGAGCGACTCCACCCTGATCGCGCGCAAGATTTGCGATCTGGAGCGAGTCATCTGCGCCGCGCCCGCCTACCTGGAGCAATACGGCGCGCCGCGCGAGCCGCGTGATTTGCTCGGCCACAATTGCATCACACTGGGCACCGCGCCCATGCTCAAGCGCTGGCCATTCAATATGAACAGTGGCGTAACTCGCATCAACGTGCATGGAACCATCGTCGCCAACAGCGCCGACGCGCTGCGCCAACTTGCGATCATGGGCGTGGGGATCGTCCGCCTGGGAGACAACATCGTGGGCGAAGATCTCGCGCAAGGTAGACTGCTGCCGGTGCTGGCGGATAAGCATCATGCCGAGCCGCTCCCTCTGCACGCGCTCTATCCCCAGGGGCGGCATCGTTCCCCCAAGGTGATCGCGATGGTGGATTTTCTGCTGGGGCAATTTAGCCACAAACCATGGCGCAACATTTCCACCCGCAAGGCGGGGCGCGCTAAGCGATGAGATTCTTGAGGAAGGGACTGCCCCCGCCCATCTCGCCTTGCTGATTCCGCATGTGGTCGGCGGTTTTGGCGAACGCTTGTTCCAATTCCTTCGCCAAGTGCTCCTCTACCCCCACATCTTTCAGTGCGCGCACCATGCAGTACATCCACTGGTCACGCTCTGCGTTGCCGATAGTGAAAGGCAAATGCCGCGCGCGCAGCATGGGGTGGCCGTAGGCCTCGATATAGAGCGGTGGCCCGCCCATCCAACCGGATAGGAACATAAAGAGTTTCTGACGCGAGCCGGATAAATCCCGCGGGTGCAGTTTACGGATGCCATAGCTTTCCGGCTCGCTATCCATTAAGTCGTAGAAACGGTCCACCAGCTGCCGCAGCTTTTCTTCACCGCCCAAGCGGTCATAATGGGTTTGCATGGTCACGGCTTAATTGGTTTTACCAAGCTTGCAGCACGCTTGGCGCGCTCACGCGCTTCGCTGATATCTGAACCCGTGGCCAAGGCCACGCCCATGCGGCGGCGCTCAAAGCTCACTGGTTTACCGAACAAGCGGATGTCGCTTTGCGGCACACGCAAGGCCTCGGCCACGCCGTCGAAGGCGATGCCCTCCGCTTCCACGCCGCCATAGATCACCGCGCTCGCACCCGGAGCGCGCAGGCTGACATCGACCGGCAAGCCGAGGATGGCGCGCGCATGCAGATCGAATTCGCTCTGGACTTGCGAACACATCGTGACCATACCGGTATCGTGCGGGCGCGGGCTGACTTCGGAAAACCACACTTGGTCACCTTTGACGAATAGCTCCACACCGAACAGGCCGCGACCGCCCAGATTGTCGGTCACCTGCTTGGCGATATCGCGGGCTTTGCTGAGTGCGATAGCGCTCATAGGCTGCGGCTGCCAGCTCTCGACGTAATCGCCCTTTACTTGAATGTGGCCGATCGGCTCGCAGAAAAACGTTTCGACTTGGCCCGAAGCGCCGACCGCGCGCACCGTAAGCTGGGTGATTTCATAATCGAAATCGATGAAGCCTTCGACAATGACCTTGCCCGTATCCACGCGCCCGCCGCTCGCGGCATAATCCCACGCCGCTTTGACATCCGCCGGCCCATCCACTTTTGACTGGCCCTTGCCCGAAGATGACATCACCGGCTTGATCACGCAGGGGTAGCCGATGCACCCGCTAGGGGTATGCCGATAGGTGCCCGAGGGCTCCGCCCTCACCCTTTCGCAGCCGCCGTCGATCGCCGCCTGCATCGCTTGCAGGCTTTCGGCGAAGGCATAAGGCGAGGTCGGCAGCTGCAAGGTTTCGGCGGCCAAACGGCGGATACCTTCACGATTCATGGTGAGCTGCGCGGCGCGCGCGGTGGGGATCACTTCCACAACGCCTTCTTGCTCGATCTGTATCAGCATATCGGTAGCGATCGCCTCGATCTCGGGCACCACCAGATGCGGGCGCTCTTTCAGAATCAGTTCGCGTAACGCCTGACCATCGGTCATATCGATCACATGCGCCCGATGCGCCACCTGATGCCCCGGTGCATTGGGGTAGCGATCCACTGCGATCACTTCCACACCCAAGCGTTGCAGGGCAATGATCACTTCCTTGCCGAGTTCGCCCGCGCCCAGCAGCATGACGCGGGTGGCGCTGGGGGATAAGGGGGTACCGATACGCATGGGGTTTCCTGTTTCCAACAAAATCGGCGCAAATCTTAACACGGTAGCGGATACCCTGATTCCACCCTGGGAAAACGCCAAACTATGGTCTATAAGTAAATCTGTTCTCGTACAAAGAAAGGTCAAAGCGATGAAAGCCTGTACCGGAATCATGTTAGCTCTCCTTTTCGCCCTCCCCGCTTCCGCCGAAGTCGATAAACGTGCACGCAGCCTGGCTTCCACTTGCGCCGCCTGTCACGGCACCGATGGCAAAAGCGTAGGGGGCACGGCCGTACTCGCCGGCATGGACAAGGCGGAATTCATCAAGCAAATGACCTCATTCAAATCCGGCCAACGCAAAGTCACGGTCATGCACCAGCACGCCCGTGGCTACACCGATGAAGAAATCGAAAAAATGGCCACCTACTTTTCAACTCAGTCGCGTGGCGAATAGGAGCACACCATGACATTCGATCGCCGTGAATTTCTGAAAATCGCCGCAAGCGGCACGCTGCTGACTGCTTTTCCCTCCATCGCCTTTTCCGCACCGGAGCTGATGAAGAAAAAAGGCCCGCGCGTAGTCATCGTCGGCGCCGGCTTCGGCGGGGCAACCTGCGCGAAGTATTTGCGTATGTGGAGCGACAAAAAGATCGAAGTGATCCTGGTCGAGCGTAGTCCGACTTTCATCTCCTGCCCCATGAGCAATACGGTGATCGGCGGCTCGCGCAGCATGCAAGACATCACCCACCAATACAAAGCGCTCGGCAAGAAATATGGCGTCAAACTGATCCAGGGCGAAGTGGTCGCGATCGACACCGCGAAACAAACCGTCAACCTCGCCAAGGGCTATTTGAAATACGACCGCTTAGTAGTCGCGCCGGGCATTGATTTGATGTACGACCAAATCGAAGGCTTAAGCCAAAAAATCGCCGACGAGCAAATTCCTCACGCCTGGAAAGCCGGCCCGCAAACCGCGCTGCTCAGAAAACAACTCGAAGCCATGGCGGATGGCGGCGTGTATCTGCTGTCGATTCCCAAAGCGCCCTATCGCTGCCCGCCCGGGCCGTATGAGCGCGCCTGCCAAGTTGCGTTTTATCTGAAGCACAACAAACCAAAATCCAAAGTGCTCATCCTGGATGCCAATCCGGATATCACCTCGAAAAAGGGCTTGTTCTTGTCTGCGTGGAATACGCTGTATCCCGGCATGATCGAGTACCGCCCCAATGCCATGGTTACCAAAGTGGATGCGGCCACCCGCAGCGCCAAAACTGAATTTGAGGACGTGAAAGCGGATGTGCTCAACGTCGTGCCGCCGATGCGCGCGGGCAAAGCCGCTGACTTGGCCGGCGCAGTGAATGTGGACAAGCGCTGGTGCGCGGTGGATTTCCTGAGCTACGAATCCAAGGTACAGAAAAACGTGCACATCATTGGTGACGCCGTCGCAGCCGGCCTGCCCAAATCCGGCCACATGGCCACCGCCCAGGCAAAAGTCACCGCCGCCGCCATCATCGAGTTGATGAACGGCCGTCAGCCCGATCCCGATCCGGTGGTCAACAACACCTGCTATAGCATGGTGTCGGACAAGGAAGCCATGCACGTCGCCAACGTGTTCCGCTTCAATGTCGAAAAGCAGGCTATGGTGTCGGCAGAAGGTGGTGGAGTGTCGGAAAAATACAGTGAAGAAGAAGGCAGCTTCGCCAAATATTGGGCGAATAATATTTGGTCGGATGTGTTGCGCTGAGTATTAAATACTCGTCGGAATTTGTCCTTGATTCCAATTCCATTAGGTGCGGCGCATGTAGCTCTTCATTTGTAGCGCCGGCTTCCAGCCGGCATGCCGGCAAGATGCCGGCGCTACAACGCTGCCACACAACATGGAACCCACTAAGTCGGCTTGGTGAAGCGCATAGGCCAGGTACGACACACTATGCATTTATACGCCGTAACACGGATAACGGCGGCGTACGTAGCACGCTGCGCGTCGCCATCATGCCGGCAAGCGTGATGCCGGCTGCGCCGCCCACTACGCCCACCACCCACACCCAGGGGTTGAACACGAACGGCAGGTGCAGCACTTGCTGCGCCAGCACAAACGCCGACACACTCGCACCAGTGGCGGCGAGCACGCCGGCCAGCGCACCCAGGGTAGCGAATTCGATCCATTGCGCGTTGGCCAATTGCCGGGTAGCGGCACCGAGGGTGCGCATCACCGCCGCTTCGTACAGGCGCTCGTCGCGCGTCGCCATCACCGCGGCGTACAGCACCACCAGCCCGGCTAATAACGTAAACAGGAAAACGAACGTCACCGCTTCCGATACGCGCTCCATGATGGCGCGCACGTCGCTCATGATCGCCGCCACGTCGATCACGGTGAAGTTGGGAAATTGCCGCACCAGATCATTCAGCAGCGCCTCGCGCCCCGCCGGCAGATGAAAGCTGGTGATATAAGTCGCGGGTTGTGTTTGCAGCAGCGCGGGCGAGCCGATGACAAAGAAATTGACGCGCATCGTATCCCAATCCACTTTGCGTAGACTGGTCACGCGGCCCGTAACGCGTGTACCGGCAATCTCATAGGTCAAGCGATCATTTAGTTTGATCCCCAGCGTTTCGGCAATCCCTTGTTCCACCGAGAATTGATCGGCCACTTCTTGCGCGCGCCACCAATGGCCCGCAGTAATGCGATTATCCGAGCGCACAAGCGCCGCCCAAGACAAATTGAACTCGCGCTCGACCAGGCGCTGCGCGCGTTCTTCAGGATAGTCTTTTGCGTTTATTGGGCGCTCATTGATAGCCACCAGCCGCCCGCGTACCATCGGATACAGGACGGGAGATTCCAACTTTTGGGCGTGGAAGAATTGTTCCAGCCGCGGCAATTGATCCGGTTGAATATTGATCACGAAGCGGTTCGGCGCATCCGGCGGCAGCGAAGATTGCCAACTCGCCAGCAAATCGCCGCGCACCAGCGTCAATAGCAGCAGCGCCATCAAGCCGAGTGCGAAGCCTATTATCTGCGTCAGACTGGATGCGCGCCGCCGCCCCACGTTCGCCAAGCCATAGAACCACACGCCGCGCACGCGGCCGCGCAAGGACGCAATGACGTGCAGCAGCAAGCCGCCCAACAGCAAACCACCTAACACGACCCCTGACAGGCCAGCCAATACGTATAGCCCCAGCTTGATTTCACCCGCGCGATACATCAGCACCCCCGCTACCGTAGCCGCGCCCAAGGCATAACTCGCGAGCCCAAGCTGCTTCGGTACGCCCAGCTCGCGTCGCAGCACACGCAGCGTCGGCACGCTCTTCAAACGCATGAGCGGCGGCAGGCCAAATGCGAGCAGCAGCAGCAAGCCCACACCCAAACCTTCCGCTAATGGCCATAGGCTGGGCGTCGGCAGATCGTTGACGATGCGTCCGCGCATAAATTCCGCCAGACCCGCTTGGCCGCCGAAGCCGATCAGGCTGCCGACAGCGCTGGCCGCTAAGCCCAAGATCACAAACTGAATCAGATACAGCCGAAAGATTGCCGCTTGGCTCGCCCCCAGACAACGCAGCACCGCGCAGCTATCCAAATGCCGTAAGACGAATTGTCGGCTGGCCAGCGCTACCGCCACTGCCGCCAATATCGCCGACACTAGCGCGGCCAACCCCAGATAACGCTCTGCCCGTTCCAGTGCTGCCCGAATCTCGGGGCGTGCATCGCTTACCCCTTCGATACGCTCACCGCGCGCCAGACGCGTCTCTGCCCATTTCCGATAAGCGCTCAGGGCTTTAGCTTCGCCGGCGATCAGCAAGCGATAGCCGACACGGCTGCCAGGTTGAATCAGCGAAGTAGCTGCAATATCGTCCACATGCACCATCAGCCGTGGCGCGATATTGAAGAAATCGCCGGCGCGATCAGGTTCTTTGGCGATCACCGCCGCGAGCGTCAAGCGCGCTTGACCCAGCTCGATCACCTCGCCGATTTTCAAACCCAACGCCTGCATCAAGCGCGCATCGGCCCAGGCGGTGCCCGGTTGCGGGCCACTGCGTGCGGGCTCAACTGGGCCGAACAGCGCACGACTCAGATTCAATTCGCCGCGCAGCGGATAGCCTAAGCTGACGCCTTTCACCTCCGCCAATTGATTGCGTGTGCCTTGTATCACCATGCTCGGGAAAGCCAGCGTGTGCGCGCTGGATAAGCCAAAAGCCATTGCCTGAGCCTCAAACGAAACGGGAATCGGATGATCGCTAATCAGGATCATATCGGCGGCGAGCAATTGATTTGCCTGGCTGGTGAGTGCCTGGCGCACGCGATCGGTAAAGAAACTCACCGTGGTTACCGCCGCCACCGCCACCACGAGGGCGATGAACATCAGCGTGAGTTCCCCCGCGCGAGATTCGCGTGCCAGCAAGCGCAGCGCGAGCTTCATGCGCCCGCCACCAAGCGCCCGGCATCGAGCCGCAAGCTGCGTCCACAGCGTGAGGCGAGGGCCGTATCGTGCGTCACCAACAGCAAGGTGGCGCCGCGCTCGCGATTCAAGGCGAACAACAACTCGATGACATTGGCGCCGGTGGCGCTGTCCAGATTGCCGGTGGGCTCGTCCGCCAACAACAGCGCCGGCTCGGTCACAAATGCACGCGCAATCGCCACGCGCTGTTGCTCGCCGCCGGAAAGCTGCTTGGGATAATGCTGCATGCGACTCCCCAATCCAACACGATCGAGAATGCGCTGGGCTCGGCTGCGCGCATCGTTACTCCCCGCCAACTCTAGCGGCAGCATGACATTCTCCAAGGCAGTGAGCATGGGCAGCAGTTGAAATGACTGGAACACGAAACCCATGCAGCGCCCACGTAGCGCCGCGCGCCCATCTTCATCCAGTACAAACAACGCTTCGCCCTTCACCCTCACGCTACCGCTTGATGGCTCATCCAAACCCGCCAGCAAGCCTAGTAAAGTCGATTTACCGGAGCCGGAGGCGCCAACAATCGCGACCGACTCTCCGCTTTTGATCTGGAATGAAATATCGTGCAGGATAGTGAGCGGCCCGGCTTCCAGCGCCACTGTTTTGGTAAGCTGCTCGGCTTGAATAATAAATGGTGCTGACATGAAATTAATTTTCCTTCGCGGATTGATCACCGCCTTATGTTTAGTTGTAGGGGTTGGGCATGCCCAACCCGATTCCGATACCGGGCGAGGCATGCCTCGCCCCTACCAACCCGCTTGGGGCGCGCAAAGCATTCTGGTGCTCGGTGATAGCCTCTCGGCCAGTTACGGCTTGGCGCAAACCAGCGGTTGGGTCAGCTTGTTACAGCAACGCTTGGCAGCGGAGAAATTTCCGCATCAGGTAATCAATGCCAGCATCAGCGGCGAGACCACTAGCGGCGGACTGTATCGCATCAATGCCCTGCTCGCCAATCATCAACCCAAGGTGATTATTCTGGCATTAGGCGCCAACGACGGACTACGCGGCCTATCGCTAGACGTCACGCAATCGAATCTTGAAGCGATGATCCGGCGCGCCAAAAGAAACCGCGCACGAGTGTTGCTCATCGGCATGCGTCTACCGCCCAATTACGGCCCCGCCTATACCGAAAAGTTCCATCGCCTGTACGAACAACTGGCGGTTAAATATCAAACGCAGCGCGTACCCTTCCTGCTGGCGCCGATTGCCGGCAAGCGCGAATATTTTCAGGCTGATGGCTTGCATCCGACCGCTGAAGCGCAGCCGCTGCTACTCGATACGGTGTGGCCGGCATTGCTGCCGATGCTGCGACGTTAAATGTGCATACCGCATTTCCAACACAACTCGAAATTACCCGGATTTTCCTCACCGCAAGCAGGGCAAGCCATGCTGCGGGAGGCGACCGGCGGGTATTCGAATTCGGCGATAATCGCCTTTGCGCGGTCGAGGTCAGCGGGTTCATCAATCCATACTTCCGGGTAGGCTTCACCAAAAGGAATATCGCCCAGGCCGCCTTGCGCATTCTCTTTTAGTACGCGCGAGGCGATGCCGGCATGGCGCAGCAGGCCAGCCACAAGATGTGCCTCAGGTAAATCAGCGGCTTGGTAGATGCGGATCATGCTGGAAAGAATAACCCTTGGAACCACGGATGAACACAGATAAACACAGATAAACACGGATAAATGCAAAAACGTTTGGCGCTTGTCGTTCTGGTTTATTGTGTTGCGCTGTAAAGCCAGTCAACCTAGCACGCTGCAGCTACACGCTCATACATCCGTGTTTATCCGTGGTTAAGCCGACCTATTTCACCGGCAGCACGATGATAAACGATGTGCCGCCGAGTTTGCTGTCGGAGAGGGTGATATTACCTTGATGCAGCTCGATGAAGGCTTTGACCAGGCTTAAGCCCAAGCCGGTGCCGGGCAAGGTGCGGCTGGGATCGACGCGCACGAATCGGTCAAAAACTTTTCTGCGCATATCATGCGGAATGCCCGGCCCGCTATCGTCAAGGCGGATCATGGCCTTATCGTCTTTAAATTCGGCTGACAGCACGATCTTGCCGCCTTCCGGCACATATTTCACCGCATTGTCGAGTAAATTTGAAAGTGCTTGCGCCAGCAATTGACGGTCGCCTTCGATGGCTATTTGCGCGGTAATATCGGCCTCGAAGATTTGGCCCTTGTCTTCCGCCAAGGGGCCATAGAGTTCGACGATATCCTCCAGCAATTGCGAGAGGTCGAGCGGCTTCTTGCGTATCTTGAGGCTTCCCGCTTCCGCCTGGCCGAGCGAGAGCAACGATTGAAAAATCTCCTGCATGTTTTGCAGTTCGGTCAGCACACGCTCCAACGTTAGACGAAACAGCTGAGGATCGTTCTCTTGCAGCGTCACTTCGACATCGGCACGCAAGCGGGTGAGCGGGCTGCGCAAATCGTGGGCGATGTTGTCACTGACTTGTCGAATGCCTTGGAATAATTTTTCCATCTTATCGAGTATTGCGTTCATATTGGTGGCGAGCACCGAAAACTCGTCGTTTCCGGTGACCGGCATGCGGCTGGTCAAGTTGCCGGAGTTGACGATTTTCATCGCCATTTGATTGAACGATTCGATCTGCTGCCAGAAACGCTGGGCAAGCCACCAGCCACCAGCCAGGCCGAGCAGCAGAATGAGCGCCACGGTGGTAATGAACGCAGAGCGAAAGCTCGTCATCAACTCGTCCGTGTCCTGCATGCTCTTGGCAATTTGCACTTTGATCTGCCCGTTTAGCATGAAACTCAACAGTCGCGCTTTGACCGGCATTCCTTCGCCCACATTCAGCGTAGCTTGGATTTCATGAACGCCCTGTCCGGCGGGGATATCCACCGGAAGTCGCAACTCGCCCGCCTCCAGGAGCTTCGCACCCTTCGCATCAAATACGCGATAGGTACGATCGCTTTGGCCACGGTTCAACAACTCGTTGCGAATGGCACGGAACATGGCCGGAAAGCCAGCTTCTTTATGCTGGATGGTGAGCAGGTTTTGTTGATCAAGCAGTGATTTATCGACTTGCCCGACGAGCGCGACGCGCAGTTGGTAATTGAGAAAAACAAAGATCAGCAAGGTGCCAACGATATAGAGCGCGGTAAATGCCAGGGTCAGCCGCACCGGCGTCGTCAGCAGCGCCGTGGGACGGCGGAAGAATGCCTGCACGCGAGTTATGCCTCGTCGGCCCCTTGGACGGAGCGCAGCATATAACCGGATCCGCGCACGGTATGCAGCATGGGATAGGGGAAATATTTATCGATTTTGTAGCGCAAGCGGCTGATGTGCACATCGACCACATTGGTCTGGGGATCGAAAAAATAATCCCACACATTCTCCAGCAACATGGTGCGCGTCACCACGCTATCAGCATGGCGCATTAAATATTCAAGCAAACGAAATTCGCGTGGCTTCAAAAATATTTCTTGCCCGGCGCGCGCCACGGCGCGCGAGAGCAAATCCATATGCAACTCCCCCACATCGAGTTCAGTCTCGGGATAGTCATCGAAATTCTTGGTGCGGCGCAGCAGCGCCTCGATTCGCGCTTGCAGTTCGGCCAGCGCGTAAGGCTTGACGACATAATCATCGCCACCGGCGCGTAAGCCCTCTACCCGATCGTCCACCTGGCCAAGTGCGCTTAAAATCAAGGCGGGCACCTGCTTGCCGTCATCGCGTAGCGATCTCAGCACCGACAGGCCATCACATTTGGGTAGCATCACATCGATCAACCACAGGTCGTAATCCTTGCCGCGCGCCATGGAAAGGCCTTCCTCGCCATCGTGGGCGACATCGGCGTCATAGCCAAACCCGCCGAGACCTTTTTTCAGGAAATCCGCAGCAGAAGCATCATCTTCAATAATCAGAAACCGCATCGCATGGCCCTCTAACTGGTTGTTTGCTTTTGATTCTAGCTCAGGGGTTCACAACGAGTTCATTAAAAATTAGTTATTTAGCTTGATTTTTCTATTCATTTGCCATAATGAAACGATTCGGAGCATGGCGATGAAAACCGCAGCTAAACTACCCAGTTATCGTGTTGAGTTCCTCCCCCTGGAGCGTCGCTTACTCGATCGGCGCAAAACCAGCCATCATCTTACCTTTTTACTTAGCGAGCGGCGTAAGCTTGAGCGTCGGCTATCTAGCGCCGATTCCGCGTTATCGAACTAACGCGTGGCTTTTCCGCGCGCACATTAGACTTCTCCCCCCCGCGAAGATCGTTCGGACAGCCTGAACCCAGCCAGCCAAACCGCGCATCTGGGGACAGATGCAAAGCCCGCGCTTAACACCGAACTACTTTGTGATTAGGGTTATGCCGTCACTAAGGGCTAAAATCGCTACTTTTTACAGCATCTATCAGCCATGACAACGGTCGCTACCATAGTACAGCTCGACCAATTTGACGAAATTATCGACGTGCGCACCCTCCCGGAATTCCGCGAAGATCATATTCCGGGCGCCGTGAATTTCCCTGTGCTCACCGAGCAAGAGCGTGAGCACGTCGGTACGATCTACAAGCAAGTCTCCAGTTTTGAAGCGAAAAAAATCGGTGCGGTACTGATCGCGCGCAATATCGCGCGCCATATTGAAGACTATTTCTCCACCAAGCCGAAAAACTGGCGTCCGTTGATCTACTGTTGGCGCGGCGGAAAACGCAGCGGCGCGATGGCGCATATCTTGAGCGAGATCGGCTGGAAAGTGGCGCGTCTGGATGGCGGCTACAAAGCCTACCGGCGCCGCGTGATCGATGATCTCGCCACCCTGCCTCAGGCATTTCAATTTCAAGTGGTGTGCGGGCCAACCGGCTCGGGCAAAAGTCGCTTTCTACAAGCGCTTGCCGCAGCCGGCGGCCAGGTATTGGACTTGGAGCAACTCGCCGCACATCGCGGCTCGGTGCTGGGCAACCTGCCCGATGCGCCGCAACCGGCGCAAAAAATGTTCGATAGCCAAATCTGGCATCAGCTGCGGCATTTCGATCCGGCCAAACCCGTCTATGTGGAAGCAGAAAGCAAAAAGGTTGGCCAGTTGCGCGTACCCGATGCGCTGATCGAGCGCATGTGGCAACAAGGCCACTGCGTGGCATTGGAAGTGGCGAGCGCACAACGCGTGCAGCTACTGAAGGAAGAATACGCCCACTTCATCGCCGACCCGCAAAGCTTGCTGGAAAAAGTCGCCTGCCTCAAAGCGCTGCACAGTAAGGAGCGTTTGGCACACTGGAACACGCTTGCTCATGCCGGGCAGTGGGACGAATTCGTGCTCGACATGCTGGAGAGCCACTACGACCCGGCCTATCACCGCTCCACCCTCAAACACTATCCCCAACTCGATCAGGCGACCGTGCTGCACCCCACCGACATCTCCCCCGCCGGCTTTGCCGGGCTTGCTCATAAGTTCTTATCCCCCTCAGAAAAACAGGTATTCAGGACAACGATGTCTTGACTATGCCTGCTCAAATGCTAGTTTTAAATTGGAGTTGTTTTTATTTAAAGGGAGATTTGGATTATGAGCGCTACCTGGATTTTGGTTGCCAATGCCGCACGCGCACGTTTGTATGAAAACACAGGAATCGGCAAAGGGTTAAAGCTGCTTTCCGAATTCGTTCACCCGGAAAGCCGAATGAAGGGTTCCGAGTTGGTGTCCGACCGCGCCGGTTATGTACCCGGCGTGGGCAATGGCCATGCCTCGCGCCAACAAGCAACAGATCCAAAGCAGAATGAAGCTGAACACTTTGCGCTGGAAATCGCACGCACCCTAGAACATGGCCGAGGACAGAACAAGTACGAGCGCCTGATTCTGGTAGCGGGGTCGCCCTTTCTCGGTATTCTAAAAGCGCGGCTATCGGATCAAGTCTTGAATCTCACCAGCGATACTTTAGATAAGGATTACACCGCCGCCACTGATCGCGAAATTGGCAAACATTTGGAACACTGCATTTTCCTTTAGCCATCAATTAGCTGCAACGGCCAGCGCTTCACAATCGCATAATGCGGCCCATCCACGTGCAGGGTGGATCGCACTAAAACGAACGCATTCGCTTGCCATACTATCGGCTGGCTTTCGATCAAACCCGGTGGGCAATTGGCCTTGCGCAGCAACGTGATATGGGCTTGAAACCGGCGCTCATCGAATTTAAAGCCCTCCGCGACCAACCCCAGCTGTAACTGCTTTACCAAATCGATCAGCGGGCGCGGTGTCTCGTCCGTGGCGACCCACGCCACTTGATTCTGCCGCCACCAGCCCAAACGGGTGAAATGCAAATCAAAAGCCGGCAGCGTGATCTGATCTGCCACATCCGTGACGCGCTGCAAGCGATCTGCTTCCACCTCGCCTAAAAACACCAAGGTCAAATGAATGTTCTCGCGCCGGGTGCGGCGACCGCCGCAGCGTTGGTAGAGCTTGAGTCCAGCCTCAAAGAACGCCTGCTGCAGACTCGCTTCCGGCCACAGCGCAAAAAACAGCCGGACAGGCTCAGGAATGCTCACCGCACTTCTTCCCAACTTTGTAGGGGCGAGGCATGCCTCGCCCGATATCAAGCGCGGGTCGGGCATGCCCGACCCCTACGCCAATAGACAAATTGCTTGCGCGGCAATGCCCTCGCCGCGTCCGGTGAAACCGAGTTGCTCGGTGGTGGTCGCCTTCACATTGATGGCAGCCGGCGCGACGCCTAGATCAGTTGCGATATTGGCAACCATGGCGGGAATGTGCGGCGCCATCTTGGGCGCCTGCGCGATGATGGTCGCATCCAGATTCGCGACGCGATAGCCTTGCGCCGCGACCAGCTGCATCACCTGCCGCAGCAGCGTGCGGCTATCGATGCCTTTGTAGCGTGGATCCGAATCGGGGAAATGCCGGCCGATATCGCCCAGCGCAGCCGCACCGAGCAGCGCATCGCAAATCGCATGCAGCAACACGTCGGCATCGGAGTGCCCCAGCAAGCCTAAGTGATAGGGAATCTCCACTCCGCCGATGATGAGCTTGCGCCCCGCCACCAGGGCATGTACGTCGAAGCCTTGTCCAATGCGCATTTATTATTCCTTAAAACTTGGGAACCACGAATACACACAGATAAACACGGATAAAAGCAAAACCCTGCCCCGGTTTTAATCCGTGTTTATCCGTGTTCATCCGTGGTTTCAAAAGGCTTTCGCCTTTCTCAAGATCAATTCAGCCAGCTGCAAATCCTGCGGATAAGTTACCTTCAAATTGCTCGCATCACATGCCACTAATTTTGGCTTCAATCCTAGATGCTCGATAGCGCGCGCTTCGTCGGTGGGGGTGTCGGTGCCGAGCGTTTCCAAGGCGCGCAAGAGCAAGCCATGGCGGAACATTTGCGGGGTTTGCGCTTGCCATAAATTTTCGCGCGGCTCGGTGGCGATCACGCGCGCAGCTTGATCGGCGCGTTTCAAGGTATCCGCCACCGGCACTGCCAAGAGGCCGCCCACTTCGTCTGATGCCAGCTCCGTAATCAAGGCATCGAGGTGCGTTTGGGCCAGGCAGGGCCGCGCCGCATCATGCACCAGCACCCAATCCTCCGGCTGCAATATGGGCGCCATAGCGCGCAAGCCATTCAGCACGCTTTCGGCGCGCGTCGCGCCGCCGCAGTAGAGCCGGCGCAATTTAGCATCGAAGGGCGTCCAGTCATAGCGCGCGAAATGGGCGTCATCCGCCGCCAACACCACGAAAACCTGTTCGATTTTTGGATGCACGCACAGCGCTCGCACCGCATGCTGCAACATCGGCGCACCGGCAATTTCCAGGTATTGCTTGGGCTGCTCCACGCCCATGCGGCTGCCGCTGCCGGCGGCGGGAATTAAAGCGAAACAGCGTCCTGGGGCGTTCATTTATCGATTCACTGACTATAGTTAACGTAGGGGTCGGGCATGCCCGACCCGCTATCAATACCGGGCGAGGCATGCCTCGCCCCTACAAAAATATATTCGATGGCTTGAAATGCGGCTTAGCCGCGCCCATTTAAGGTATTAACTAATTTGGAGTATTGCACACCATGAGTCAGATTCGTCCCGCTGCGGTGGCCGGCGCGTTCTATCCGGGTAACGGACAGGTATTAAGCCGCGATCTCGATGCCATGCTGGGAGACATCAGCCCCGTCAACGGGCCTTTACCGAAAGCGGTCATTGTACCGCATGCCGGCTATATCTATTCCGGCTCCATTGCCGCCAGCGCCTATCAGCGCCTGGCGCCGGGCCGCGGCACGATCAAGCGTGTCGTGCTGTTAGGCCCGGCCCACCGCGTGCCGGTGCGCGGCTTGGCCTTGCCTGACGCAGATCATTTCGCAACACCGCTTGGCTTAGTAGCGATCGATCAAGCCGGCAGTGATGCCATCCGCGATCTGCAGCAAGTGTCGGTGAGCGCGGCCGCCCACGCGATGGAGCATTCATTGGAAGTGCAACTACCCTTCCTGCAAAAAGTATTGGGCGAATTCAGCCTGATCCCGCTGGTAGTGGGCGACACATCCGCCGAGGCCGTAGCAGAAGTACTGGAACGCCTGTGGGGTGGGCCGGAAACGCTGATCGTAATCAGCTCCGACCTGTCGCACTATCTGCCCTATGCCGTGGCGCAGCGTGTCGATAAGCAAACCACCCATATGATTCTCGGACTGCAAACCGGTATCAACCATGAGCAAGCCTGCGGCGGTACGCCGGTCAATGGCCTGCTGCTCGCCGCCAAACGTCATGGCTTAAGCCCCGAGCTGCTCGATCTGCGCAATTCTGGCGACACGGCTGGCGATCACGACCATGTGGTGGGCTATGCCGCCTTTGCTTTTCACGAGGGAACACCCCATGCCCATTGATCAAGGCGCTTGCCTACTCGCCATCGCCCGCGCCGAAATTTCCACCGCCTTAGGACAGCCCTTATCCGCTGAAGCGGATGCGCCTTGGCTGCATCAGCCTGGCGCCACCTTTGTCACGCTCACCCAGCACGGCGAACTGCGCGGCTGCATCGGCAGCTTGGAAGCGCATCGCCCCCTCGTGCGGGACGTAAAAGCGAACACGCTTGCCGCCGCCTTTCAAGATCCGCGTTTTTTACCCCTCACGCTATGTGAACTGGAACTGACGAGAGTAGAAATATCGCTACTCTCCACTACCGAAGTGCTGACTTTTAATGATGAACAAGACGCGCTGACGCAACTGCGGCCGCACATCGATGGCATCGTGTTCGAGTATCGCCATTACCGCAGCACCTTTCTACCCCAGGTATGGGAACAGCTGCCCGATCCGGAAACTTTTATGGCGCACCTGAAGCACAAAGCCGGGCTGAGCCCCGATTTTTGGGACGAGCATGTGCGGCTGTCGCGCTACACCGTAAGCAAATGGAAAGAACCCGAACCCGCACGCGAGGTAAAACAGGCATGACCACTGATTCCTATTATCCCGGCCGCTGGTGGCACAAACTCGACGACGGCCGCATCCAATGCGACCTGTGCCCGCGCGACTGCAAGCTGCACGAAGGCCAGCGCGGCGCCTGCTTTGTGCGCAAAATGCAAGGCGGCGAGATGATCCTCACCACCTATGGCCGCTCCTCGGGTTTTTGCATCGACCCGATCGAGAAAAAGCCGCTGGCGCATTTCTATCCCGGCAGCAGCGTATTCTCCTTCGGCACTGCCGGGTGCAACCTGGCGTGCAAGTTTTGCCAAAATTGGGACATCAGCAAGTCGCGCGAGATGGACCGCTTGATGGATCAAGCCCAGCCGAAAGAAATCGCGCGCGCCGCCCAAAGCCACAACTGCAAGAGCGTGGCCTTCACCTACAACGACCCGGTGATCTTCGCCGAGTATGCGATGGATGTCGCCGACGAATGCCACCAGCTGGGCATCAAGACGGTGGCCGTGACCGCCGGTTACATACACGATCAGGCGCGGCGCGAGTTCTACGCCAAGATGGATGCGGCCAATGTCGATCTCAAAGCCTTCACCGATGAGTTCTACGTCAAGCTCACCGGCGCGCATTTGCAGCCGGTGCTGGATACGCTGATCTATCTCCAACACGAGACCGATGTGTGGTTCGAAATCACCACCTTGCTCATCCCCGGTAAAAACGATTCGGATGAGGAAATCACCGCGCTCTCGCAATGGATCGCGAAAGAACTCGGGTCCGACGTGCCGCTGCACTTTTCCGCTTTCCACCCGGATTACAAAATGCCCGATGTACCTGCCACCCCGCCCGCTACCCTAGTGCGCGCACGCGAGATCGCCCTGCGCGCCGGCTTGCATTACGTTTACACCGGCAACATCCACAACGTCGAGGGCGACACCACCTTCTGCCCCGGATGCAAGACGCCGCTCATCGTGCGCGATTGGTATCAAATCAAAGATTATCGTCTGACGGACACAGGCCACTGTCCGCAATGTCAGACCCAGATCGCCGGGCGCTTCCAACACTTCGAGTTAAGCCGGCAGTTTGGGCCGCACCGCATTCCGGTGGCGATGCACTTGGCCCGCGCGTAAGAAGCCGCCATGGCGAATCAAGCGTTCAGCGAACTGGTACACATCCCCGATGGCCCGGCCATCATCGAAGGCATGCTGGAAGTGCCGGAGAATGCGCAAGGTATCGTCTTGTTCGCCCACGGCAGCGGCAGCAGCCGTTTAAGTCCGCGCAACAACTATGTGGCCAAAGTGCTGCGTCAGGCCGGTATCGGTACCTTGCTGATGGATCTGCTCACCGCGGAAGAAGACAAAACCTATGCGATGCGCTTCGATATCGCGCTGCTCACGCGGCGGCTAACTGTGGCCACCGCTTGGTTGCAACAAGACCTACGCGTGAAGGGATTGCCGATTGGCTACTTCGGCGCCAGCACCGGCGCCGCGGCAGCCTTGCAAGCGGCAGCGAAAATAGGCGCGGCCATCAGCGCAGTGGTTTCACGCGGCGGCCGGCCCGATATGGCTGGCGCGGTAGCCTTACGCGAGGTGGGCGCCCCCACGTTATTGCTGGTCGGCGGCGAGGACGATGTAGTGATCGGTTTGAATCAGAGCGCCTATGACGTTATAAACTGCCAAAAAGAACTCTCCATCATTCCCGGCGCCACGCATTTATTTGAAGAGCCTGGCACGTTGGAGGAAGTGGCACGTCAGGCGACTGCTTGGTTTGATCGGCACTTCAAAGCGCAGGGCTAATTTCTCACGCCCTCTCCCCAACTCAATCTCCTCTCCAACCACCGCGACAACTGCGTCAACGAAAAACAAATCACGAAATACACCGCCGCCACAAACAGAAAAATCTCCGCCGGATGTGTCAGCTCCCGATTGTTTACTTGGGTGGCGATATGCGTCAACTCCGACACCCCGACGATAAACGCCAGCGAGGTATCTTTAGTCACCGACACCAACTCATTCACGAATGAGGGAATCATATTGCGCAACGCCTGCGGCAACACCACGTAGGCCATCACCTGCCAGGGTTGGAGCCCGGTGGCCAAGGCCGCTTCGCGCTGCCCCGTGGGCACGCTCTCGATCCCCGCGCGCACGATGTGCGCCATGTAGGCCGAGGTGAATAGCGTCAACGCCGCGATCACGGTCCAGTTTTCCGGCACGGGCTGCTTGAACGCCAATGGCAATAGAAAATACATCCAGAAAATCACCATCAACAACGGCACGCCGCGCATCACGTGCGTGTAGCCGCGCACCAACCAGCGCAAGGGGCGAAACGGCAGATAACTTGCCACGCCTAAGATCACACCGCCCATTAGCGCGAACACGCAGGACACCAGGGCCAGATAAAGTGTGAGCGCCACCCCGCCCAGTGCACCGTGGGGATAACGCCCAATCATGAAATACGTGAAGTTGTCGGTGATGACGGTGAAATCCATCAGCGCACGCCCCCGGGCCGTAAGTAGCGTTGCTCGTAAGTCGAGACCACGACGGTGATCGTCAAAGACACCAGCAAGTAAATCAGGGTTGCGGCAGTAAAGGCCTCTAGTCCTTTAAAAGTAACGCTCTCAATCTGGCGTGCTTGGTAAGTCAGCTCCGCCACGCCGATGGTCATGGCCAGCGAAGAATTCTTGGTCGCATTCAAGAATTGGCCGATCAAGGGCGGCACCGTAATACGCACCGCCTGCGGCAAAATCACAAAGCGCATCGCAGTGAGATAGCCCAAACCCTGGCTGCGCGCCGCTTCCATTTGCTCGCGCGGCACCGCACGGATGCCGGAGCGAATATCCTCCGCGATAAACGCTGAGGTATAAACGGTGAGCGCGATCACCGCCGCCACGAATTCGAAGCGCCACTGGTTAAGCCAGTCATTCACCGCTTGCGGCAGCACCTCATAAGCGCCGAAGTACCAGAAGAAAATTTGAATCAAGAGTGGTGTGTTGCGGATGAATTCAAGATAAGCCTGAGCCAGCCAGCGCAGCGGCGCGACAGGACTCATGCGCAAGATAGCAACCACCAAGCCCAGAACAAACCCCAGCACGCAGGAAAGCGCCGCCAGTTGTAGCGTAACCAGCAGGCCCTGCCACAGCCATTCGGCATAAATGCCCGAGGTGACTATGTGCCAATCAAATTGATAGTTGAGCATTCAGTTGTCTGTAGTGCGGGTTTAGTCGGGATATTTTGTTGCTTCACGATTGTAACCGCTCAAACGCCAGCATAATCTGCCTACCTATTGACACCCCATTTAGCAAGGTGGTACTTTGGTGACACCCTGTGTTTAACGGGAGACGCAATGTCCACCACCACCCTGAAATTGCCGGAAGCACTGAAGAAACGCATTACTTCCGCCGCAGAAGCGGCGGGCAAGTCGCCGCACGCTTTCATGGTCGAAGCGATCGCGGCACAGACTGCGCTAGCGGAACGGCGCGCGGCCTTCGTGTCATCCGCGCACACCGCTGAGCAGGAAGTCGCCGAGTACGGCTTGGTGTACGACGCTGATGAGGTCTTCAGCTATCTACAGGATAAGCTCAAAGGCAAGCGCGCCAAACGCCCTAAAGCCGTCAAGCTCTAGCCGCTTCACGTGACGCGTCTGGCCTTCTCCCCCCGTGCTCTGCAAGACATCGAGCGATGCGTCGAATTTCTATTTAATGCCGATCCCGGCGCCGCCAACGCCACGGCAGGCTTGCTGATCCACGGGCTACGAATTCTCAAAGATCACCCCCTCGTCGGCAGACCTGCAGAACTCGGCTATCGGGAATTGCTCATTTCGCGTGGTCGAAGCGGCTATGTGGCGTTATACAAATACGATGTGGAACGGGATGTCGCGATTATTCTCGCCATTCGGCATCAGCGGGAGAGCGAGTTTCCGGATTGACGCCGATTCAAATGGGTGGCTGAAAAGGTGTCGCCATCTGCTGTGCCGTCACTTGCTGCAAATAGGCCTAATATTGCTGCTAGTATTTGAAAAGACCAATCGACGTGAGCATTTAACATGCTGAAATTTTCCGGGTGTATTTTATTGCTGTGCTGTGTGTTCGCGCCTGCCCGCGCGAACACGGATGCGCTGACGTACGAAGAACAAACGCTGACGCTGAACGGCGCGCGTCGAACGGCGCGCGTGCCCAAGGGGTACCGCTTGGAGTTGCTCAGTCGGCTGGATGCGCCGCGCATGCTCGCCTTTGCGGCGAATGGCGATTTATTTGTCGGCTCCCAATCCGGCAAGGTGTATCGCCTGCCTCCGCCCTATACCCAGCCTGACGTGCTGGTGCAGTTAAGCCAGTATCCACATAGCGTGGCGTTGCGCCAAAACGAAATCTTGATCGCTCAGACGGATGGCTTGTATCGCGCGCCCTACCAACCTGGGCAAGCGAAACTGGCAGCGGATGCGGTAACGCTACTCGCTGCTCTGCCTGGCGGCGGTGGACATAACAGCCGCACGGTGCGAGTTGGGCCCGATGGGCGGATATACGTGAGTTTGGGCATTCGCGGCAACTGCAGCGACGAGTATCTGGGTGAGAAATATGCGCTTGAAGACCAGCGCGGCGGGGTACTGGTATTGCGCGAAACGGGTGGCCGAGCAAGCTGGGAGACGTTTGCCTCGGGACTGCGCAACCCGGTCGGGTTCGACTGGCAGCCGCAGACCGGGGTGATGTTCGCCAGCAACAATGGCCCGGATCACCAGGGTTTTGAGCAGCCGCCCGAATATTTTAGCCGGCTCACGCCGGGTTCATTTCACGGCATGCCGTGGTTTCAATTCGACGGCAAACAATTAAGGCGCGACGAATGTATGGCGCGCGCGCCGCCGCGTCCAATCAACGAAGCAACTGCGCCGGTAGCCACATTCCCTGCACGCAACGCGCCGATGGGCGTGGCGTTTGTGCCGGCGGGGGCGATGGATGCACGGCTGGCGCTGGATGCCATTGTCGCCCTGCGCGGCTCATGGGGTACGCCGCTAGGTGGTGGCGCTTCGAGCCGCCGCCCACCGAAATTGGTGGCGGTGCGCTTCCAAAACGCCCAAGCCATGCGCGTGGATGATTTGATTACCGGTTTTCAATTGCCTGATGGGCAACGCTGGGCGCGGCCGGTGGGCGTGGCGATCGGGCCCGACGGCGCGCTGTATTTCAGCAGCGATAGCGATACGCATGGCTTGTTTCGTTTGCGGCGGATACGCTGAGCAGCACCATTGGCTGGCCCGCTTTACCAGATAAAGGGATCAGCCTGCTTCGATTCAATCAGAGCTTGATTGCTGGTCCAAAACTCGCGCAGCGAAGCACCATAAATATGCTTCTCGTGTAGGAGAATGGAACGGTAAAGAGGATGGCGTAATTTCTCCCTGATATATTCATCCCAATCCGTCTTTTCAACCAACTCCGCTGGCCTTAGAAAAGCCCAGCTATTACTGGACTTAGACGACGTGGACAGTATCTCGTCAAATAGATTGAGTTGGCTATAAACGAGTGTCTTCGCCTTGTAAAAAACGTCTTCATCTAAAACTTGCTTACTACGAAAATAGTTTTCCGCTTGATTTGAATGCTGGGAAATATATTTTTGAACCTCTGGGTTCTCAATGCATAGACGGTCATATTCCATTAATCGCGAAGTTAGTGCGCTGCTTGACGCCAGCGATTGCGCGATACGGTCTCGAATAAAAGTAATCACGATCCATCCCGCGCTGACCAAGGCTACCAAAATCGTCCAATAGAAATTCACCTCATCCATTTCGATGCTCCCGTGTGATTGATTAAGCGCTCACCTAAGCTCTTCAAACAGCATGCAGACAGGGTGGGCTTATTCTCTATATAGACGATAAATTTCCACCCGTTGGCCGATCCGGCAGCGCGCCCTCGTCACATTTCTTGCAAGCCAGCATTTGCCCGCACATTTTCGCGCGCCCCTCGGGCGTCACCACCCAAGGGCGGCTGATCCACGGCGGCTGGTGGCGCACATGCTGATTGTGGCCGCACGCCAGCTCGGCCACCCAATCGTTGCACTCGTCGAGATGAAATCCGGTAATGCTTTGGTTCATGATATTTGGGGAATTGCGGGGGGATTACCGAACCGGCGCGCAGTTTACGCGCATGTCGCGTGGGCAGTCGTGCCGGGGGGATGGGTAGACGGGGAAAAGCAGTTGAACCGCGAAGGACGTTTTTGGTTGGCATTGGATATACCAACGGTGCTACGAATCTAGACCCGACCCTCTGCTTTTCCGGACCCTCTGCTTTTCTCGAATCTAGACCTGACCCTCTGCTTTTCTAATGGGCGCCCTTCTCAAGAACAAAGCAATTTTATGGTTTGATTTAATTCCCCAATCCATAGATCTAGCAAAGTCACCCCAGGGCTGGTTAGCGGAGAATCCAACAGAATATCAGTGGGGTGTTGATTTGTTCGAATCCCATAATAGGTAGCGATATTCTGAGCCTTCATTCTGGTGCCACGATTTCGATGCGCGTAGTAATTCCTGGATACTACAAAATTTCTATGGGCGGTAAAACCAAAAGTGAAAGCTGTTTGTATATCAGTTGAATTTGAAAAAGAAAAAGCTGATGCAAGCCTAATCAGCGTTTTGACATCGTGCCATGTGGGTTCGTCACGGGTATCCCACATGCCAGAGGCTGTAGGAAGGGCCTTTGGATTGGTAATGGCTATTGCATGCCCAATAGCATCATTTACAGACATGCGTAAGGAAGAATGATTTGATGATATGGCAACGCCACCTCCACTCCGTGCGCCCATTAAACAACATATGAAATATGTTCTAACAAACAAGGCCCACACGTTAAGCGTGTTGATTACAAGAGGAGAAATCAACAACTCTCTTTGCGATTGATTAGGCGCGGTCTTTACATTGGGTAAAGGTCGTGTCGAACGTTTTAATGCCCACAAAGCACCTGCTTCGAGATGAACGAGCTTTCTCGCTATCTTCATGGCGAAAAAATATTTACACTATTTCTTCACACAAAATTCGGAAACGTTTCGCGCGTTGTATTTGTCGGTCCGTTGTTTTCGATGAGGCTTCGATAAATTCACGTAGCACTGGTGAATTGCTATCGACCCCACTCGCTATAGCTTCTGTAAGTCGACTTAAGTTCTCCTTTGTAGCCTGTATATTTGTCACACCATGACCATCGCTATGGAAGATGGGCTGTAACGAAGGAATGGGATTGCGTTTATGCACGAAAGCAAGAATAAGACAATATAAATGATATTTTTTTGTGAGTTCGTCGCCAAGCGGCTCCCTGAATGCAAGAACATCATTCATGGCGCCAGCAATCAAAGACTCATAGTGCCCTTCTTGAGGAAAGTCTTGGTCAAAACTTTTATACGTTTTTTCAATTCGAGCTTCAGATGCGCTAATCAACCCATCGCTGAAAGCTACGCAAATATCAGCAATAAATTTCGAGTCATCCATTCTAGATAATTGACTCTCATTGAAAGTACCAAGATCTTTAAACGTTTGCGCATAGTTGCTTGACTGTTGGAGAATAAACCACTTAAAAGGGCCTTGGTAAGTCGAATGCCTTTTCTCTTGTGGATTCAAAGGGACATTATAAGAATTAACTCTTCTGAACAACTGGCGAATATCATCCTCAGTTGCATCAACGAATAAATCGACAGAAAGCTGATAATCTATAAAGCTCTGCTGCTCCTCTGGAGTTAATCGAGAATATGTTTTTCCATAATAATTTCCCCTAGAGCTGATTCGAAGCTCATCATTAAAGAAATCCAAAATAGCCTGACTTCTTTGCTGTCCATCAACTATCTCTTTGATCGTTTTTCGTGTCCTGAGGTCTGTCTTTTGATACAAGGACAACTTTGGCATAGGAAAGCCATTTAGGATGGTATCGATAAGAAATGATCGTGCGGCCGCAGGCCAAACTTTGTTAGACCGCTGATAATTACGATTGACCACAATATTCTTCTCAGTCATTTGCTGACAATATTCAGCAATCGTAAAACCGCTTGGCGTCACTCGCATACATAACTCCCAAAAAAAAGAAACAATTACTGCAGATGAAGATAGGAAAAAAGGAACCAGCCAGCATCTAATCTAACAGGATCATAAAGGAATATCGTTCCGTCTGTCAGTTCTTGTCCGCGCGCTGCTCCTGCCGCATATCATGAGCCGCACGATATAGCATGGTGCTATCTGTTACTACAGAGAAAACGTGCGGAACCCGCGCTTTAATTAATGTGCAGATGGAAGATAGGGTCAGGCCTTTACCTTATATCTGTGCGCTTGGTGAATTCACTTTCTAATTACACCATGCTTAAGCCGGCTCCAAACCAATCACGAGGCGCTGACCTAGCAGGCTGATCGCTTGTGCAATGCGAGGCAACTTCGATTGGTAGTGGGGGTCAAGCAGGCGACGGACTTCCTTTTCATCCACGCCAAGCTGCTTGGCGAGTTGCATTTTGCTGATGCCGGCCTCGCGCATCGCGACGAACAACGCTGCTTTCGCCATCGTCTCTGCGGGCGGCGCCGCAAGGTGCTCGCGGCGCTTTGCCTTGCTGGGTTCAGGGAAATCGATGCCTTCGATCATATACGTCGCAAAGACTTCATCCATCGCGTCGGATGCTTGATCGAGCGCGTCTTGCTTGTCTTCGCCCTGCGTAATCAACTGCGGCAAGTCGCGGCACGTGACGACGTAGCCGCCCTCGTCGGAAGCGGTGAGCATTACGGGGTACTGAAAGCGATTCATGGTGAACACCTCTTACAAGTCATTTGGTTTGACGCCAAGCTGCCCGCACATTGCATGAAATGTGCCGGTTTTCAGCTCGTCCTTCGGGTTGCGAACGACGGTGAAGGATGACCCATAGTACAACGTCTGGTGGCTCCCTTTCCCCCGTGACGAATTCAACGTTACCGTCACCTTTCGAGCCTTGCCGAGCGCCTTCACCTTGCGTATAAACTCGTTTCCCATCATGGATGCATTGTCGGACGAAAACGTCCGATTGTAAAGCCCCTCTTAATAGAGGGAGGGAGCCAATTTCCCGCACGGCGATTCCTGTACCCACCAGGGCAGGCGGTAAATACAAGCGGAACGCGCTCTTGCATCAATGCGCCGTTGAAATAACAAAATCCCTCTTGATCGGCGCTTCCGATTGCGGGCCGAACCATTTGTCGAAGATGCGTTTGGCTTCGCCTGATTTTTCCATGTCGAGCAGCATCTGATTCACGAACGATACCAAAGTAGTATCGCCCTTGCGCATACCCAGGCCATAGGGCTCATCCGATATGCGCAGTGCGGGAATTTCATACGCGCTCTTGTCCGGCGCTTTGGCCAGGATGCCGGCCAAGATCGCTTCGTCGGTGGTGATGGCGGCGACGCGCCCTTGGCGCAGGGCGAGGAAGGCTTGCGGGTAGTCGTCAAACGACAGTACCGTGGCGCTGGGCACGGCGCGCTTCACGTTCTGTTCCGAGGTGGAGCCCTTGG
>JADMJT010000066.1:0-20757 GCA_018781585.1 Burkholderiales bacterium
TCGCCGCCTTGGTCGCCTGGACGGCATTCGCCCCGGCAACGACGATCACGTCGGGCTTCAGCTGCACCAGATCTGCTGCCATCATCGGCAGACGGTCCAGTTTTCCCTCCGCCCAGCGCTGCTCAATGACGATGTTCTGACCCCCGATGTAGCCGCGCTCGCGCAGGCCCTGTTTGAACGCCTCGTACAGCGCGCCGTGCGATGTCGGGGAACCCGGGTTCAGCCAGCCGATGCGCGGCATCCTATCAGCGGCCTGTACGGCGGGTGCAAATAGTCCGGCCAGACTGGCCACGGCAAGGATAAAAACGAATGCGAAAGTTTTCATTGAATCACCTTGTCGGCGCGCAGCAATAGTGTCTGCGGGACTTTCAGCCCGAGTTCGCGCGCGGTCTGGAGATTGATGCTGAATTCGAACCGCATCGGTTGCTCGATCGGCAGCTCCGCCGGGCTGGCACCTTTAAGGATTTTGTCGACATAGGCGGCAGCACGGCGATGCAGTATCCCGTAATCCGGCCCGTAGGCCATCAGCCCGCCAAGCGCGGAATAACGAGTGAGAAAGTGTATCGTCGGCAATTCGCGCCATTTCGCGATGTCGGCAATCTCCTGTGCGTTTTTGGCGAAGGCGGAATAAGGCAGGATCAGAACCGCCTGGGCTCGGGCCTTCACGATCTCGTCGAAGGCGCGTTCGAGGTCGGCCTCGCCCTTCGCCTCGACGACAACGATCTCAAGCCCGAGCACTTTGGCCGCCGAACGGGTGTCTCGAAGGTGAGCCCGGATCAGTCCCGCAGGCGCCTGAGGGCTCACGAGGAGGGCGGCGCGCCGCAGCCTCGGGACAACCGCCTTCAGGAACTCGAGCCGCTTGGCGTTGAGCTCGGTCGCGTAATACGTGAGTCCCGTGAGATTCCCGCCCGGCCGCGCGAGGCTAGTGGCAAACCCGGATTCCACCGGCTCGCCACTCGCGAGCATAACGATCGGGATAGTCTTGGTGGCGCGCTGTGCCGGTATTATGAGTTGCTGGCCGAACGCCACGATGATCGCCGGCTTGCTGCGCACCAGTGCATCGGCGGCTTGCTGAATCCCATCGTCACGCCCGCCCGCATGACGGCATTCGATTACGATGGTTTTGCCCTCAAGGTAACCGAGTTCACGCAGCCCCGTCACGAAGGGCTCGTTACGGCAGCTCCCCTCGTCGAATGCGAGAAAGCCTATACGCGGGACCGACGCCTTCGGTCCTGCCTGCGCGGTGATGGCGAGCAGCACCGAGCAACATAGAACCAGCGCTGCCGCGCTCTGTCGCCATACACCATTTTTTGCTCGGATGTTCATTGAATCACCTCGTCCGCGCGTAGCAATAGTGCCGGCGGAATCTTAATACCCAGCGCCTTGGCGGTTTTCAGATTAATCACTAACTCGATTTCTGTGGGCTGTTCCACCGGCAGGTCGCCAGGCTTCGCGCCCTTGAGGATTTTGTCCACGTAAACGGCGGCGCGCCGAGTTAAATATGGAAGGCTCGGGGAGTACGACATCAGCGCGCCGGCGAGGGTGAATTCCCGGAATCCGGACATGATCGGCAGGTGTTGGCTCATGGCGAATTTATTGATGATATTGCGGTAACTGTAGATGCGCGAACTCATGAGGGCAATGAGCGCATCAGGTGGCTGTTTCCGGATTATGGCGAATGCGGCGCTGAGATCTTGTGCGCTCTGGATCTCCAAGGGCTGGAGACTGATATGCAGTGCTCGGGCGGCAGCCTGCGTCGCCTTCCACTCGGTTGCAGCGGCGGGATCATTGGAATCCCTTAATATCGCTACCCGCGACAAACCGGGGAGCGTTTCCTTGAGCAGTTGCAGGCGTTTAGCGCCCAGTTCATACGCTAAAACCGACATTCCGGTGACGTTTCCGCCGGGATGGGCGAGGCTTTTCACGAGGCCGGTTCCAACCGGGTCGGTGGCAAACAGTATGACAATCGGGATAGTCCGGGTGGCATTCTTCAGCACCAGTGCAGTTTGTGCACCGAGGGTCACAATGAGATCGACCTTGGCCTCGATCAACTCGGCCGCCAGAAAGGGCAGCACCTCGGCGTCGCCTTCCGCCGAGCGGTACTCGATGATGATGTTCTTGCCATCCTCATAGCCCAGTTCGCGCAGGCCATCGAGAAACGCCGCGCGCTCCGGCGAGGGAGGCGAGATCAGCGGCGACAATACCAAGTACCCAATGCGCGGTACCTTGCCGGGCAGCGGTGCAGCCGGCGTGAGCGGTGCGAACAGGCCCGCCAACACGATTATGACCAGTAGCGCAATGGCTTTCATTTGATCACCTCGTCGGCGCGCAGCAGCAGTGCTGGTGGAATCTTGATACGCAGTGCCTTGGCGGTTTTCAGATTGATGACTAACTCGAATTTGTTTGGTTGCTCGATCGGCAGATCGGCGGGTTTGGCGCCTTTGAAGATTTTGTCCACATAGGTGGCGGCGCGCCGGAAGTTGTCCGGCAGGTTCGGACCGTAGGACATTAACCCGCCCGCGTCCACATACAACCGAAAGCCGAACATGGTGGGGATCCGGTTGGCGGTTGCGAATTCTGCGATGATTTGCCGGTAGCTCGAGGTCGCGGGGTCCGGCATCACGATCAGCGCGTCGGGGCGTTTGTGGCGCATGATGGCGAGGGCGGCTTCGATATCCTTGGGCCCATGCTGATTTATCGATGTCAGGGTTACTCCCAAGCCCTTGGCACCGCTTTTCATTGACTCAACATGTCGCACAAAGTTGGTCGATGTTGGATTCCACAGAACGGTGACATGCTTGATTTTCGGCGCCGCCTCTTTTAGGAGTTGCAACAACTTCGCGCCGACTTCCGGCGTGACATCGAACGTGAGGCCGGTCACATTGCCCCCGGGATGCGCCAGGCTCTTGACCAGGCCGGCGCCGACCGGGTCGCCGCTAAACGGCATCACAATGGGAATGGTACGGGTGGCCTGCATCGCGGCGCCGATCTGGGGCCTACCGCCGACCGGAATAATCACGTCGACTGGCAGTTTTACCAGTTCGGCGGCGAGATCGCTTAGAAACTCCGGCTCCCAGTTGGCCGAGCGATATTCAATCAACAAATTGCGTCCTTCTTCATAACCCAAATTGCGCATGCCTTCGATAAAGGCCGCGCGATCGGGCGAAGGCGTGTCCGAGAGCGGGGAAAGAAGCAGATAGCCGACGCGATATATTTTAGATGCGGGGGGTGCGGCCAGCGTCATCGGCGGGAGCAGGAGCGTGCAGACGACCAGCGCAATGGTAGAAATGAGTGAAGTTGTGCGTTTAGGCATTATTGAACTTCCTTATCCGATCGTCTGTTTAATCTTCATACCCAGCGCCTGGGCGGCATAATTGTGCAAGATAAACGCCACGCGCGCTGGCGAGGGCGGCGAGATCAGTGGCGACAATACCAAGTACCCGATCCGCGGCGCTTTTGCCTTCGGCTTGGCGATAACCGGAGACGGCAGATGTAGGGCAGCCAAGGTCAGGAGAACCGCGAGCACGCGGCGTCTTTTACGCATCTCTGCCTCTCTGATGCACGCGTGACGGGCGGCGCGCCCTTGCTGTGCTAAGCCGTGCAGGCGACGCCCAGATTGTAACGTCGCCACTGCTCCGTGGCGTTTGGCCTGAGTACACCCTTATTTATAGGGGAAAGCGGTGCTGCGATCTGTGCAATATTACGTGTGAAGCCTGTGGAATATTCACACTCGTAAATCAGAAGCGGTTGTAGGCCATTCGGTGTAATGGCTAGCTTGCGAAGCGCCGCCAGTAAGTAGCACGCCAGTAATACAGCACCGTAGTGTCATCTAAAGGATAACTGTCGGCATAGGGTACGCCGCGCATCGGTTCTTCGATGTTATCGCGGACGGGATCGAGTGGACGCCAGCCGACTTCGCGTGGATCGTCGTCCAAGGGTGCGCGCGTTTCATGCACCAAGCGACGCACTACGGCGCCGAAAGCGACAAAGTTATGTTGCGCTTCTTCCAGGGATACGGCATTCGCGCTGCCCGGCATGCGTGGGAAGCGCAATTGCGCAAGATCATCTTCCCATAAGCAAACCGGACACTTTTCGTGCGAGCCGGGTTGATGGCGAAACACCACATAGCCGCAACAAGGGCAGGGATAGTCACCTTCGTCGGTATTTAATAGCATGCCTGTATTCCGATAGCGGTTTGATTACACTATAGCGCGGACGGCGGGCAAAGAAAAAGGCGGCTTGCCGCCGCCTTTTTCCGGGTAGTTAGAATCGATTAATTCACTTTCGGATCGAGCTCGCCCTTGCTGTAACGCGTGGTCATCGCATCCAGCGACAAGATTTTAATCTTGGACGCGTTGCCTGCGGTGCCGAAGGAGGTATAGCGTGCTGCGCAAATTTCTTTCATGGCTTTGGTCGATGCGATCAAGAATTTGCGCGGGTCGAATTCTTTGGGATTTTCGGCCAGGAATTTACGTACCGCGCCGGTGGAGGCCATACGCAGATCGGTGTCGATGTTCACTTTGCGCACGCCGTGCTTGATACCTTCAACAATTTCTTCGACTGGCACGCCATAAGTTTCGCCCATGTCGCCGCCGAAGCTGTTGATGATCTTCAGCCATTCTTGCGGCACCGAGCTGGAACCATGCATCACCAAGTGGGTGTTGGGAATGCGTTTGTGGATTTCTTTGATGCGATTGATGTCGAGAATGTCACCGGTGGGCGGGCGGCTGAATTTATACGCGCCGTGCGAGGTGCCGATGGCGATGGCCAAGGCATCGACTTTGGTTTTCTTGACGAAATCGGCGGCTTCTTCTGGGTCGGTCAGGAGTTGGGAGTGATCCAGCACCCCTTCGGCGCCGATGCCGTCTTCTTCACCGGCGGTGCCGGTTTCCAAGCTACCCAGGCAGCCGAGTTCACCTTCCACGGAGACGCCGCAGGCATGCGCCATATCGACGGTGCGGCGCGTGACGTCCACGTTATAGTCATAGCTGGCAGGGGTTTTGCCATCTTCTTTCAAGGAACCGTCCATCATCACCGAGGAGAAGCCCAATTGGATCGAACGCTGGCATACGGCGGGGGAGGTGCCGTGATCTTGGTGGATACACACCGGGATGTGGGGGAATTCCTCAATGGCCGCCAGCATCAGGTGGCGCAAGAAGGGGGCGCCTGCGTATTTGCGTGCGCCAGCCGAAGCTTGCACGATCACCGGGCTGTTGGTTTCGTCGGCCGCTTCCATCATGGCGCGCATTTGCTCGAGGTTGTTGACGTTGAATGCTGGTACGCCGTAGCCGTTTTCTGCGGCGTGATCCAGTAATTGACGCAGGGTAATAAGTGCCATGTGTTTTCTCCTTAAAAAATTCAGTGATTAAATTCGAGCGATCATCCCCGCTCGCGATCAGGTTTTTTTGTGATCGCCTACCCGTACTATCTTCATGGTATTGGTGCCGCCCGTTTTGCCGATTGCTTCGCCGAAAGTCAGGAGAATCAAGTCTCCTTCACGCACCGCACCGCGGCGGCGCAATTCGTCTTCCGCTTCGATCAGGAGTTGTTCCCGATCTGACGTTGTGGTCTTGAAGTTGACCGGGAAAACACCGCGGAATAGGGTCAACTTTCTACGGGTTTCGACCTCGGGTGTCAAGGCGTAGATCGGTACGTCCGTGTTCATGCGAGACATCCACAGCGTGGTGGAGCCGGATTGCGTCAATGCGGCAATCGCCTTGATGTCGATGTGATTGGCGGTAAACATGGCCGACATGGCGATGGCCTCATCCGCGCGGTCGAAATGTTTCTTCACCGAGTACTGACTCATAAAGGAGGTGTCGGCTTCCTTCTCGGCTTCAGTGCAAATACGGTCCATCGCCGCGATGGTCTCGACCGGATATTGTCCGGCAGCGGTTTCGGCCGAGAGCATCACCGCATCCGTGCCATCGAGCACGCCGTTGGCTACGTCAGAGACTTCAGCGCGGGTCGGGATCGGGCTGTTGATCATCGATTCCATCATTTGCGTGGCGATGATGGCCAGTTTATTTTTTTGGCGCGCCATGCGAATCATTTTTTTCTGCAAGCCGGGCACGGCGGCGTCGCCCACTTCCACGCCCAAATCGCCGCGCGCGACCATGATGGCGTCCGAGGCGTCGATGATTTCTTCCAGTGCTGCGATGGCCTCGGCGCGTTCGATCTTGGCGATGAGCAAGCCTTTGCCCCCCGCCGCGCGCAGCAGATCGCGCGCACGCTGCATGTCGGCGCCCGCGCGCGGGAAGGATACCGCGATATAGTCGGCCTTAAACGCCGCCGCGGTTTTGATGTCCTCCATATCTTTTTCGGTGAGCGCAGGTGCGGACAAGCCGCCGCCTTGGCGGTTGATGCCTTTGTTGTCCGACAAAATGCCGCCTTGCAGCACTTTGCAGAAAATTTCCGCGCCTTTGACCTCTTCTACCCACAAAGTGATGCGGCCATCGTCGAGCAACAGCGTTGCGCCGCGCGCCACATCTTTGGGCAAGTCTTTGTAATCGAGCCCCACGCGCGCTTGGTTGCCGAGCGTACAGTTGGCGTCGAGAATGAAAAGATCATCGTGATTGAGTTGGATTTTTTGGTTTTCGAATTTGCCGATGCGAATCTTCGGGCCTTGCAAATCGGCCAGCACACCCACGGTTTTACCGCGTGCGCGTGCCAGCGAACGAATCATTTCGGCGCGGCGGATATGGTCTTCCGCCTTGCCATGAGAAAAATTCAGGCGCACCACATCCAGACCCGCAGCAATCATTTGATCCAGAATTTTTGGATCATCCGACGCCGGGCCGAGGGTGGCGACAATCTTGGTTCTACGTAGCAATGTCATTCCTTAAAAGCAACCACGGATGAACACAGATAAACACGGATAAAAACCCGGTTCCATCCGTGTTAATCCGTGTGTATCCGTGGTTTCAAAATCGTCTTATTTTGCAGCGCGTTCTTCCAGAATCGCTACCGCAGGCAATTTCTTGCCTTCGAGGAATTCCAGGAATGCGCCGCCCGCGGTAGAGATATACGAAACCTTGTCGTAGATGTCGTATTTCTGAATCGCGGCAATCGTATCGCCACCCCCCGCTAGGGTAAAGGCTTTGGTATTGGCAATCGCCATGGCGATGGCTTTGGTGCCGGCGCCGAATTGATCGAATTCGAATACGCCGACCGGACCATTCCATACCACGGTGCCAGCTTTCATGATGATGTCGACCAATTCTTGCGCACTCTTCGGGCCGATGTCGAAAATCATGTCGTCGTCGGCCACGTCACCGGCGTCTTTCAATACCGCGGGTTCGTTGGCGTCGAATTTCTTGCCGCACACCACATCGACGGCGATGGGAATGGAAGCATTGCGCTTAGACATTTTTTCCATGAGCATTTTTGCGGTGGGCACTAAATCATCTTCACACAAAGATTTGCCGACGTTCTTGCCGGTGGCTTTGAGGAAGGTGTTGGCGATGCCGCCGCCAACGACCATTTGGTCGACTTTTTCGGACAGGGCTTCGAGCACGGTGAGCTTGGTCGAGACTTTCGAACCGCCAACGATGGCGACCATCGGGCGTGCCGGGCTCAGCAGGGCTTTGGTCAAGGCGTCGAGTTCTTCGGTGAGCAGAATGCCGGCGCAGGCCACCGGCGCGTATTTGGCGATGCCGTGGGTGGAAGCTTGCGCGCGGTGCGCGGTGCCGAAAGCATCCATCACGAACACGTCGCACAGCTTGGCGTATTTTTGCGCGGTCTCATCCAGGTTTTTCTTCTCACCCTTGTTGATGCGGCAATTTTCCAGCACCACCAGTTCGCCTGCAGCGACTTCGAAGCCGCCATCGACCCAATCCTTGATCAAGCGCACCGGCTTGCCCAGGCGCGCGGCGATATTGTCCGCCACCGGCTTGAGCGAGTTTTCTGCCGACCACACGCCTTCTTCCGGACGGCCCAGGTGCGAGGTCACCATTACTTTGGCGCCTTGCTTCAGGCAGTGGTTGATGGTGGCCATGGAGGCGGTAATACGCGCGTCGCTGGTGACTTTGCCGTCTTTGACCGGCACGTTGAGGTCGGCGCGAATGAAGACGCGCTTACCTTTGAGGTCGAGATCGACGAGTTTAATGACGGACATGAATGTGCTCCTGATTTAATAAGGTGTAAGGGATAGGAGGGCCTATGCCTTACAACTCATTGGGGTGAGCGGTGAACGGTAAGCAGTGAGCGGAATGAGGCATGGCGCCCCGCTTCCTGCTCCCTGCTTACCGCTCACCAAAGCCTTACTTCGCTACGTGCTGCACCAAACGCAGCATGTTGCAGGTGTAGCCATACTCGTTGTCGTACCAGGACACCACTTTGACGAAGGTGCTGTCCAGTGCGATACCGGCTTCGGCGTCGAAGGTGGAAGGCGCGCTGTTGCCGACGAAATCGGTGGAGACCACTTTCTCATCGGTGTAACCCAGCACGCCCTTCATGGCGCCTTCGGAGGCGGCCTTCATGGCTTTGCAGATGTCGTCGTAGGATGCTTCCTTGTTCAGTTCCACGGTCAGATCAACCACGGAAACGTCGGAGGTGGGGACGCGGAAGGCCATCCCGGTGAGCTTGCCTTTCAAGGCGGGCAATACCACGCCTACAGCTTTAGCAGCGCCAGTGGAAGAAGGAATGATGTTTTCCAGAATGCCGCGGCCGCCGCGCCAATCTTTGCTGGAAGGTCCGTCAACGGTCTTCTGCGTTGCAGTGGCAGCGTGTACGGTGGTCATCAGGCCACGTTTGATGCCGAAGTTATCGTTCAGAACTTTGGCCACGGGGGCCAAGCAGTTGGTGGTGCAAGAAGCGGCGGATACGATGGCTTCGCCAGCGTAGGTGCTGTGATTCACGCCGTACACGAACATCGGGGTGTCGTCTTTGGAAGGAGCGGACTGAACCACTTTTTTGGCGCCGGCTTTGATGTGCGCCTGGCAAGATTCTTTGGTCAGGAAGAAGCCGGTGCAATCGATCACGATATCCGCACCGGCCTCGTTCCACTTCAGATTGGCCGGATCACGCTCAGCCGTCAGGCGAATTTTCTTGCCGTTAACGATCATATTGCCACCGTCTACAGCGATATCGCCATTGAAGCGGCCGTGTACGGAGTCGTATTTCAGCATGTAGGCCAGGTATTCAGGATCGAGCAAGTCGTTGATGGCAACGATCTCGATGTCTTTGAAGTCCTTCGCAACAGCACGGAACACCATACGGCCGATGCGGCCAAATCCATTGATACCGACCTTAATAGTCATGTTTCTCTACTCCTTGATAAGTTGAAAACAAAATCGTTAACCGCGAAGGACGCGAAGGTTCGCGAAGAAAACCATCAAGATAGGTTTTCCTTGGCGTTACTTTGCGTCCTTTGCGTTGAATCGCTTTTTAAAGAACAGCCTTAGCCGTGTTCACCACATTTTCCACGGTGAAGCCGAAGTGCTTGAACAGATCACCCGCCGGTGCGGATTCGCCGAAGGTGTCGATGCCCACCACGCCGCCTTCCAGGCCGACATACTTGCGCCAGAAGTCGGTGACGCCGGCCTCGATCGCAACTCGCGCCACGCCTTTCGGCAGCACGCTGGCTTTGTAGGACTGCTCTTGGCGGTCGAACACGTTGGTGCAAGGCATGGATACGACGCGGGTGGGGATACCTTGTCCGTCCAATACTTTCTTCGCTTCCATCGCCAGCCCGATTTCGGAGCCGGTGGCGATCAGCACCATTTTGGGGTTCGCCGCATCGGCCAACACATAGCCGCCCTTGCGGATAGCGTCGATCTGCTCTTGACTACGTTTTTGGAACGGCAGATTTTGACGGCTCAGGATATGGCTGCTCGGCCCATTTAGGCGTTCCACGCTGGCTGCCCAGCCGACGAGGGTTTCCGTGGTGTCGCAAGGCCGCCATACATCCATATTCGGCATCAAGCGTAAGGTAGAAGTTTGCTCTACTGGCTGGTGCGTCGGGCCGTCTTCGCCCAGGCCGATCGAATCGTGCGTGAATACCCAGATCACGCGAATCTTCATCAGCGCCGCCATACGCAGCGCATTGCGCGCATATTCCGAGAACATGAGGAAGGTGCCGCCGAAAGGCAGCAAGCCGCCGTGCAGCGCCATGCCGTTCATGATGGCGGACATGCCGAACTCGCGCACACCGTAGCTGATGTAGTTGCCGATGCTGTTGCCCTTGATGTGGTGCGCGCCGGTCCAGTTAGTCAGGTTGGAGCCGGTCAAGTCAGCCGAGCCGCCGAGGAATTCAGGCAGCGCCGGAACCAAGGCGTTGATCGCGATTTGCGAGGCTTTGCGCGTGGCCACGGTTTCGCCTTTTTCGTTGATCGCAGCGACGGCTTTAGAGATGTGCTCATTCCAATTCACGGGCAATTCGCTTTTCATGCGGCGCTCGAATTCGGCTGCTTCCTTCGGGAAGGCGGCCTTGTACTCGGCGAATTTATTGCTCCACAGTTTTTCCAGGCCTTGGCCCTTGGTGCGGCAATCCCAGCCTTCGTAAATGTCTTTTGGAATCTCGAACGGCGCGTGGGTCCAGCCCAGGTGTTCGCGTGTGGCTTTGACTTCGGCATCGCCTAATGCGGCGCCGTGCACGTCGTGCGTGCCTTCTTTGTTGGGGGAACCCTTGCCGATCACGGTTTTGCAAATAATCAGGGAAGGCTTGTCGGTGACGGTCTTGGCTTCTTGCAGCGCTTTTTCTACCGCTTCCGAATTATGGCCGTCGACATTGCGAATCACGTGCCAGTTATAGGCTTCGAAACGCTTGCCGGTATCGTCGGTGAACCAAGCTTCGACGTGGCCGTCGATGGAGATGCCGTTATCGTCGTAGAAGGCGATCAGCTTGCCCAGGCCCCAGGTACCGGCCAGCGCGCACGACTCGTGCGAAATGCCCTCCATCATGCAACCGTCGCCCATAAATACATAGGTATAGTGGTTGACGATTTCGTGGCCGGGCTTGTTGAACTCAGCCGCCAGCAATTTCTCGGTCAGCGCCATGCCCACTGCATTGGAAATGCCTTGGCCCAGCGGGCCGGTGGTGGTCTCAATCCCTGGCGCGTAGCCATATTCCGGATGGCCGGGGGTCTTGGAGTGCAGTTGGCGGAATTTCTTCAACTCATCGATCGGCAGGTCATAACCGGTCAAATGCAACAGCGAATACAGCAGCATCGAGCCGTGGCCATTAGAGAAAACGAAACGATCGCGGTCAGCCCATTTCGGATTGGCCGGGTTGTGGCGCAGTTGGTGGTTCCACAATACTTCGGCGATCTCAGCCATGCCCATGGGGGCGCCAGGGTGACCGGAGTTGGCCTTTTGTACCGCATCGACGGCCAGCATACGGATCGCATTACATAGTTCAGCACGAGTTGCCATAAGGAGATTCCTTTAATTTTGTTGCGAAAAATTCCCCGGCGGCAGGTTGCGCGCCGCCGGGTTAAATGCTGTATTTGTAATGCTTGAGGAACTTCGGAGTCGTGCCCGGTTCCAGCTAGCCCGCCGCTATATTGTTTGATTTTTCGGCAGGCGAACGAGTTTTAGCGAAAGCTAAAATTATCCCCTAGATCGTGAACCCTTGGCAATAGAAGAATTGATAAGATATTTCAATGGCTTGGATAAGAAAATGGATGGCTGGCCGGCTTACTGATTAGCCCGTATCCAATCTCGCCATTGGCTGAAAATTGCCTGATCCCAGGCGCAGACCACGGAGCGCTGCCAGGGGTCACCGGACCAAAAATCATCTGAATCCAGCGTGCAGAGCGCACCGCCGGCTTCTTGCAAAATCAGTGCCCCGGCGGCGTAGTCCCACAGTTTTTGCCCACCGTGGAGATAAATGTCGAGCCGCCCGGCAGCCACGTAGCACCAATCCAGGGCGGAAGATCCGAAGTTACGCTGGGACACATAGGGCGGGTGCGCGGCCAACACGGAAGCGAGCTTGGGTTGCAACCGTTTTAAATCCACCCCGGCCATGGCGCGTTTCAGGTTTTCGGGCGCGCGCCCCTTGATCGGCAACGGTTCGCCATTCAGAAATGCGCCCTTGCCCGCTTCGGCCCAGAACAATTCGTTGGCTTCCGGCGCGTATACCGTACCCATGACGGGCCGACCCGCTTGGTAGAACGCCACCGAAACCGCGAAATAAGGCAAGCCATTGGCGAAATTAGAGGTGCCATCCACCGGGTCGAGAATCCATAAACCGGTTTCATTATGTTGCTCCCACAGCGCTTGCTGTTCCTGGGGCGTCATTTCCTCGCCCAGCACCGGGCAACCGTTAATCGCCTGCAATCCTTTAGTGAGGGCAAGCTGCGCCGCCATGTCCGCTTCGGTGATGATGCTGCCATCGACTTTGCGTTGGTGCGCGACTTTTAAATAACGCGGCACGATCTCGCGCTGAGCGACGACTTTGACGATGTCGAGGAGGGCGTTAAGCATTTTTTAGGCGCCGGGCGACAGGCGACAGGAAACCCCCGAAGCCTGACGCCTAATTCCTATTCTTTCCATTTAATCGAACACCCCATGCTGGGAATCTGATTCTGTGGACCATGGCCGGTCTTGGCTACTTGCAGCATGGCTTCAAACAGATCACGGCGCGCATTATCCGGCGCGGTTTCTTTGCGCGATTCATCGAGCCGGCCGCGGTATTGCAATTCGAGCTGGCCATTGAAGCCGAAAAAATCCGGCGTGCATACCGCGCCGTAGGTTTTGGCGACCTGTTGGCTTTCATCGTGCAAATAAGGGAAAGGCAGATCCCACTCGACGGCAATACGTTTCATGTTGTCGAAACTGTCTTCGGGGAAGTGCGTGGCGTCGTTGGCGCTGATGGCGACACAATAGACACCATGTTGCATCAGCTCCTTCGCATCGCGCACGATGCGCTGGCGCACCGCTTTAACGTATGGGCAGTGATTGCAAATGAACATCACGAGCAAGCCATTGGGGCCTTTGACGTCGGTCAGGGTGTAGCGCTTGCCATCAACGCCGGGCAGATCGAAATCCGGCGCCTTCCAGCCGAAGTCGCAGACGGGTGTGGTCAAACTCACCATCGGAGAATATCCTTGCTGTATGAAACCAACAACTATAATAGCATGCAGCTTTTTTGTAGATTTCTTGCTCGCGGGTGCCAGGAGGCTGAAATGATCAAGCTTGTTTTTTGGCGGCTTGTGGCCATTTTCCCGGCGGGCGCTTTGCTCATCGGATTGACGCTGCCAGCCAATGCGCAGCCCAGCAAAGGGCTTGAAATCGGTATCGTTCCCTATCTCCCCACGCCCACCATCCTGGAACGCTATCAGCCGCTGCGCATTTATCTTGAGCAGCGCTTGCATGAACCGCTCAGCATCGTGACCGCCCCCGACTATCCGAGCTTCATCGAGCGCACTCAGCGGCGCGAATACCCGTTTGTGATTACGGTCGCGCATGCCGCGCGCTTGGCCGAGTTGGAAGCGGGCTACCAGCCCATGCTGCGTCCCGGTTGGGATACCTATGCCACGCTGTTGGTGAGAAAAGACAGCGCCTTTCAAGACATCAAAGACCTGCGCGGTAAAACCATTGCCACGCCCGGCCCCTATGCCATCGTGTCGAAACTGGGCGCCGATTGGCTGAGGAAAGCCGGATTGAAGCCGGGCCAGGATGTCACCTTGCAGTCGAATTTCACGCATACCACGGCCATGCATGCGGTCGCGGAAGGTGCGGCGGATGCGGCATTCATTTCCAACCGCGCCTTTGTCGCGGCCAAGTCCGATTTGAAGGATAGCGTGCGCTCGCTGGGCCAATCCAAGGATTCCGGCGGGCCGGGCGTGGTGTATTTGGCGCATCCGGCCTTGTCTGCGAAGCGCGTGGCAGAGGTCAAGGGGGCGATTCTGGCGTTTGTGCAGACGCCGGAAGGCAAGGCATTCGTGGCCAGCCTGGGCTACGACACCCTGCGCGAAATGAAAGCCGGCGAGTTGGCGGTGCTCGATCCTTATGTGCGCGAACTCAAGCAAGTGATATCCGCGAACAAGACGGCAATACACTAAGGCCCCCGCTTTATCGCCATGCGCATTCCCCGTTTTTATTTCCCCGATCCCTTGGCGCTCGGTGCGCGCGTGGCGCTGCCGCCGGACGCGGCGCACCACGCCGTGCGCGTGCTGCGCTTAGGCGAAAATGATCTGGTACGGCTATTCAATGGCGACGGTTGCGAATATCGCGCACGCATTGTGCGTCTCGATAAGCAAGCGGTAGTGGCGCTGATTGAGAGTGGTGCGCCCCTATCCTGCGAGTCCCCGCTAAACGTTTTATTGGTACAAGGCATTTCAAGCGGCGAGCGCATGGATTACACATTGCAAAAATCCGTTGAATTGGGCGTGGGCATGATCCAGCCGATCCAGGCCGAACGAAGCGTAGTGAAGCTGTCGGGCGAGCGCATGCTAAAACGCATGCAGCATTGGCAGAGTGTGGTCGCCTCGGCATGCGAGCAGAGCGGGCGCAATGTTGTGCCGGAAGTGCGGCCTGTGTCGGGGTTGATGAATTGGTTGGGCGAGCAGGCGTCAGGCGTCGGGGGCCAGGCGTCGGGTGGAGAACTGCGCATTCATTTAGCACCGGATGCCGAGTTGAGCTTACGGGATCTGGAAAAACCAGCCGGGCGGGTCATTTTAGGCGCTGGGCCGGAGGGGGGGTTCAGCGATAATGAGCACCTTGCTTTGCGCCAGGGCGGCTTTGTTGCGGTCAAGCTTGGGCCGCGCGTATTGCGCACGGAAACCGCAGCGCTTGCGGCTTTGGCCGCGCTGCAAATACTTTGGGGCGACTACTAAATAGACGCTTTTCCTCTTGTTGCGCATTAACAATGCGTATTAAGCATTGATTCTTAGTAGTAAATTCGGGTACTGTTAGAAAAATTTAGGTGATTTCTCACTGTGCCAGCCCCAAAACTCAAAACACAAAGCTTTGTGAATTGGTTCCGTTCCGCGGCGCCGTATATTCACGCCTTCGGCGGGCGCACCTTTGTCATCGCCTTTGGCGGCGAAGTGGTGAGCGAGGGCGAATTTTATGAGCTGGCGCACGACGTCAATCTGCTCAACGCGCTCGATGTGCGTGTGGTGCTGGTACATGGCGCACGACCGCAAATCGAGGCCGAACTTAAAGAGCGCGACGCGACCATCCAGTATGTGGACGGCCTGCGCGTCACCGATTCCGAGGCGCTTGCTTGTGTCAAAGAAGCGGCGGGCTCGGTGCGGGTAGAGATCGAGGCGCTGCTTTCCATGGGGCTGCCGAATTCGCCCATGGCGGGCGCTGATATTCGGGTGGCGTCGGGCAATTTTGTCACCGCCAAGCCAATGGGCGTGCACAACGGCGTGGATTTGCAGCACACCGGCGCCGTACGCAAGGTAGATGCTATCGCGATCCAGCGCCGCTTGGATCTGAATGAAATCGTCCTGCTCTCGCCCATCGGCTACTCGCCCACGGGCGAAGTATTCAATCTCACCGTGGAAGATGTCGCCACCCACGCCGCGATCGCGCTCAAGGCTGAGAAGCTGATTTTCATGATGGATACGCTGGGGGTCACCGACGTCAAGGGTCGGATGCTGAAAGAGTTGACCGCGCAAGAAGCCTTGAAGATCGTCAAATCCACACGTGAACTACCGCTCGACGTGGGCTTTTATCTACCGTGCGCGGTCAAGGCGTGCCGCAACGGTGTGGCGCGCGCGCATCTCATCTCGCGCCACGTGGACGGTGCGATCTTGCAAGAGCTGTTCACCCGCGAGGGCATCGGCACCATGGTCTCTCCGGAACCGGTGGAGTCGATGCGTCAGGCGACCATCGAGGATGTGGGCGGCGTGCTGTCCTTGATCGAGCCGCTGGAAGAAGCCGGCGTGCTGGTGCGCCGTTCGCGCGAATTGCTGGAAATGGAAATCGAGCGTTTTTATATTCTGGAGCACGATGGCATCACCATCGGCTGTGCAGCACTGTATCCATTCGCTGAAGAAAAAGCAGGCGAGCTGGCGTGCCTGGCAGTGCATGCGGATTATCGCGACGCGGGGCGTGGCGCGACCTTGCTCGCGTTTGTAGAGGCTGCGGCGTGCAAGAAAAAACTCAAGCGCCTATTCGTGCTGACCACGCAAACTGCGCACTGGTTCGTGGAGCGGGGCTACGCCGAAGCGGACGTGGCCGAGCTGCCGCGAAAGAAGCAAATGCTGTACAACTACCAACGCAAATCGAAGGTTTTCGTCAAGCGAATCTAAGCCGGTGCTTTTTGCCGCCCGATGTTTGACGATAGGGTGGCAGGCGGTTTCACGTTGGTGGTGGGGGTGTTTGTTTCCTGCCGAAATAGGAGTCTAGGGGGAGTTCATGCCGGGCAATAGAATATTTCGACTGAATGTTTTCAGCGTAGTGCTGGCGGCGATGTTAGGTTGGACTACGCCGGTGACCGCCCAAAATGCTTCTAACCCAGTAGAAATGGGTGTTTTCCCCTATCTAAGCACGCGCGCGCTACTGGATTTGTACGAGCCGGTGCGCGTGCTTTTACAAGCAGAGTTGAATCGCCCAACGCATTTATTCACCGCAACCAGTTTCAAGAACTATGTCGATCGCACGCAGGCGGGCGAATACGATGTGGTGGTGACGCCGCCGCACATGGCGCGTTTGGCGCAGCGCGAGGCGGGCTATATTCCCCTCACGATATTCACACGCGAGCTGCGCGGCGTGGTGGTGGTGGCCAAGACTTCGGCCATCCAAACCGTCCAGGACCTGAAAGGAAAGCGCATCGCCACACCGAACAAGGTTGCCTTGGTCGCCATCATGGGCAGCCAGCTATTACGTGACAAGGGCTTAGGCAACGACGTATACACGCTGATCCGGGATGTCGGGTCGCACAGCAATGCGGTGCTGGCCGTTCAGCGCAAAGAGGCCGAGGCGGCGATCACCGAGTACGTGGCTTTGCAGCAGATGCCGGAAGACTTGCGCAACAGCGTGCGCATCATCGCGCAAACCCAACGCTTGCCGCATGTGATGTTTTTAGCGCATCCGCGTTTGGGTCAAGCGGGCGTGGAGCAGGTGCGGAACTTGCTGTTGCGGTTTCCGAATACCGCGGAAGGCCGCGCTTTTCTGAAAATAAGTGGCTACGAAGGGATACGCACCGTGGAAGAGGCCGATATGAAAAGCGTCGATCCGTTCATTAAGGAGCTGAAGCGCTTGTTGGAGGCGATGCCTCCTTAATCGATACGCTGCATGCCGACGGTGTTTGTCTGCACCGGTAATGGTGAAACCAAAGGGCGCATGTTAGTATGCTCGCGCGTAATAGGGTACCGAAAAATTAGAACAATAATCCAAACTCGGAGCGCCGCATTTGTTCAAGCTGTCCCTCTTTAAGTCTCTGCGTGCGAAACTCATTCTCGCCAGCGTCCTCGTGGAAGTTATCATGCTCACGCTGCTGGTGGGTAATAGCGTGCGTATCACCGATAACAGCCTGGTGGCGCAAGCGAAGCTCAAAAACAACGACCTAAAACCGCTCTTCAACGCTTCGCTCATCGGGCCGATGGTGCAGCGTGATTACGCCACCTTGAGTGAAATCCTCAAAGAAATTCGCTCCGACAAGGGCGTGGCTTATCTGATTCTGCTGGACAATCAGAACAAGATTGTGGAGTCCGCCGGTTGGGACCGAAGCCGCCCCCTGCCCGCGTTGGATCAGGATATCGAGTCCGCCGAGATGGCTGGCGCGCGCCTGTTCAACACCAAAACTTCGATCGAACATATCAATCAGAAATACGGCGAGTTGCGTTATGGGCTGTCGCTGGAAAGTCTGGCCCAGTCTCGGCGCGAGTTGACGCAGCAAAGCATATTAATTGCGGCGGCCGAGGTGTTGCTCACCCTGTTCCTGCTCACCCTGATCGGTATTTGGCTCACCCGTCACCTTGGCTTGTTGACGCAAGCTAGTCAGCAAGTCGCCGAGGGCAATTTCAACGTCGAACTGGCGGTGAAAAGCGACGATGAAGTGGGTGTGCTCACCCGTACTTTTAATCGCATGTCGCAGGCGGTGCGCCAGCGGATGGAGGCACTGGCCCAAAGCGAGGCCAAGTTTCACGCGATTGCCGATTACACCTACGATTGGGAGAACTGGGTCGATCCCAATGGCAAGCTGGTTTGGGTCAATCCCTCAGTCGAGCGGATGACCGGCTATAGCGTCGCGGAATGCCTGGCGATGGAAGGTTTTCCCTTGCCGCTGGTCGTGGCCGACGATCAAGAACGGGTGCGCAAGTCTTTCGCGAACGCAGTGCGCGGCGGTACGAGCGAGTCGTTCGAGTTTCGCATGCTGCGTAAAGACGGAGATACTGCGTGGGCGTCTGTATCCTACCAGCCGATTTATGGCCCGAATCAGGAGTTTCTCGGGCATCGCAGCAGCGTGCGCGATGTGACTGAGTTGAAGCAAGCCGAGTTCGTGTTGCAAGAGGCGGTCGAAGAACTGCGCCAATCAGAGGATATCCAGCGGCGCTTGCTCGAGCAATCTCAGCAAGAGCAGGCGCGCATGAGCTCGTTGCTCTCCGCCATGAATATCGGCATTCTGTTCGAAAACGCCGAAAAGCGCGTGATCTATGTCAACCCGGCTTTCCGCCGCGTCTGGCTGATTCGCGACAATATCGATCTCACCGGGCGGCTGACCACGGAGGTGCTTGGTTTCTCCGCCAATGTGCTGGCGCGCCCGGATCATTTTTCCAAACACATTTTGTTCGTGATGGATACGCACGAAGTGTCGGAGACATTCGAGATCGTCATGGCCGACGGCCGTGTGGTGACCCAATTGTCCTATCCGGTACGCGACCGGGAGGGGCGATTTATCGGCCGCTTGTGGATTTACGAAGATGTCACGCGCGAGCGTCAAACCGCGGAGCAATTGATTTATCTCGCCGAGCGCGATTCGCTTACCGGCCTGTTTAATCGCCATCGATTCCAGGAAGAGTTGGGGCGCATGCTGGTGGATGCTGACCGGCGCAATTCGCGTGGTGCGCTCCTATTCTTCGATCTGGACGAGTTCAAGTATGTGAATGATACCTTTGGCCACCGTGCCGGCGACGCCATGCTGATTCGTGTCGCGGGCGAGGTCAGCACGCTGATTCGGCGCAACGAAATTTTCAGTCGCCTGGGGGGAGATGAATTCGCGGTGCTGGTGCCGGATGCAAGCGAGCGCGAGGCGGCAATGCTGGCCGAGCGCATTGTGCGTTCGATTTCGCAAATCCCCTTCCGCTTCGAAGGCCAGAATATCCGGCTCACCACCAGCTTGGGGATTGCGCTCTATCCCGAGCATGCGGGTAGCGCGGAAGACCTGATCGCCCATGCCGATGCGGCCATGTATCAGGCGAAGGAGGCAGGCAAGAATGCCTGGCGCACCTACCGCGCTGACCTCGACGCCTCGCGCGAGATGTTGTCGCGCCTCAGTTGGAACGAGCGCATCAGCAATGCGCTGGAGAAAAATCTGCTGCGCTTGCATTTTCAAGGCGTGTACCACGCCGTCGACGGAACGCTGTCCCACCTCGAAGTATTGGTACGGATGGTGGACGAAAGCGATCCGGAGCGCATCATCATGCCCGGACATTTCATACCACTGGCGGAAAAAACCGGCAAAGTGCTGGATATCGACCGCTGGGTGATCAGCCAAAGCGTGCAGTTGCTTGCCGAGTCGCACGACATTCCCTCGCTCGCGGTCAATATTTCCGGCCGCTCGTTCGACGATCCGCTACTGCCGCAGTATATCGCCGAGGAGTTGAGTAAATACGAAGTCGATCCGTTCCGTTTGTTGGTGGAATTGACCGAGACTGCGGCGGTGTCCGATTTGCACGACGCGCAACGCTTTATCGAAGCGCTGCACCAAACGGGGTGCCGCGTCTGCCTGGATGATTTTGGCACCGGTTTTTCTTCCTTCGCTTACCTTAAGCACCTGAAGGCGGATATTCTCAAAATTGACGGCTTGTTCATTCGCGATTTGTCCAACGACCGCGACAACCAGGTGTTCGTTAAATCCATCGTGGATGTGGCGCGTGGCATGCGCAAAATCACCGTGGCGGAGTTCGTGGAGGATGCCGAGACCCTGGAAATGTTGAAAGCGTTCGGCGTCGACCTGGTGCAGGGCTACCATCTCGACATGCCGCGTGGCCAACACCCCGCCTTGACCAGGGTTTCCTGAGCACCTGATGGGGGAGTATTTGCGCTATCATTAGCGTTTTCAGATATTCCTGAAAGGCAAGATCATGGCGCGTATGGTGCATTGTGTGAAGCTTGGCCGCGAAGCGGAAGGTATGGATTTCCCCCCCTATCCCGGAGAATTGGGTAAGCGAATTTTCGAGAGCGTTTCCAAAGAGGCTTGGCAAGGCTGGATCAAGCTGCAAACCATGCTGGTGAACGAAAATCGGCTAAACCTGGCAGATATCAAGGCACGCCAGTACTTGGCCACGCAGATGGAAGCGCATTTTTTCGGTGGCGGCAGTGAAATGCCGGCTGGTTTTGTGCCCCAAGGCAAAGGCAAATAAGCGTCACAAAACGGTCACAAAGCTCGCCAACATTCAATGAAGGCCGCTACATTAGCGGCCTTTTGCATCAGATAAATGAAACTCGCGTAGCGAGCCCGCGTCCCTCTCTCCCGCAAGCGGAACTGCGGAAGGGTCGCTGCGAAGCAGCGGGGCCCCCACCGGCGTACTCCTTGCGGGTGGAGAGCTAGGAGAGAGGGCATTATTACAGGTGTACCCACAACCATGCCCCATCTCGACGCACCGGAGCTCTATCTCAATCGCGAACTGGCTCAGC
>JADMJT010000066.1:20857-26209 GCA_018781585.1 Burkholderiales bacterium
ACCATGCCCCATCTCGACGCACCGGAGCTCTATCTCAATCGCGAACTGGCTCAGCTTGAGTTCAACGCGCGCGTGTTGGCACAAGCGGAGGACGAGGCGATACCGATCCTGGAGCGGCTGAAATTCCTGTGTATCGTGTCGAGCAATATGGATGAGTTTTTCGAGATCCGCGTGGCGGGGCTCAAAGAACAAATCAAATTCAGCAGTGACGTGGCTGGCCCGGATGGCGTCGCGCCGCGTCAAGCGTTTAAGGCGATAGCGCAACGCGCACATGCGTTGGTGGCGCAGCAATATGCTTTGCTGAACGACGTGATCTTGCCAGAGCTGGCGCGGGAGGGGGTGCGCTTCTTGCGGCGTACCCAATGGAGTGCCGCGCAAAGCCAATGGGTCAAAGAGTATTTTTTCCGAGAAGTGATGCCCGTCCTGACCCCCATCGGGCTGGATCCGGCGCATCCTTTCCCGCGCGTGTTGAACAAGAGCCTCAATTTCGCGGTAGAGCTGGAAGGCAAAGACGCCTTCGGCCGCAATTCCGGTACGGCCATCGTGCAGGCGCCGCGTGTGCTGCCGCGCGTGATTCGCATGCCGCATGAAGTAGCGGGGTGTGAATATGGTTTTGTGTTTCTGTCTTCGGTATTGCATGCGCATGTCGGTGAGTTATTCGCTGGCATGCATGTAAAAGGGTGTTACCAGTTTCGCGTGACACGCAATTCTGATTTATTCGTGGACGAGGAAGAAGTCACCAACCTGCGCGTGGCGCTGCAAGGCGAACTTTCGCATCGTCACTTTGGCAATGCAGTGCGGCTGGAAGTGGCTGACAATTGCTCGCCCGCCATGGCGAGCTTCTTGCTCAGTCAATTCGGTTTGATGCAGGAAGATTTATATCAAGTGCATGGCCTGGTGAACTTGGTGCGCTTGATGCAAGTACCCACCTGGGTAGAACGGCCAGATCTCAGCTATCCAGGCTTCGCGCCCGGTTTGCCGCCCGTATTGGCGAAAGAGGGCGACCTGTTTGCAACCATTTGCAAAGAAGATATTTTGTTGCACCACCCCTTTCAGTCGTTCGGCCCAGTGATCGAATTCATCCAGCTCGCGGCGCGCGACCCGCAGGTACTATCGATCAAGCAGACCGTGTATCGCACCGGTACGGACTCGGAGATGATGGAAGCGCTGATTATCGCGGCGCAAAGCGGGAAGGAAGTCACGGTGGTGGTGGAATTGCTGGCGCGCTTCGACGAGCAGGCCAACATCAATTGGGCGCAGCGCTTGGAGCAAGCCGGTGCGCATGTCGTGTATGGCGTGGTTGGCTACAAAACCCACGCCAAGATGGTGCTGCTGGTGCGGCGCGAGGAAGCCGGCTTGAAGCGTTATGCGCATCTTGGCACCGGCAATTACCATCCGCGCACCACGAAGCTTTATACCGATTTCGGTCTATTCACCGCGAATTCGGAAATCTGCGCCGATGTAGCCAATGTGTTTGTTCAGCTCACTGGTTTGGGCCGGGCCGGCAAGTTGTCCCATTTATGGCAAGCGCCGTTCACGTTACAAACGCATTTGCTCGCGGCGATTCGAAAAGAAATCGAGCAGGCCAAGGCCGGTGTAGAAGCGCGCATCATGGCTAAAATGAACGCGCTGGTGGATGAGAAAATAATCCAGGCCTTGTACGAAGCCGCGCAAGCCGGGGTACAAATCGACTTGATTATTCGTGGCGTATGCGCCTTGAAACCGGGCATTCCCGGCGTGTCGGAATCGATCCGGGTGCGATCGCTGGTGGGACGCTTTCTCGAACACACCCGAATCTTTTATTTCCACAACGGCGGCGCGGAAGACGTCTACCTCTCCAGCGCCGATTGGATGCACCGCAATCTGCAGCGCCGTATCGAAGTGGCGTTTCCAGTGCTCGATAAAAAGCTCAAGCGTCGCGTCATTAAGGAGGGACTCGAGCCCTACCTCAAAGATAATTGCCAAGCTTGGGAGATGGCGGCGTCCGGCGAGTATCAGCGATTGAAGCCGCATCGTGGCAAGCCGTACTGCGCACAGAATGTGCTGTTGGCCGAACTCGCCAAACCCAGCAAATAAGCGTCTCCCGCCCTACCACTTTCGGGTTAAACTTTAGAAGCCGTATTTTTCTTAAAAAGTAAAAACTTTCACCACGGGGTATACGGAGCAGGCTTATCCAAACTCCGTGACCTCTGTGTACTCCGTGGTGAGAAAGAAATTGGACTCACTAGGATAGATATGAATTCGCAAGAACATCAGATTGCAGCGCGCGCGGCGCTTCCCAAGATCCGCAAGGTTTGCGTCATCGGCGGCGCCGGATTTGTCGGGCGCCATATCGTGCATTTGTTGCACAACGGGGGATATGAGGTGCGCGTGCCGACGCGGCATCGCGAACGCGCTAAGGATTTGATCGTACTGTCTGGCGTGGATGTGATCGAAGCCAATATTCACGACCCCATCGAGTTGAGTCAGTTGCTAGACGGTATGGATGCCGTGATCAATCTGGTCGGCATTCTGCACGAAAAAAACGTTGGTCGCATCGATAAGCCGAGCGCGCGACGGGGCGATTTTCACCTAGCGCACATCGAATTGCCGCGCAAAATCGTGCAGGCTTGCGCCAAACACGGCATCAAGCGCGTGCTGCACATGAGTGCGCTTAATGCCGATGCCACGTCGAGCAGTACTTATTTACGCTCCAAAGGCGCGGGGGAAGCGTTGATGCGTGAGGCCGGCCAGCCGCACTCTGACAACGAACGCTGGTATCTCGACGGCCCGAAATTCACGCGCGGCCAGCGCATGGCGGTCACGGTATTTCGTCCCTCGGTGATTTTCGGCCCGGAAGATTCCTTTCTCAATCAATTCGCCTGCCTGTTGCGGCGCTTGCCCGTCATGGCGTTGGCCTGCGGCCATTCCAAATTGCAGCCGGTGTATGTAGAGGATGTGGCGCGCGCATTTGTACTGAGCTTGGAAAATCCCGCAACCTATGATCAGGCGTATGACTTGTGCGGCCCCAAGGTTTACAGCCTGCAGCAGCTAGTGGCCTATGTGGCGCAATTGCAAGGCATCAAGCGTCCGATATTCTCACTCGGTGATCGGCTTTCTTATATCCAGGCCTGGTTATTGGAAAGGCTGCCTGGCAAGCTCATGACGCGTGACGATTACTATGCCTTGCGGGGTAACAGTGTGTGTGGCTGCGACTTTCCCGCTGTATTCGATTTCAAGCCAACCGCGATGGAAGTGATTGCGCCGAAATATCTCGCGCAGGGTGTGGCGCATTCGCACTACGATCGTTATCGCTGCAGCGCACGGCGATAACAGGGTTCGGGATTCAGGATTCGGGTGTCAGGGAAAACCACAGCAAGCGCTATGAAAATTTACACCGTTGGCGGCGCGGTACGCGATGAGTTGCTCGGCTTGCCGGTGCAAGATCGCGATTTCGTCGTGGTCGGGGCGACGCCGGAGGAGATGGTGCGTCAAGGCTTCCAGCCGGTGGGCAAAGATTTTCCAGTGTTTCTGCATCCCGTAACGCACGCGGAATATGCGCTCGCGCGCACCGAGCGCAAGACTGCGCGCGGCTATAAAGGTTTTCAAGTTTACGCCGCACCCGAAGTCACGCTGGCGCAAGATTTGGCGCGGCGCGATCTGACCATCAACGCCATTGCCAAGGACGAAGCCGGCGCGCTGATCGACCCTTACGGCGGACAAACTGATCTCGCTGCTCGCGTGCTGCGCCATGTCAGCCCGGCGTTCAGTGAAGACCCGGTGCGCATCTTGCGCGTGGCACGCTTCGCCGCGCGCTTTGTCGATTTCACGGTTGCCGGAGAAACGCTGGCGTTGATGCGCGAGATGGTGCAAAGCGGCGAAGTGGACGCCTTGGTGCCTGAGCGCGTGTGGCAGGAAATATCCCGTGGCTTGATGGAAGCCCAACCCTCGCGCCTATTCGAGGTGCTGCGCGCTTGCGGTGCGCTTAGCAAAATCATGCCGGAAGTGGATGGCCTATTCGGTGTGCCGCAACACCCCAAGAGCCATCCTGAGATCGACACCGGCGTGCATGTGATGCTGGTGCTGGATTTTGCGGCGGGACAGCAATATTCATTGCCGGTGCGCTACGCTGCGCTGTGCCATGATCTGGGCAAAGGTGCGACCCCCTCCGCGCAGTGGCCGAATCATAACGGGCATGAAGCGCACGGCGTCGCCTTGGTGCAAGCCCTCTCGCGCCGCATCAAAGCGCCGAGCGATTGCGCTGAATTGGCGGTCTTGGTCGCGCGTTGGCATGGTGATGCGCACAACGCAAAAAACATGCAAGCCGATGCCTTAGTCGCGCTGTTGCAGCATGTCGATGCCTTTCGCCAGCCAGCGCGCTTCGAGCAATTTCTCCAAGCCTGCGCAGCCGATTACCACGGACGGCCAGGGTATGAAGCAAAGCCTTTTGTCTCGGCCGAGCGCTTGCGCGCGGCCTATCGAATCGCCGCGCAAGTCGATGCCGGCGCGATTGCCCAGCAACATCAAGGTGGCGAAGCGATCAAACAGGCGGTGCTCGCCGCACGTTGTGACGCGGTGTTGAAATCGCTGTAAGGCGCATCGCACCGCCTGAATCGTTCGGATGCTAGGATGCTCAATGATTGACCTATATACCTGGTCGACCCCTAACGGCCGCAAAATTTCCATCCTGCTGGAAGAGCTGGGCCTACCTTATCGCGCGCATGCCATCGATATCACGCGGGGCCAAGAATTCACGCCCGAATTTCTGGCGATTAATCCTAACGCGAAAATCCCCGCCATCATCGATCACGAGGGGCCAGCGGGAAAACCCATTACGCTGTTCGAGTCGGGCGCGATTCTGATCTATCTGGCAGAGAAGCGCGGGCAGTATCTTGCTAACGATCCGCGCACGCGCTATCTCACCCTGCAATGGCTGATGTTCCAAATGGGCGGCGTGGGGCCGATATTCGGCCAAGCGCATCACTTTCTAAAATTCGCGCCGCAACCCGTGCCGTATGCCATCGAGCGGTTCACCACGGAAACACGCCGTCTGTATGGCGTGCTTGAGCAGCGCCTATCTGATGCGCCCTATCTTGCGGACGCGTATTCCATAGCCGATATTGCGACTTACCCTTGGGTGGCACGCCACGAATGGCATAGCGTGAATCTAGTGGATTTCCCCAAGGTAAAAGATTGGTTCGAGCGCATCTCATTGCGTCCCGCCGTGGCGAAGGGGATGGTGGTACCCGCCTAAGCCATGACTCACTGGGAACATTTCACCCATGGCGCCGATATCGGCGTGCGCGGCTTCGGCAACACGCCGAGCGAGGCGTTCGAGCAAGCGGCTTTGGCGATGACGGCGGTGATCTGCGA
>JADMJT010000047.1 GCA_018781585.1 Burkholderiales bacterium
GATTTTCGTGTCCAAGGTGGTATGTCATGAATTCTATAAAGATCAATAACGCATGCTGAGCTACCGTCACGCCTTCCACGCCGGCAATCACGCCGACGTACTCAAACACCTGTTGCTGGTGCAACTGATTCACTATCTCAAGCAGAAAGACAAACCATTCTGGGTGATCGACACGCATGCCGGCGCGGGTCTTTACGCACTGGATGAGGGCTATGCCACGAAGTTGCACGAGTACGAGACAGGCATCGGCCGCCTCTGGTCCCGCCCGGATTTGCCTGCCTCCATCGCGGAGTATGTCGATCTGGTACGGCAGCTGAATCCGGATGGGAAATTACGCGTTTATCCCGGATCGCCCTGGCTGGCTTGGCACTTGATGCGCGAACAAGATCGCCTGCGCCTGTTCGAACTCCATAGTAGCGACGGTCGCCTCTTACAAGAGAACTTTAAAGATGCGGGCCGTCGCGTCACGATCGCTGCCACCGATGGCTTCGCCGGGCTGAAAGCCTTGCTTCCGCCAGCACCGCGCCGTGGGCTGATCCTGATCGACCCCGCTTATGAAATGCGCGAGGATTACCAACACGTGCTGCATGCGCTGCGCGATAATCTGCCGCGTTTCAGTACCGGTCTCTATGCGCTGTGGTATCCCCAACTTGCAAAACCCGAGTCCGCCCAGCTGCCGGATAAATTAAAGCGCTTGGTGGGTAAAAACTGGCTGCATGTCACGCTCACCGTGTGCACGCCTGCCGCTGAGGGAATGGGCATGCACGGCAGCGGGATGTTCATCATCAACCCGCCGTGGACACTGCACGCGATGCTGAAGGAAACCCTGCCCTATCTCGTGAAAACGCTTGGACAGGATGAGGGTGCGAGGTTCATCTTGGAACAACAACTCGCATAGGGTGGGTGTAGGGGCGAGGCATGTCTCGCCCGATGTGAATAACGGGTCGAGCATGCCCGACCCCTACAACATTTCGGCTTCCATCGAAGCAGCATATTTCCCTTGCCGCGCCGCACTATTGAGGCGCGATCGTTTCAACAAGGCCTGTTGTGCTGCGCCCTTATTGGCTGCTATGCCATGCCATGCTTTCAGCGCCGGTGCCTGCAATGCGCGGCCATAGGAAAAACTCAATTGCCACGGCTGCTGTTGCGCATAGGTATTCATGGCGTTGAGATTGGCAGTCGCGACTTCGTCGCTTTGCCCACCCGAAAGAAAATTAATGCCCGGCACAGCCGCCGGCACCGTGCGCCGAAAACAGATCAGCGTCGCCGCGGCAATTTCTTCCGCTGTGGCTTGTTGTGGGCAATCTTTTCCGGGCAGCACCATATTCGGTTTCAGCAGCATGTATTCCAATTGCACGCGATGCCGGTGCAAGGCATGGAACACGGTTTCCAGCACTTCCTCCGTCACGCTGGCGCAGCGCGCGATGCTGTGGTTGCCGTCCATCAATACTTCCGGTTCCACAATCGGCACGATGTCGAGTTCCTGGCAGATCGCCGCGTAGCGCGCCAAGCCGTCGGCGTTCACTTCCATCGCGCGGGTCGAAGGTAGCCCATCGCCGATCGTGATCACCGCACGCCATTTCGCAAAGCGCGCGCCCAGTGCTTTATAGCCGGCAAGCCGTTCGGCCAGGCCTTGCAAGCCATGCGTCACCGTGTCGCCGGGGAAATTCGCCAGGGCTTGCGTGCCCTTATCCACTTTAATGCCGGGCACGATGCCTTGCGCCGCCAGCACCTGCGGCAAAGCAATGCCCGCTTGGCTTTTCTGTTTCAGCGTTTCCTCGAACAGAATCACGCCGCTGATATAGTCAGCCAGCCCCGGTGCGGTAAACAGCAATTCCCGATAACTGCGTCGGGCTTCCTCGGTGGAGACAACATCGATGTTCTTGAAGCGCTTCTCGATCGTGCCGGCGCTTTCGTCTGCGGCGAGAATACCCTTGGTCGGCGCAGTTAGTTCCGCCACCGTTTTTTCCATTGCTTGTGAAAACATGGGAATAGCCTCCTCTCAAATTGCTTAATTAAAGATAGACCCCAATGTTCACGGCAGCAAGAAACCTTACATCCAAATGATGCTAAAAATATTCGATGCGATCGGAATGGCGGCGCGGGGTACGCGCTAATGCGTGTCGTCAGCTAGCGTAAGCACGCTTGATGACGAAATAGAATGGATGGCAAGTAGCCTAGAAGCAGATTTAGCTAGTAGAGGCGTCGCCGGAACCATCTGTCTGCGGCGATTCGGCTTGGTCGGCTGACGTAGCCCCTTCGCCTGCTGGCTGATTTTCCGCCAGTTTGCGCAGCCGTTTTTGCTCCTGCTTCTTTTTCTTTTCCAGTTCTTTCTGGCGTTTCTCGAATTGGTAGTTTGGTTTTGCCACAGTGTTATCCCTAGTGACGGCCCGTGCTGCCTAGTCAGCGTTCGGATGCCTCACCTGTATGATACGCTACCCATGCACATTAATCGACGCGTGCGAGATCGGACTACGTTATGCCGTTGGCGATCAGGGAGTTGAACCATTTCATCTGTACTGAGGGACGGTATGAAATTTAAGTTAGATTTTCATGTTCCTTCGATTCCAATCTAAATTTCTGGGATGCCTCACCGATAAAGCAAAAAGTTTCAGGAGAAATCATGTCTACTTTGGAAATTTCTATTTTGATTGTAGCCAGCGCGGTGTTACTCGGCGCCAACTTGATCGCATCCGTTCGCGCCGTACGTCGACTGGGGCGATTTAGCATCCCGTATGTGCTGCTCATTTGGTTGGCACCGGTAATCGGGGCGTTATTCGTACTGGCCAAGATACGCCCCCTTCGCCCTGCGCGCCTCCTACCGATCAACGCCAATACCATTAGTCACAATCCCTCCACGCTTCAGGCCGACCCCTGGCCTACCGTGAGTGGGACGACCGAATCGCACGCCCCTTTCCGCCAGTAACCTCCAC
>JADMJT010000098.1 GCA_018781585.1 Burkholderiales bacterium
TAAGCCGTTTTCCACTTTGAGGCTGCGTTTATCTTCGGCGCTCAACTCGGCCAAGGTCAGCCCGAGCTTGTTGGCCTTTTCAGGCTGCGGCTCGGCCTTAGCGGCGACGGTATCGGTCTCCCACTCGCCCAGGGTGAGGGTGAGTTCTTTCGCCGCGCGGTTGCGCCATATTTCCACTTTGACTTTGCTGCCGGGCTTGATGGCGCCCACCATGCGTGGCAATTCGCTGGAGCTGGCGACTTCTTTGCCTTCGAATTTGAGAATGACATCACCGGGCTGCATGCCGCCACGCTCGGCCGGGCTGCCTTTTTCGATCGACGAAATGATCGCGCCCTTCGCATCCTTGAGCCCGAATGAGGCGGCCAGCTCCGCCGTGACTTCTTGGATCTGCACCCCCAGCCGACCACGGCTGACCTTGCCGCTGCCTTTGAGTTGACCGACGATATCCATCGCGAGATCGATCGGGATCGCGAACGACAAGCCCATATAACCACCGGTGCGGCTGTAGATTTGCGAATTCACGCCCACCACTTCGCCGCGCAGGTTGAACAGCGGGCCGCCGGAATTGCCGGGATTCACCGCCACGTCGGTTTGGATAAAGGACACGAAATTGTCGCCCGGCAAGGCGCGGCCTTTCGCGCTGACAATGCCGGCGGTGACGGAGTTTTCAAAACCATAAGGTGAGCCGATGGCTATTACCCATTCACCGACTTTCATCTTGCCCGGGTCACCCAGAATCACGACCGGCAAATTCTTGGCGTCGATCTTGATCAGCGCCACATCGGTGCGACGATCGGCGCCGATCACTTTGGCTTTGAATTCGCGCTTATCGGTCAGCTTCACCAGCACCTCATCGGCGCGATCGACCACATGCGCGTTGGTGAGCACATAGCCGTCCTGGCTGATGATGAAACCGGAGCCAAGCGAGTGAGTTTGAAATTCACGCGGCCCGCCTTGCTGCGGCGGCATGAAGCGTTTGAAAAATTCATAAATTGGATCGTCTTCGGGAATGTTCGGCATCTGCGGGAAGAGGCCGCGATCGCGCACGGTTTGCGTGGTGCTGATATTCACCACGGCGGCGCCTTCTTTTTCCACCAACTCAGTGAAATCGGGCAGCCCGCCATTCACCCGTATCGCCGGCGCGGCGGCTTCCGCCTTGGGTTTGGCGGGCGCATTCGCGACAGGCTGGGAACAGGCGACCAGCGGCACGAATAAGAAAATTGAGAGTAATAGGCGGGCAAACAAATTCATGATCACTCCTTGGATTTATTTATTCAGCGGACAGAACCGAAGTAAGGCTACTGACAGCAATACCGGCAAGAAAGTTTCACGCAGCTCACCTCAATCGGTTTAGCCGGAAGATGACTAAATTTAGCGTGGACTCGCTGTGGCGGCAAGCCGGCGATTATTAAGCGATGACGACACGGTTCCGACCCGCGCGTTTCGCCGCGTACAAGGCATGATCGGCGCGCAACACAAGGCTGTGCCCGTTCTCTCCTTCGCTTAACTGGGCTAAGCCGGCGCTAAGCGTGGCTTCGATTCGATTGTTGTCGCAAACCAATGGCGCCTTGGCGATCACCTGGCGCAGACGATCCATCACATAGCTCGCGCCTTGCAGGTCGGTTTCCGACAGAATCAGCAAAAACTCCTCGCCGCCATACCGGATCAGCGCATCCGATTCGCGCATCACGGATTTAGTAATCATGCTCAGATGCACTAGCAGCTTGTCGCCCACATCGTGGCCATAGGTGTCGTTCACGCGTTTGAAATGATCGACATCCAGCATGGCAACCACCAAGCGATTTTGGTTGCGTTTGGCGCGCGCGACTTCGCGCAAGAGAATGGCGTCCATCCCACGCCGGTTCTGCGCGCCGGTCAGAGAGTCCTCGTGCAAGGATTGGCGCGTTTCAATGAGTTCCGCGGACATATGATCCAGGGCGAGGCGCGTTGCCTCCAGATCTTCATGCGTATCGGCGACCGTTTCGTGGATGGAATCGGCCTTTGCGACGAGCGCTTCTAGCAACTGCATGATGCGCGTTTTCTCTTGCGCCGAACTCAGCTCGTCAATCGAATGGCGCATATCGCGGTTGCGCTCGCCCAAGTCGCTGACCAAGCTCCCCGTTCGTTCAGCCACCTCATCCACCAGCAATTGCACCATTCGAACCAACTCGGCGAATTCGGCGGACTCCTTGGGTTTCGGTGTAATCGGCTCACCGGAAATTTCAGCATAGAATTTGGCGTAATTCTCCGGCGACGGCGGCAGGCCAAGCTGCGACAAGCGCAGCAAGGTGGTGCGTGCGTAATCAGTAACGGTTTGCTGTGAACTCATAGAATGGATGTCAGGTTGACGCCGGCGTTTCAGCCAGTCTTAGGCGGCATTATACCTAGCTACGCACATTTGGCTGCGCCATGGCCGCGATCAATTCCACTTCAACTTCAACCCAATCCAAGTTCGATGCGGCGAGGGCGATCACTTCCACGCGGTTGTCGCGTCGAAACGCGATCGGGTGCAGCTCCATGCGCCCGTTGACCAGATTCGCCAAGCGCCAAGCACGCCCGATATGAAATACGCCTTTGGCGCGCACGATCCGTTCATCTGTTGCCCAACGCGCGAACAATGCATCCAGCCTTGCCGCGTCGAATTCCCGCTCCGGTTCGAATTTCCAGCCATGGCTCATGAAGGGGCGCGTATCATGCGCGTGGCTTCCGCCGCGGGACACTACATCCTCATCGCCTGCCACCTGATCCAGCCACGCCAAATCAAGCCGCCCCCCGCTTACCGCCGCCACGAGCCGCTTGGGGGGATAACAGCGCGCCGCAAAATCGTTGAACGCTTGCATCTGTTCGTTCGAGGCCAACTCGCATTTGTTCGCCACCAAAATATCGGCAAGGCTCAGCTGATCTTGGTAAGTCTCCAAATCGGCAAAGCGCG
>JADMJT010000116.1 GCA_018781585.1 Burkholderiales bacterium
GTTTCCTACACCACGCGCGCGCCGCGCCCGGGCGAGGTGGATGGCGTGCACTACCACTTTGTATCCCTGGAGGAATTCATGGCGATGCTGAATCGCGGCGATTTTCTCGAAAGCGCGGAGGTGTACAGCAACCATTACGGCACCTCGCAGCGTTGGATCGAGGCGCAGGTCGCGACCGGGGTGGATATCTTGCTGGAAATAGACTGGCAGGGCGCGGCGCAGGTCAGAAAACTCATGCCGCAGGCCATTTCCATTTTTGTGCTGCCCCCTTCGCCCGCGGCCTTACGCGCGCGGCTTACCGGGCGGGGACAGGATGCGGAAGAGGTCATCGCCGGGCGCCTAGCGGCCGCGCGTGAGGATATGAGCCATGTATCTGAATTTAATTATGTTATTATTAACGACGATTTCGCCACTGCAGCGGCTGAACTGCAAGCGGTGGTGAAGGCGAGCCGCTTAACACTAGCGAAACAAATGGCGCAAAACGGCGCGCTGATCGAAAGCCTGTTCACGTAAGTCCGATCAATATTCCAGATTCAGAGGTTCCCAAATGGCACGAATTACCGTCGACGATTGCATGCGCCACATTCCTAACCGCTTTGAATTGGCGCTGGCCGCTACGGCCCGCGCACGTCAAATTGCCAACGGCGCAACGCCGCTGGTTGAAATCAATCGCGACAAACCGACCGTGATCGCGCTGCGCGAGATCGCGCTGGGCAAAGTCGGTATGGAAGTGCTTAACAAAGGCCAGGCTTAACGGTCATCACAATGGCCACTCCGGGAAATGAATCCCGCTATGACCGTTCCCCTCTCTCCTAGCTCTCTCCCGCAAGCGGGCGAGAGGGACTTGGGCTCGCTTCGCGAGTTTCACTTTATGGCTTGCGGCGGGTAGGCTGTGAAGCAGGAGCATCATGCACTTAGCCGAACTCGCCGAACATATCACCTACCTCAAACCAGACGATGTCGCGCTGGTTGAAAAAGCTTATCAATTCAGCAAGTCCGCCCACGAAGGGCAGTTCCGCAAGAGCGGCGATCCTTACATCTCCCACCCGGTCGCGGTAGCCAAACTCCTCGCCAAATGGCACTTGGATGCCCAGGCATTGGCGGCTGCTTTGCTGCACGATGTGGTCGAGGATACGCCCGCCACCAAACAGCAAGTGGGCGAGCAATTCGGCAAGGCGGTGGCCGAGCTGGTAGATGGCGTATCCAAGCTCGATCGCATTGAGTTCCAGACCGAGATCCACGCTCAGGCGGAGAATTTCCGCAAAATGCTGCTGGCGATGGCGCGCGATGTGCGCGTCATTCTGATCAAACTCGCCGATCGTTTGCACAATATGCGCACGCTGGATTCGATGGCGCCGCCCAAGCGCAAGCGCATTGCCAAGGAAACGCTGGAGATTTATGCGCCGATTGCGAATCGGATGGGACTCAACAGCGTGTATGGGGAGTTGGAAGACCTGGGGTTTCGTTACCTTTACCCCACGCGCTATCGGGTGCTGGCTTCAGCGGTCAAAGCCGCGCGCGGCAACCGGCGCGCCTTGGTGGATAAGGTGCAAGAGGCGATTCAAAACAAGCTCAAGGATGCCGGGGTCGAGGCTAATGTGAAAGGGCGCGAGAAGCACCTGTACAGCATTTATAAAAAGATGCAGGGCAAGTCGCTGACTTTTTCCGAGGTGTACGACATTTACGGTTTTCGCGTGATCGTGAAAGAAGTGCCGGCCTGCTATCTTGCGCTGGGCGTGCTGCATGGCTTATACAAACCCATTCCTGGAAAATTTAAGGACTACATCGCCATCCCCAAGGCGAATGGCTACCAATCGCTACACACCACCTTGTTTGGGCCCTATGGCACGCCGCTCGAAGTGCAGATCCGCACCGAAGATATGCACAAAATCGCCGAAGCCGGCGTGGCCTCGCATTGGCTGTACAAAACGGGTGAAGAGTCGGCCAAGGATGCGCAGAAAAAAACCCATCAATGGCTACAAAGCCTGCTCGAGATTCAAAGCGAAAGCGGCGACGCGATCGAGTTTCTGGAACACATCAAAGTCGATCTGTTCCCGGATGAAGTATACGTATTCACGCCCAAGGGAGTGATCATGGCGCTGCCGCGCGGCGCGACTGCGGTCGATTTCGCCTACAGCGTACATACCGATATTGGCAATCGCTGCGTCGCGGCCAAAATCAACGACGAACTGGCGCCCTTGCGTACCGAATTGCGCAACGGCGACCGGGTGGAAATCGTGACCGCGCCGCATGCCCATCCCAATCCCGCGTGGCTGAACTATGTGGTCAGCGGCAAAGCGCGCGCGCATATCCGGCATTCGCTCAAAAATATGCATTCAAAAGAGGCGGCGGAGTTGGGCGAGCGATTGCTGGACCAAGCTTTGCGTGCACTCAAGCTCGATCCTGCCACCATTGATGATGCGCGTTGGGCGGAATTGTTGCGCGAGTTGGGCGTGAAAAGCCGGGAAGAAGTACTCGCCGACATCGGCTTGGGACGGCGCTTGAATCTGGTGGTGGCGCGCCGCCTGCTCGCCTCGGGCGAAGCACCCTCCACCGAGAAAAAACCGCTGGGCTCACTTACCATACGCGGCAGCGAGGGCATGGCGGTGCAATTTGCCCAATGCTGCCAGCCGATTCCCGGCGACCCGATTCTGGGCATGATCAACAAGGGCAAGGGCCTTATTATTCACACCCACGATTGTCCCGCGATTGCACAATTTCGCGCTGACCCGGATAAATGGGTGGACGTGGAGTGGGATCCGGAAACCAAGAAGCTGTTTGATGTAAAAATCAAACTCATGGCGGCAAACCAGCGCGGCGTACTGGCCAAAGTGGCAGCGGAAATCGCCAACGAGAATTCCAATATCGAAAACGTGAGCATGGAAGAAGAAGACGGCAGCGC
>JADMJT010000111.1 GCA_018781585.1 Burkholderiales bacterium
CGTCAGCAGCGACTTACTGATACCCACCTTTACTCATACCGCAACGCCTCCACCGGTCTTAAACTCGCCGCCCGACGCGCCGGTTAGTAGCCAAAAAACACCCCCACCGCGAATGAAAACAGGAACGACACCCCAATCGCGCCGAAGGTAATCTCTACCGCCATGCCGCTCATGTCGCTGGTGAGCCAGGCGGCGCCGCCGACCAAGCAAATCATCAGCGCTTCGAGTAAAAATTGCTGCAGGATGTCGCGCCGTCGCGCCCCGACCGCCATACGGATGCCGATTTCGCGGGTGCGTTCGGTCACCGATACCAGCATGATGTTCATGATACCGATGCTGTCCAGCTTACTTTGCTTGAAAATTGGTGAGTGGATTCGTGATAAGTATCCCTGCGATGCGCTGGCCGCTTTGCATGTCTTCGCTCAACAATACAGCAGCGCCTGATCGCTCAGCGGCGGCGATAATCATCCCATCCCAGAATGAAGTTTGCCATGTGTCGGCTATTTCGGAGGCGCGTACTGCCATCTCGCTGTCAGTCGCGACACGAATCCAGGGCAGGTAGGTACGCATTATTTCGCGCGCGATAGATGTTGATAAGGGCTGCGGGATCTTTTTTGTTACGTTCACGAAAAATTCTTGCAAGACTTGCGTGCTCAGGCAGCCCTTTCCCTCATTCCAGAGGTCTATCAATAGCTGTTTGGCGCAGTCATGTTTGCTTCCCGCATCACGATCATATGCATACAGGAGGATGTTGGTATCAACGAAGTGCAGTTCGGTCATGCAGTGCGTCCCGAATCATGATGCCTTGGCCTCCAAGGGGAAAGGCTTGATTAAGCATAGAAAACGCAATCTGTTTCGATTGTTCATAGTGCATCTGCTGCTCAATCTTCATGCGCAATTCGTCAGAAAGCATGGCGCTGATGCTGGTGCCGCGCTGCGCTGCAAAAGCACGGGCTGCTTTCAGAATCTTTTGATCAAGTGCAAGAGTGATATTTTGCTTCATTAGGATAAGCCTCCACTAGCAAGTCATGTAACACGTATTATACGTGCGAATATCTGGAATGCGCAAGGTTGACGCCCGTTTTGAATCGTTTTTTCCGTTGCATGTAACGTTTAACGCTCTATAATGTTACATGTAACCGATATTTAGGGGATGCTCATGAAAACAAGTACGTCCGACAGAGTTCAGAAGCACCGCATGGCATTGCGGGCTGCCGGCTTGCGACCGGTACAAATTTGGGTTCCTGATACCCGCCGAGCCGGGTTCGCTGAGGAGTGCCACCGTCAATCACGCGCATTGCGTGCCGATGCACACGAACAGGAAACCTTGACCTGGCTAGAAGTTGCGGCAGACACGGATGGCTGGAAATGAGGCGAGGCGATTTGGTGACTATTGCCTTGCAAAGTGATTATGGTAAACCGCGTCCGGCGCTCGTTATTCAGTCCAACCTATTTGACGAGCATCCTTCTGTCACGATCTTGCCTGTGACTGGCGAGCTTCGAGATACCCCTCTATTCCGCATCACGGTGAAACCGAGCGATGGAAACGGCCTGAGCAAACCTTCGCAAGTGATGGTCGATAAAGCGCAGACCGTGCCCCGCGAGAAAATAGGGGAAACATTTGGACGGCTCGACGACAATGCAATGCTCGCTGTGAATCGCGCCTTGGCGGTTTTCTTGGCGTTCGCGTGAAAACATATTACTAAACATAGCGACAGAAATAATGCCGCACACACAACATCAGTCCTTACATCGGCGACCATGAATGCAACTGGTCTCCCCCTTTGTAAAAGGGGGAACAAGGGGGATTTGTCGTGATGCAACGCGGCGCCATTGCTTTCAAATCCACCCTGTCCCTCCTTTGCCAAAGGAGGGAACCTGCTTTTCTTGTTGCGCTTGACCAGCCACGTGCGACGATATTTAAGACTTTATGTATAACAACCACCTTTACTCATACCGCAACGCCTCCACCGGCCTTAAACTCGCCGCCCTGCGCGCCGGGTAGTAACCAAAAAACACCCCCACCGCGAAAGAAAACAGGAACGACATGCCAATCGCGCCGAAGGTGATCTCTACCGTCATGCCGCTCATGTCGCTGGTGAGCCAGGCGGCGCCGACGCCGATGCCAATGCCGATGGTGCCGCCGACCAGGCAAATCATCAGCGCTTCCAGTAGAAATTGCAGCAGGATGTCGCGCCGTCTCGCCCCGACGGCCATACGGATGCCGATTTCGCGGGTGCGTTCGGTCACCGATACCAGCATGATGTTCATGATACCGATGCCGCCGACCAAGAGCGAGATGGAGGCGATGGCGCCGAGCATGAAGGACATGGCTTGCGCGGAGGTGGCGGCGGTTTGTGCGACGGCCGCGAGGTTGCGCACGGTGAAGTCGTTTTCTTGCTCTTCTGACAAGCGGTGCCGAATACGCAGCATTTGCGTAATCTCTTGCTCCGCTTCTGGCATGACTTGGGCCGATTTTGCCTGCACCAGGATGTAGCGCACCGTACCGGGAAATTGGCCGCCGAAGAGCTTGCGCTGGCCGGTGGTGATGGGGATCAGCGCGCTGTCGTCTTGGTCTCGCCCATCCAAACTTTGGCCGCGGTTGGTGAGTAAACCGATCACTTGGTAAGGGCTACCTTTGATGCGGATGGTCTTGCCGACCGGATCCTCTTCTCCGAAAAGATTTTTAGCCACGGTTTTACCTAGCAAAACGACGCGGGTGGCGCCCCGCACCTCGGTATCGGTAAAATTTTGCCCAGACTCCACCGCCCAATCCCGCACCACGAGATAGTTAGGGCTCACGGCATAAGTCAGCGTGCTCCAATTGTTGGGGCCATATGAGAGCTGTACCGTGCCGGGCAGTACGGGGGAAGATGCATTCACGCTATCTAATTTAGCCAGTGCTTCCCCATCATCCGCTGTGAGCGTAGGCGCACTCCCCGAGCCCATGCGCAGGCCACCTGAGGTGGAGGCGCCAGAGAGCACGATGAATAAATTGCTCCCCATCGATTTGATGGATTCGTTAATGGTGGTGCGCGCACCTTGGCCGATGCCGAGCATGACCACGACCGCGCCGACGCCAATGATCATGCCTAACATGGTGAGGCCAGTACGGAGCTTGTTTTGCCCCATGGCGCTCCAGGCTTCGGCAATGATGGAGAGTAGGTTCATTTATAGATTTCCTTTTGAAACCACGAATGAACACGAATAAACACGAATAAAATCTTCATCACAAAACAATTCGCTGATGCTCTAACTTAGGACGGGCAAAATTTAAGATGATCGCCAAACGTAGTTTGGTCGCCTTGAGATAGTTTATCGCTTGGGCTCTATGAATATCACTAACGCTATCTACTGTCTTCAACTCTAAAATCACCTTCTCCTCCACTAATATGTCAGCCAGATACTCTCCCACCACAACTCCATCGAAATGGACGGAGATTGGCGCTTGTTGCCGCGCATTAATTCCATCCCGCTTCAGGCAACCATGAGCGCATTTTCGTACACCTTTTCCAAGAAACCAGCACCTAACTTTGTATGAACCTCCAGCGCCAGGCCGGCGAGGCGATAGGCCAACTCACCATGTATCAAATCAGCCACGCAACTATCCCCTGCTTAATTTCGTGTTCATTCGTGTTCATTCGTGTTCATTCGTGGTTCCAACCTGCCTTTTATCTTCCACCACATGGCCATCCACAATCCGAATCAGGCGCTGGGCATAGCGAGCGATATCGTTTTCATGCGTCACCAGCACGATGGTAATGCCTTGTTCGCGATTGAGCTTTGCAAAAATATCCATGATTTCGCGGCTGGTGTGCGTGTCCAGATTGCCGGTGGGTTCATCCGCCAAGATCAAGCGCGGCTGGTTGATGAGCGCACGGGCGATGGCCACGCGCTGCTGTTGCCCGCCGGACATGCGATTGGGCAGGCTATGAAGATAGCGGCCCAGGCCGGTTAATTCCAACACTGCTTGGGCGCGGCTGCGCCGATCGGATTTGGAGATATTGGAATAGAGCAAGGGCAGCGCCACATTATCCAGCGCCGAAATGCGCTTCAATAAGTTGAAGCCTTGAAACACAAAACCGATTGTCTGATTGCGCACCAAGGCCAACTCATCCGGGTCGAGCGTGGTCACATCTCGCCCATCTAGGTGATAGTGGCCGTCACTGGGGGTATCGAGGCAGCCGAGCAGATTCATGAGCGTGGATTTGCCCGAGCCGGAGGGCCCCATGATGGCGACGAATTCGCCCTGCTCGATGTTCAGTGTAATTTCGTCCAGCGCCTGGGGCACCGGCTGATCGGCGGCACTGGGGTATTGCTTGCTGATGCGATCAAGCTGAATCAGCGGCATTAGAACATCCTAAAACTAAATGAGCTCTTTTCTTTGCTTTTCTTCTGCACGGTATCTTTCACCACCAGCATATCGCCGGCTTTGAGATCGCCTTCGACCATCTCTGTATTGGCGCCATCCGTGATGCCGAGCTTCACTTTCACCGAAACCAGCTTGTCGTCGTTTTCCAAGCGGTAGACTTGCGTAGATTCTTCTTTTTTCTTGCGCTCACGTTTATTATTTTTGCCGCCCTCTTCCTCGGGCATTTCGGGTTTGAAGCGCAGTGCGGCATTGGGTACTCGCAATATTTGCTTGCGGTCCGCCACGGCAATTTTGACATGGGCGGTCATCCCCGGCAGCAACTGACCCTCGCTATTATCCACGCCGACGACCACATTGTAGGTCACCACATTCTGCTGCACCGTGGGATTAAGCCGAATTTGTTTCACTTTGCCTTTGAAGTTTTTGTCTTGAAAGGCATCGACCGTAAAGCGCACGGATTGACCCACAAAAATGGCGCCGACATCGGCTTCCGCCACGCTGGAGTCTATCTGCATATCGCGCAGATCTTTGGCGATCTGAAATAAGGTGGGAGTCTGGAAGCTGGCGGCGACAGTCTGCCCCACATCGATACTGCGCGCCACGACCACGCCCGCGATGGGGGAGCGGATCACCGCATAACGAAGATTGATGCGATCACGTTCGACTTGTGCGCGCGCTAAACGGGCTTGCGCCTGCGCCGCCTCAAACGCCTGCGCGGCTTCATCCATCGCAGTTTGCGATATGAAGTTTTTGGCCAACAATTCGCGTGCGCGCTTTTCCTTTGCTTGGGCCAGCTTCAGCCCTGCATCACTGTTGGCTTGATTGGCCTCGCTTTGGTGCAGGGCGGCTTGGAACAGCGAGGGATCCAACTCCGCCAGCACTTGACCCGGTGTCACGGTGTCATTGAAATCAACATACAGCCGCTTTACCGTGCCCGATACTTGCGTACCGACATTCACTAGCACCACCGGATTGAGCGTGCCATTCGCGGTGATAACTTGATGAATATCGCCTCTATCCGCCGCCTGGGTTTTGTAGCGCACTTGGGTTTTATCCTTGCCGCCCAGCGCATAGTAAGCGCCACCGCCGATTACTAAGACAAGGATCAGTCCCAGTAAACCTTTACGCGAGAAAAGTGCTTTTAATTTATGCATGCCATTCTGACCTGGTTCATCGACGCAAGTGCCCGTCGCGCGCATGAAAAAGGGGCCATCGGCCCCCTTTCCTTCCCTGAGCAAGCGCCCTGCGTATCTTTACTCCTGCATACCCGGGTTTTTACTCATACCGATTAGTTTCGGCTGGTTAGGCTTAACTTTCTTGATGACTTTCACGTTCTTCAGGTATTCCGCCACGACATCCCAGATCGGGGTGCCGGTGACGTTTTCCTGCACCGACGCCCAACCTGCCACCAGATATTTTTTATTGGGATCGACCGCTTTGCCGCGCAGCACCATGTTGGAAACGCGTCGGCTCACCTTTTCGTTTGGATTGATGGTGTACTGCAAGCCACCCACGCGCACCATATCGCCGCCCTGCTGATAATACGGATCGGGGTTGAACAGGTTGTCGCCCACATCTTCCAGCACTTCCTTGATCTGTTGGCCGGTCATCTCGTTGAGCGTGGTCGCGGGATAGGTAATGCAGGTCTGATCCAACACGCGTTCCATGGTAATGGTGTCTCCCGGTATCAAGCTGGTGCCCCAACGGAAGCCTGGCGAGAAGGCCATATCGGCGCCCTTCACTTCGATCAGCGCATCGACGATGACCTGGTCAAACGTGCCGTTGAAATTGCCGCGTCGATATAGAAAATCCTCGGTAACAGCGAGTTTTTCGTTGAGCTTGGTCTCAAAGGGCGCGCGCACTTTTTTAATGTAGTCTGCCATCGGTTTGTCCGCCTCGATGAGGTTGGAAAACACCGGCAGCAAGCGATATTTATAACCGACCACCTTGCCGTTCTTCACATCGAGATCCATCACGCCAAGGAATTTTCCGTTGGAGCCGGCATTGGTCACCAGCGTCGTACCCTTGGAATTTTTGACCGGGATCGCCTGGGGGATGGCGTCGTGCGTATGGCCGCCGAAAATCACATCCACGCCGGTGACGCGTGTCGCCATTTTGAGATCCACATCCATGCCGTTGTGCGACAGCACGACGACCACTTTCGCGCCCTTGCCGCGCGCTTCATCCACGAATTTTTGCAGGCTGTCGTCCTGAATGCCGAAGGTCCAATCCGGCGTGAAATGGCGCGGATTGGCCACTGGGGTATAGGGGAAGGCTTGGCCGATAATAGCGACGGGGACACCGTTCACATTCTTGATCACGTAAGGCTTAAACACCTGATCGCCAAAGTCGGCAGTCTTGACGTTCTGCGCCACGAAATCGACCGAGCCTTTGAAATCCTTTTCGACGATTTCCTTTACGCGTTCGGCGCCCAGGGTGAATTCCCAGTGCGGCGCCATCACATTCACGCCCAGCATTTTCTGCGCGCCCACCATGTCGGCGCCGTTGGTCCAATACGCGGTTCCGGAACCCTGCCAGGTATCGCCCGAATCCAACAACAAGGATCCGGGACGCTGCGCGCGGATATTTTTAATCAGCGTGGCGAGATGCGCGAAACCGCCCACCTTGCCGTAAGTCTTGGCCGCGGCGACAAAATCGAGTTGGGTAAACGCATGGGCATCAATCGAGCCGGGTTTAATGCCGTAAGCCTTCAAAAAATGATCGCCCACCAGATGCGGTGCCTTGCCATACGCGCCACCGACACCGATATTCACATTCGGCTCACGGAAATACACCGGCAGCAACTGCGCATGGCAGTCGGTAAAGTGCATGAAGCTGACATTGCCAAATTTAGGCAACTCGTAAAAATTTTTGGGCACCTCGCCCGCTAGCGCCTGACGGCTATTCAGCGCCATACCGCTTGCGGCGGCAACCGCCATTACTTCAAGAAATTCACGACGGGTCATCGACATCATTCAGCTCCTGCAAAAAAATCCAAAGGTGGTCGCAATCGCCCTGAAATGGGCTGTAATTTTATTCAACTACAAAAAAACAAGGCTTGCGGGGGATTAGCCTACAAGCCTTGTTCATCATGCATGACGAACTTATTTACGGAACACCGGGGTCTGCATGGGCAGTCCGTTGCTTATGTAAGAGTGGAAGTACTCCAGGTTGTTGTACTCTTCACTGCCTTGCTTGAAGGGTGCGGCGCGCACTTGCCGGTTGCATTGGACGTAGCGTGTTTGCAAGGTCGTCACAGTATCACCGCCGCGAAACTCCGGCCAGTGCACGGCATGACCGAGCGCAGGTGACAAGTACTCGGTTCGTAACGTCGTACCGACCTGCTGCATATGGCAGTGCCCGCAAGAGAAGCTGAGTTGGCCACGGCGCTGATAAAAGAACTGCTTGCCTTTCTCATACGCCTCGAGCGCCTTCGCGCCTTCGACCTTGACGCTCATTTTCATGCCGTCGGACAGGCTGCGCGAGTAGGCGGTGAGCAGGCCCATGGTCTTCATATCACTGTAGGCAAATTCATCTTCGCCATTCGCCTTGCGGCAGGAATTAATCGCCATTTCGTAGGTCACGACTTTACCTAGTTTCTCGTCGAAATAAGGATAATGGCCAGCCATGTTTTTTCCCACATTGCCGCAGTCAGCGTACTTCTTGCCGTTCTTGAAAGGCGTTTCCCACATTTTCTTGCCCTTATCGAACTCTGAATCATAAGGGGGAAATTCCATAATGGCCTTATATTGCTGCAGCGCGTCCGCACTGAAGCCCAGCGCACCATTCACGTAATCATCGAATTTAAGATTAGGGAATTTGTTTTTGTAAAACTCCAGGACTTCTTTACGGTCTTGCTCCGGGGTGGCGTTCGCGCCCATTGCGCCTAACAACAAACTGGCGCCGATAACAGCCAATAGCAATTTCTTCATTGTGTCCTCCTCATTTTTCTGACAAGAACCGGCTGGAGGAAACCCCCAACCGGCGCTGGCTTGCTTTAAGCTACAACAGCCTCGGCATGGTTCTTATCGCCTTTATTGTCCGTCCAGTTTACGCTCACTTTGTCGCCGGCTTTTGCACCCTTGACCTTGAAGCCCAAGAACGGGTTCTTGGAAATGGCTTGGCTCCATTGCGCGTCCAGTACCGTTTTGCCGTTCACTTGCGCGGTCACGGTCTGAATGAAATGGGCCGGGACAACTTGACCGGTCTTGGCGTCTTTGCGCTGACCGGTTTCCATCGGGTGATTCATCAGCACTTTGACGTTGGCGGAATCGCCTTCGGCTTGTGCACGGATTTTCATCGGTTCTGCCATGTTCGTATCCTCTCAGTGTATTCGGTTAGTGTCGTGATTCGGGGCCGATTAGCCGCCGCAACCACCGATGGTCACTTTAACTTCCTTAACTGCGGTGTAGGACTTGGCGCCCGCTTTCACCACCACGCGTACGTTGGAAGTTTGGCCCATTTTGATGCGGGTGCTGACATAGCCGTCCGCGCCATTGGCCAGATCGAAATTCGCGGTTAAAGGGGCGGCGTTTTTCTCCACCAGTATCGCAATACTGCTGGTGCCAGCGATTTTGCTAGTGACTTCGACCGGTACCACTGCGCCGTTTTCCGCGATGTCTGGCGCCTTGATGGTAATGTCTTTGCTGTCGGCCGCGCCGGTTGCGTTCAGCACTTTCAACGCGTCAGGCATACCTTTGGCGTCAAATGCGGCTTTGTTCCATTCTGCCGCGAGTACTTCGGTCGGCTTCAACAAGCCCGCAGCCACTGCAACGGCCACGGTTCCGGCTGCGCCGGCGCCTTTTAAAAATGTTCTGCGTTTCGTGTTCATAAATACTCCTTCAAATTAAGCGCTAAATTTAGAGTCCATATACATAATCGGTTACTTTGTCGATTTCTTGCTCAGTCAAGATTTGATGTTTGCCGAATGGTGGCATCGCACTCATCGGATTGATCTTGGTCGCATCCCAAATCTGATCGCGTAATTTATTCTTATCTGGAAAGCGTGCTTTCATCGCAATCAAGGGAGGCGCAATGTTCGCGCTGGTCACGGCCTTAGGGTCGCCCGGTAGCAAGTGGCAAGCCAGGCAATTACCCTTTGTGTTATTTAACGCAATATCCTGACCAGTAGGCTCTTTGGCCTTTTCTGCAGCCTTATCCTGCGCGTAACCCGTTGTCGTCAGCAAGATGCCAACGATGCCAGCAGCGAACATAAGCTTGGTGCTCTTCGGCATTGTTTCCTCCTTCAGATAATGTTTTAGATTGATCGGTGTGCCGACCCTGCCGCGCCGACGTTATTTAACCACTTACTTCGGCGGTGCCATTTGGACAATGGATTATGTAAGGATAACCAATGTCCACGCCACCACGCAAGCCATTCGATTGCTGATTGCCTAGATAATTCCCTTTTAGTCTGTTACTACTATTTACATAAGAATTATCTAATAAAGCTGCAACGCCTCCCAGCATCTAGTAACGCATGCTAACGGGGAGGGTGTACACGCCGCTTAAGGTCGCTTGGATTCGGCATCCAAGGCTTTGAGTTCTTTCAAGCGAGCCTCAGCGCTGGAGAGTTGATAAAAATCGCCTTCATTGGACTTGAGCGCAATTTGTAGTTGCTCGATCGCGGCGGGGAGATTGCCGCGTAGGGCATAAGCTTCGGCCAAGGCACGATGTGAGAGAAAGCGTTTTTGCAAGGCCGCATAGCCACGCGCCTGGTATTCGTACAGACGGTAATCATTGGCGCGCGTCTTGAGTTGTTCATGCACGAACTGGGTCGCCTCCGCGCCCTGCTTGGCTTGAAGTAGCGTATCGGCATAGTCGTAGATCAGCGCGCGATGGAAGGGAAAGCGTTTCAATGCGGCGCGATAAATCCCCAACGCCGCCAAATCCTGACCTTGCGCGCGCTTGAGTTCGGCGGCCAAGGTCTCGATCATGGGTTGCCGGGGCGAATTTTTTTGCACCTCGGCTAATTCTTTCTCGGCGCGTTCCAGTTTCTTGGCGCGCGCCAGCGCGGCAGCCAGACCGTAGCGCTGCGCAATTTCGCTATTGAATTTTTTGTCTCTCAGCCCGGTTTCAAATTCGGTGACCGCATCCTCCGCTTTGCCCGACGCCGCGCGCAGTTTGGCCCGCACCAGTTGATAGTCGAGCGAATCAGGCACTTGCTTGTAAGGCATCTCTACGAGCCGGTTTTGGATATCTGCCAAGCGATCGGTAGTGAGTGGGTGCGTGCGCAGATACACCGGGGCATTGTTGTCGTAGAGCCGGTTGAATTTGCCCATGCGATCGAAAAAACTCGCCATACCGCGCGGATCCAAGCCGGAATCTTGCATGATCTGAAAGCCGATTCGATCCGCTTCGCGTTCGTTTTCGCGGGTAAAGTCGAGCGCGTTCTGGATCACGCCCGCTTGTGCCACGGCAGCCGCCGCGCTCGCGACTTCAGAATTGGCGCGCGCGGCAAGAATGGAGACTGCGATAGCGGCAATGGAAATCAAGTTACTGCGCGACTCTTGCGCCACCATGCGCGAAATATGCCGCTGCGTGACATGCGCGATCTCATGCGCCAACACACCTGCGAGTTCTGACTCGCTCTGCGCCGTGAGAATCAAGCCGGAATGCACGCCGATGTAACCGCCAGGCAGCGCGAAGGCGTTTAGCGTGTTGTCTCGCACTGCAAAAAATTCGAAATCCTGGCGATTATTCGGACTTGCCGCGGCGAGCCGATAGCCCAGACCATTCAAGTAATCGGCGACTTCGGGATCATCCAGATAGGCGCGATCAGCGCGAATATCGCGCATGATCGTCTCACCGATCTTGCGTTCCAACTGAGGTGAAAATACCGCTTGCGAGGCCTCGCCCAGGTCAGGAAGATCGGTAGCAGCCGTAACGGGCGAGGTAAAAAACACGCCCAGCACACCCCCGAGCACAAATAGGTGAGTAAATTTCATAGTGCTATGATAACGAGTAAAGCTTATAAGTTCATCGCCATGCCAAAATCCAAGCCCCTCACCCACTTCGACGTACACGGCCAAGCCCACATGGTGGATGTGGGCGGCAAGCCTGAAACCCATCGCGTCGCGCGCGCCTCGGGCCAGATCATTATGCGGCCCGCCACGCTCAAGCTGATTCAAGCCGGCACCGGCAAAAAAGGCGACGTGCTCGGCATCGCGCGCATCGCCGCGATCCAGGGGGCCAAGCGCACGTCCGATTTAATCCCACTCAGCCACCCGATTTCGATCACCAAAATCGATATCGTATTTGAAACGCGGTCACGCCCGGCGCGTGTAGTCTGCCAGGCCACCGTTGAAACGGTGGGTCGCACGGGGGTCGAGATGGAAGCGCTCACCGCCGTCTCGGCCGCCCTGCTCACTATATATGACATGTGCAAAGCGATCGATCGCGGCATGCAACTCACCGATATTCGGCTGTTGGAAAAGCGCGGTGGCAAATCCGGACACTGGATTGCCGATAAAGCGCAATGAAATCGTTCCGCGCGCTCCTCTGTATTTTTTTGCTCAGTAGTACGCTGGCTTTTGCCGCACCCGAATCACAAACCCTCCTGGTCGCCCCCAACGTAGAAATTCCCGTTACGCGCTACAACGCTGGCAAACGAAACTTGATACTGTGGCTTCCGTCGGAAAACGGGGTGGTGCAGACCGAACACGACACCGCCGCAAAATTAGCCCGGCGTGGCTATAGTGTCTGGGTGGCGGATTTATTCGTCGCGCGCTTTCTGCCAGTCGCACCGAGCAGCTTGGAAGCGATACCCGCTACCGATGTCGCCAGCTTGATTCAAACCGCATCCAAACAGCATCGGAATATTTTTCTGGTTAGCAGCGGGCGTGGTGCGGCGCTCACGCTGAGTGGCGCGCAACTGTGGCAGGCACAACATCGCACGAGGCGCATCGCAGGCGCGGTATTACTGTTCCCCAATTTGCTCGCCCGCAGCCCCGACGCGGGCGAAGACGCAACCTATCTACCCATCACCAGACAAACCCGTTTACCGATCGTCATTCTACAAGGTGACAAATCGCCTTGGCATTGGCAACTCGACACCCTCAAACAACAATTGGCGCAGGGTGGCAGTTGTGTCGTCATTAAAAATCTACCTGGTATGCGCGACCGGTTTTATTTGCGCGAAGATGCACTCCCGCGCGAAAAGGAACTTGCAGACCGACTCGACCTCCTAATCCAGGACGCTATCAAGAACTTGCCTGCCTCAAAAAGGAAATCGTCATGAAATGGGCTAGTGCCGTATTGCTCTCACTCGCGCTTAGTGCCAGCGCAGCCAACGCCAAAGAACTCAAACCCCTCACGCCACGGGATGCACCGGGCACGCTCGCACTGAAAGATTTAGACGGCAAACCGCATACCTTGGCCGACTACAAAGGCCGTGTCGTGCTCATTAATTTCTGGGCTACCTGGTGCCCGCCCTGCCGCGCCGAAATGCCCTCAATGCAGCGCTTGAAACAAGCGATGAAGGACAAGCCGTTTACCATCCTGGCGGTGGACATGGCGGAATCCGAAGCGGATGTGCGCCAATTTCTGAAGGATATAAAAGACACCCAGCTTGATTTCACCATCCTCATGGACAAAGACGGCAAGGCGCTCAAGGAGTGGAAGGTCTTCGTCTTTCCCACCAGTTATGTGCTGGATGCGGAGGGCAAGCTGCGTTATTCACTGCTGGGTTCGACTGAATGGGATGAATTCGATACGCTGAAAAAAATCGAGGCGCTGCTGCCACAAACTGCGGTGCAATAGCCCCAACCGTTCAACTTTCTCTACCCAGTGGCCAACCATGCGTTTCGCGCTGCAACGATTGGCACCAGCTATATAGTGCGTCATACATCACCATGCCCTGCGCGAGCATGTCGTGGTCGTCGCTGAAATTTTTCGATAACCCCAAGGAAAGCGCGAGCAAGCCATGCGCTTGCGGCGACGCTTCGGGCTTGCCGGTATCCGCTGCGCGCACGATCTCGGCCAGGTGTTGCAGTGCTGGATCGGTGAGATTATATTTTTTTAAAAACGCATCGAAGCTGCACAACTCGCCTACATGCGTCATCTCCACCCCGGCGACGTCATAGGGGACCGCGCCGGTGTCTGCCGCCACTGCCAACACTTGATCGGACGGGACATACAAAAACTCCGGTGCTTTATCGATAAAGCGCGCAATCAGCCACGGACAGGCGATGCGGTCTATCTTGGGGCGCTCACGCGTCACCCACTTCATTTGTCGCTCACCGCGCGCCACCCACTGCTTATCAAAGCAGCGTTAAATCTCACCATCGCGTACCCCTCATTAACTGAAACGCTTATTCTGTCGGTACCCGCACCACCGTTACGCTACAGGGCGCCTGAGTGGCAACCTTGTACGCGACGTTGCCCAGCAACCAGCGCATGGCAGAACGGCCACGCGCGCCCATGATGATGTGATCCACATGATTCAACTTTGCATACTCCACTAAGGCGTCTACCGGGTCGGTTGAATCCAGCACGAGGAAACGCGCCCGCTCATCAGATAATGCGAGTGGGCTTGCCCAACGCCGCAATTCCATCAAACATTGCGTGTACTGGTTGTTGGCCGTATCCATATCATGGTTGCTACCCCCCCCTGCCAGCATGGAGAATTCCAGCACAGTCGCACAAGTAATGCGGCTTTGTGCTTCTCCCACCACCACGCGTCGTACCGCATCGCGCACCGCTTGGTATAAGGCCACATCAATGTTCTTCGTATCCAAGGCCACCAGAATGAGCGGCGCGCCAGAAATATGCGCGGCGGGCGGCGGGCAAGCCGCCGGTTCTTGGCGAAAACCAGCCAGCCAGCGGCGCGCCACGGTCAGGAACCCCGCGCGCTTCAGGCGCGTGCCGCGTTCGGTGATCGTGACTTGTTGCGGATTGTTGAGATCATAGGCCACCTGAGCGGCAGTCAAATAGCGATCAGCGGAGCGCGCTTCCAGACAATGCAGCGTGATTTCCTGTAACCACTCAGGCAAATCGGGCTTGATGCAGCGGGGAGGTATCGGATCCAAATACAGCCGCTGCCGGCAGCCTCGACTGGTCGTCGGCGCACCAAAGGGGAGTTGGCCTGTCGACAATTGATACAGAATCACCCCGATGGCGAAAATATCACTCCTGGGATCGCTCCGCACCTTCCGTACTTGCTCGGGTGAGAGATACGCCGTGGAGCCGGCCAGTTCATCGAAAGCCGTCTCAAGCAAATCGGGCAAGCTGCTGTGGCGCGCCAACCCGAAATCAATCAATACTGCCTCACCGCTTGCTCGATACAGCACGTTGCCGGGCTTGATGTCGAGGTGTATCACATTCTGCCGGTGCAAATCGTGCACCGCCGTGGCCAGGGCGGACACCAAGCGTGCAATTTCGGGAATGGCCACTGCCTGGTCGACATAATCTTGCAGCAAAGGCCCTTCGATATGCTCCATGACGATGTAGGGGTTGGTTTCCAGCTTGCCCTTTGCAATGAACCAGGGAACATGGGGGCCGGAGAGCGCGGCCAAAACCATTTGCTCCACCTCGAAGCCAACAAAAAAACCCGGGTGGCTGCCGAACGCCAGTTTCGGCGCTTTCATCACCATCGGGAGCTTGATACCTTCCTTTGAAACGCGGTGTATCGTCGCCATCCCCCCCTCGCCAATTTGGTCGAGGATCCGAAAACCGTCGATTTCACTTCCTGGATCCAAGCTAAAGTCGAGTGCCATGTTAATGACCTTTCTCTAAGCGCTGCGCGAGGCTTGGGGGTAAGCCAGCCGCCAAAATTTTCTTCGCTGCCGACGCATGATCATACGGCACTCTGAAATACGTCAACTGGTCTTGACGACGGTCCATGATGGCGTAGCAGGCCGCATTGTTACCATCGCGCGGTTGCCCAACCGAACCAACGATCACGAGCCACTGTCGAAGCGAAGACAGGCTAATCGGCACGCCCGGGGTAGGATAGAACACCTCCGGATTCGCCCGCTGCGTGGTGTAGAACAAAGTGGGGTCGTGGATGTGGCCTGAGAAGGTAAACCTCGTTTGCGCCGCCTTCATGCTGCTCGCCGCGAGCTTCGGCTCAGTGATATAGGTCCAGCGTTCAGGGTGATCCGCACTGGCATGGACATAGCAGGTGTCGGCGATTTTCACCACGTAGGGCAAGCTTTGCAGAAAATCCCGCTGCTTTTGTCCGAGCTGCGCGCGCGTCCAATAAATGGCCTCGCGCGCGGTAAATTCCATATCCTCGCACAAGCCCGAGAGCGCCGCCTCGTCATGATTTCCTTTCACCACCAGCGCGCCTTGCTGGGCCAGGGTCTCAATCCGATCGAGGCAAGCCACGGGATCCGCCCCATAACCGACCAGATCACCGAGAAAAACATACATTTCGGCCTGTTGTGCACATGCATGCGCCAAGCAGGCCTCTAGCGCCTCCAAGTTGCTGTGGATATCGGAAAGGATGGCAAATCGCATTGGCGCTACAACGTACCCGCTAATGTAGAAAAGGCATTATGGCATCGCCAAGCAAAACTTGGCACCCTCGCACTGGCCAAATGCGGACGCTTTATCCATAAAGCGCGATCAATCTGGGTGTGCACGCGTCACTCATTTCACAACTAACTCGCCCCCCGCTTCTTTCCAGGCGACGATGCCGCCTTCAATGAAGCGCGCATTGATGCCTTTGCTGCGTAAATTATCCAACACGCCGTTGCTGACCGAACCGCCGCGCACGCAGTACAACACGACTTCTTTATCCTTGGGCAACTGCGCTGCCCAAGTCTCGATCTGCTCCGGATCATGCCAGGTCGCGCCGGGCAATTTCGACGAGTCGGCGTCGAGATCGGACTGGCGCCGCACGTCGATTAACGTAACGGCATTCAAATTGGATTTCAGGTCTTGCGGTTTGATCGTGCGTTCCATTTTTCTCTCCAGAGTTATATTGATACCAACCATCCCATCGCCCCGCCCGCCAACATCAAGGGCAGAGGCCCACTACGCCACCTAAACATTAGCGCGATCGTAGCAATCAACAACACGCCGGCCAGCCCATCCGGCACGGCCTGGGGCAACATTTGCAACATCGCTACGGCAATCATGCCAATCACGGCGGGACTAATCCCTTTCAACGCGGCTTTCATCCAGGTGATGCGCTTGATGCGCTCAAACACCGGCAAGATACTCAGCATCAATAAAAACGACGGCAGAAAAATCGCCCCAGCGCCGACCAGCGCACCGCTCAAGCCCGACGTTTGATAGCCAACGAAAGCGGCCACCATCAAGACCGGGCCGGGTGTTAATTGGCCCAAGGCCAGCCCATCGAGAAACTGCTGCTGTGTCAGCCAATGCAGTTGGTTCACTACTTGGTCTTGCATAAAGGCGAGTACGCTTAGCCCGCCACCGAAGGTGAATGCGCCTACTTTAAAAAAGAATGCGGCGATCTCACTCAGATCGACCGCGCCCGCTGCAGCGGTTTGCGTCACGGGGGGCAAGCTACCGGAAACATGTAGCGCGCCATACCACACGATCAGGATCAATGCGGCGGCACAACCCCAGCGCCGGGCTCCGAAAAACACCACGCCCAAGGCGCCCGCCAACAGCAACAACGGAATGATGTCGATGGGCGTAAACACCAAGGCGCCGACCGTCGCCAAAGCGAGACCGATTTGCTTGCCATCCTTAATCGCCGCATGGCCTAGACGCCACACCGCCACGGCGAAAATACCTACCACCACCGGTGCTAAGCCGTAGAACACACCGCGCATCGACGGCAAAGCGCCGTAACTTGCATAAAACCAAGTTAGGGCCAGCATGATGAGCAAGGCGGGCAATACGAAACACAGCCCGGCGAGCAAGCCGCCCCACCAGCCGCCGCGGGTAAACCCAAGAAAAATCCCTAACTGCGTAGCACCCGGGCCGGGCAGCATATTCACCAGCCCTAAGCCTTCGACAAAATTTTCCTTCGATAACCAGCCACGTTTTTCTTGCAGCTCGGCCTGCATCATGCCCATGATCGCCGGGCCGCCATAGCTCATGGCGCCGAGCTTGAGAAACACGCCGGTGATTTCACGCCAATGGGTGCGCAAGTTAGGAGCGGTATCCATGAAGGTCGAATGATTAGCCTAACAAGGGCTTGATGAAGACAGACGCCAGGCCCACCAAGGCGCACACGCCGATTACCTTCATGATGTCCACCTTGTATTTCCATAAAGCAAGGAAAGCGGCAATGGCGATCAGCACTGGGAACCACTCGAACCCGCCGGAAAAAGGCGCGGCCGCAATACCCTTGGGCCAGAAAGTATGCCAGGCAAAGAACACGGCGAGATTGATGATCACGCCGACCACGGCCGCGGTGATGCCGGTCAGGGGCGCGGTGAATTTTATTTCGTTGCGCGTGGATTCAATCAGCGGGCCACCTGCGAGAATGAATAGAAACGAGGGCAAGAAAGTAAAGAAGGTCGCCACCGCCGCACCGGCCAAGCCGGCGGCAATCGGATGACTAAACACGCCTTTGGCCACCCCACCCAGATAGCCAACCCAGGTCACGATCATGATCAGCGGACCGGGCGTGGTTTCGCCCAGGGCCAGGCCATCCATCATCTGCGGGCCGGTAAGCCAGCCATATTGCTCGACGCCACCTTGGTACACATAGGGCAGCACCGCATAAGCGCCGCCGATGGTCAGGAACGCGGCTTTGGTAAAAAATTCGCCCATGTCAGTAAGCGTCTGCTGGCCACTGATAGCGTACATGGCGGCTAGCCAAATCAAGACAAAGATAACAATGGTCAGTCCGAGCTTAGACCAGGAGAACTGTGCATGCGCAGGCGTGGGCGTGTCGTCGTCGATAATCGCCGGGCCGTATTCCTTGTCGCTCGCGCCATGCCCGCCGCCGCCCTTAAATTTCGCAGGCCAGAACTTGCCGCCAAGGGCGCCCAAGATGCCGGCCGCCAGCACGATCCACGGAAAACCAATGTCGAAGAAGAAAATGCCGACGAAGGCCAGTGCCGCCATGCCCCACAAGACTTCGTTCTTCAGCGCGCGCGATCCGATGCGCCAGGCGGCGAACAACACCACGGCGACCACTGCCGGTTTGATGCCGTAGAAGATGCCCTGCACCGCTGGCACCTCACCCCAAGCAAGATAAACGCCCGCCAACGCGGAGAGCAAGATAAAAGCCGGAAGAAAAAACAGCACGCCCGCCACCATCGCGCCGCGCACACCGTGCATCAGCCATGAAATATAAATCGCGAGTTGAATCGCCTCCGGCCCCGGCAGCAGCATGCAGTAATTGAGCGCATGTAAATATCGATGCTCGGAAATCCAGCGGCGTTTTTCCACCAACTCCTGATGCATCATGGAAATCTGCCCGGCGGGGCCGCCGAAGCTGATAAAGCCGAGCTTGAGCCAATATTTGAAGGCCTCGCCCAGGGTTACCGGCGCGGGGGGTGCGAGTTTTTCTTCTGTCATTTTTCTCTCCTAACCAAGTTTAAAATCGTTCACCGCAGAGACGCAGAGGCGCGGAGGAAAACCAAAAAACTCAGCGCCTCGGCGTCTGTACGGTTAAAGCTTTTCGTCCTTAAATCCAACGTATAACCCATCGAACACCGGCATCACCGCCGCCAGCAGCGCATCATCGTTTTTCGCCGACTCACGCAAGCCCTTTAGCACCGCCTCCAACCCCGCCGCTTCCGGCGGCATGACGCCGCCCACATCGAGGTAATGCACGATGCTGCCGATACGCATTAACGCGTCATCTTCTTCCAGCCCGAAACTCGCGCCGAGCACCTCGAATGTCACGCGCTGTCCGACGTGGGTAAAGGCCGCGCCGTCGAAATCGAAGCCGAGCGCGCGCTTGGGGCAACCCGCCGGTTTTGCTAACCATTTGAATCGCGCCTCACGGTCGATGAAGCGTTGAATCAGCCACGCGCTCGCCATGCGGTCGATCCATAGTCCCTTGCGCGTCGCCCACAATCGGCCTTGATAGGCGGCCGCGTCCAGACACTTGATTTTGCCGCTTGCCGCATGCGGCTCGTGCGGGTTCATGCGCGCCTCGATGCCCTGTGCGATTTCATCCAGCAAGGCTTGCAATTGCTCGCGCACGGCGCCAGGGAAATAATCACTTGCGGCAACTGCCTCGAACGCCTTGCGCGCTTGCATCAACTCGCGCGCCAAGACTGCCGGCGCACCGCGCTGCTGCTTGCCGCGCAGCCTATCCAACACCCGCTTTACTTCCACATAGTCGTCCGCGCGGTCGAAAAGGCGGCGAAACTGCGCGTCCTGCGCGGCATCGTTAATAGACAAGGGCAGCAAATGCGCGCTGCCGCCCGCCACCATAATTTCATGCGCCTGTGCCTCGAACGCGCGCTGCGTCGCCGCGCCCGCCGGCAGCAGATACACGCCGTCGCGCAGCGCAGCGCAGCCTGCCTGCTTCAGCGCACGCCAGATACGCATGCGCGCGGTGGCGTTGCGTGTGGGCAAGCTCATGATCAGTAATAGCCAGTCCATTGTAGTGTATATAACAATAAGTAGAAATTACTACATTAACTTGTCCGAGCTTCGCGGTAAAGTACAAAACGGATTTGCAAACTATTTAAACATTTGTTTGAATAGAGGCATGCCTACCCCCCTCTCTCCCAAAAAACGCCTGTATGAACATTTCGCCCGGGTCGCCAAGGCGATGGCCAGCCCCGGCCGGCTGGAATTGATGGAAACGCTGGCCCAGGGCGAGCGCGGCGTGGAAGCGCTGGCGCACGCGACCGGCATGTCGACCGCGAACACCTCGCACCATTTGCAAACGCTGCGCGACGCAGGGCTGGTGGTCTCGCGCAAGGAAGGCTTGCAAGTCATCTACCGTTTGAGCGACGAACAAATTCCGGCGGTGCTTGCGGGTATCCGCCATGTCGCTGAACGTCAATCTGCCGAAGTCGAGCGAATCGTGCGCGACAATTTCGATCGTCGCGACGACATGACGCCGGTGAAGCGCGAAGAGCTACTGAAGCTGGTTCGCGCCGGGAAAGCCATCGTGCTCGACGTGCGCCCGGAGGAGGAGTTTCAAGCCGGTCACATCGAAGGCGCCCTGAACGTCCCCGTGGACAAGCTGCCGCGTCTGCTGTCCAAGCTGCCCAAAAATCAGGAAATAGTTGCCTATTGCCGCGGGCCTTACTGCCTGTTCGCCATGGAAGCGGTGGAACAACTGCGCAAGAAAGGCTATCGCGCACGCCGCCTGGAAGAAGGCTATCCGGAATGGCAGGCATCGCGCTTGCCGGTTAAGAAAGGGGCTTAACCGCCGGTTAAGCCCTGGACGCTGCTCCGGCCGCCACCCCACCCACCCCTCGATTCATTCTTGACATCGGCAAAAATCCGGCTCATTATTCAAGCGTTCATTTGATTACTTGATTTAAGAATATTTATTTCCAATTTGAGACGCTACGGAGGTAACCATGTTTTTCAAGCAACTTGCGACCAAAGAATCTTCCCTTTCTTATTTTTTCGGCTGCGGCTCGCTGGGTAAGGCGGTGGCGGTGGACGTGGTGGCGGGCGACGAGGAATGGTTCCTCGAAGAAGCAGCAAAGGCGAACGTCAAAATCACTCATGTGATCGACACCCATGTGCACGCCGACCATTATTCCGGCGGACGCGTGCTGGCCAAACTGGCCGGCGCGGATTATTGCCTGCACGAAAGCGATCAGGGCGCGGTGAAATTTCCCTTCCATGCGCTGCACGACAACGATGTGATCGAGGCGGGCAACGTGTCCATCAAGGTGGTGCACACGCCGGGCCATACGATGGACAGCCTCTGCCTGCTGGTGGCCGACAAGCGCCGCAGCGAACAACCCTGGTTCGTCATCACCGGCGACACGCTGTTCGTCGGCAGCGTGGGGCGCCCCGATCTGGCGGGACGCGAGAAAGCCATGGCCGGCATGCTGTTCGACAGCCTGCACGCCAAGCTGCTGAGCTTGCCGGATGAAACCGAGATTTTCCCCGGCCACCAAGCAGGCAGCGTGTGCGGCGCGGGCATTTCCGGCAAGCCGTCTTCCACCATCGGCTTCGAGAAGCGCTTCAATCCCGGTCTGCATATCACCGACAAAGAAGCGTTCGTGAATTACCTCACCAGCGAGATTCCGCCGCGCCCGGCCGAGATGAACAAGATGGTTGCCGCAAACATCGCGGCCTGAACCATGAACGCTTCTCTCACCCACGCCGAGCACGAATACCTGCACGGCATCCGCGACAACCTGAACCAGTTCCTGCACCAGTTGTTCCAGGTGTTCCTGGTGGGGTTGACGCTGGGCATGATGCGCACCGTGATTCCGGCGCTGGCCGAAACCGAATTCGGCGTGCCCAAGGGTTCGTTTGGGCTGCTCATGGCGTTCGTGGTCGCCTTCGGCTTCGTCAAGGGCGCACTCAATTTCGTCGCCGGTCGCTTGTCCGAACGCATGGGGCGCAAGACCGTGCTGCTCTTGGGCTGGGCTTCGGCGATCCCGATTCCGTTCATGATCCTGTACGCGCCGAGCTGGAACTGGATCGTGGCGGCGACCGTGCTCCTCGGCATGAACCAGGGCTTCACTTGGTCCATGACGCAGACCTCCAAGCTCGACCTCACCCGCGCCGACCAGCGCGGCCTCACCATCGGCCTCAACGAATTCGCCGGCTACGTGGGCGTGGCCATCGCCGGCATCATCACCGGCTACCTAGCCACCGCACTCGGCCCGCGCATGGGGCTGTTCGTGTTCGGCGCGACGGTGATCACGGGCGCGCTGGTGCTGACCGCGCTGTGGGTGAAGGAAACCCTGCCCTGGGCCAAGGCCGAGGGCGCGCGCCACGCCGCCGGTAAATCCACCGGCCCCAAACCGCGCTTCCCGCAAAATATTTCCGATACGCCTTCGACCTGGGAAGTATTCACCCTCATGTCCTGGCGCGACAAGCGCATGGCCGCCATCAGCCAGGCCGGGCTGGTGGAGAAGTTCGTCGATGCGCTGATCTGGGTGGTGTATCCGGTGTATCTGTACCAGCGCGGCTTGAGCCTGGCTCACATCGGCTGGGTGGTGGGCGTGTATGGCTTCGTCTGGGGCGGCTCGCAGTTTTTCACCGGCAAATTATCCGACCGCATCGGCCGCCAGAAACCCATCGTCTGGGGCATGTGGCTGTGCGGCGCCGGCGTCGGCATGATGCTGCTGGGCGATCAGGTGGCTTGGTGGGTGGCCTCGGCGGCGGTGACCGGCTTCGGCATGGCGCTGCTCTATCCCAATCTCTCTGCGGCGGTGGCGGACATCGCTCACCCCAACTGGCGCGGCTCGGCCATCGGCATCTACCGCTTCTGGCGCGATACCGGCTATGGCATCGGCGCGCTGCTGCTGGGCGGGGTGGCTCACCTGACCGGCAACCTGACTTCCGGTTTCTGGTTCGTCTCCATCGCGATGTTCGCCTCCGGACTCATCGTATGGCTGTTCGGCGAAGAAACCCATCCCCGGCTTAACCCGGCCGACATCGTCCAACCGGTATTGAGCAACTGACACCGATAAGGAATAGCCATGGCACTCCCTCGCATGATCGCCACGCCCATCGCATTCGCCGCTATGCTGCTGCCGCTGGCGCTCGCAGCCATGCCGGGTTCCCCAGCGCCGCAACCCGCGCGTTGCGAAACGCAAACGCTCCGGGCATCGCTCCCTGCGCTGCACATCAAAGTATGCGCGGAATGCGAAGTCAGCCGCGACGACATCACCGAACTGCGGCGGGCGTATGCGGAAAGCGCCCAGACCATGGGACATACCATTGATTTTCTCTCCTCGACACACGTGGGCATCACCGAAACCGGCGTGCTGCCCAACGGCGCACCCTACGTCATCGGCGAAGCTGCGGGCATGCGCTTTCGGGTCGGCGATCCCGATCCGGGCGCCACGCTGGGCATGGCGCTCGGCCGCATGACTTTCGTGATTTTGTCCGGGGCCTGGCAAAATGCCCAAGAGGAGGGTCTAAGATGAAACTAGGCATCGTCATCAGCTCGAACGATCCGGAAACCGTATGGAACGCATTCCGCGTGGGTAGCTTTGCGCTCGGGCAGGGCGACGCGGTCAATGTGTTCCTGCTCGGCAAAGGTGTCGAATGCGAGTCCTTGGACACGGAACATTTCGCCGTGACGCAGGTGATGTGGGAACTGGCCGATCGCGGCGGCAAAATCGACGCCTGCGGCACCTGCCTCAAACTGCGCAATGCCGAGGCAGGCAACGTATGCGCCTTTTCCACCATGCAAGATCTATATCGTCTCACTCGCGAGTCTGACCGGGTGCTAACTTTTTAGGTTTGATGGCTGGCGGGTAAAGCAAGTAGTCAAGACACGCCAGCGCAGAAGCGTACATTACAGATTCTGAAGGAATGCTACGCACGCGGCGAGATTGAGCGCGCGGCGTTCGAACAGAAAACACGCGATCTCAGTCGCTGTGAGTCGCGCCTTCAACAGTTTGGCCGCTAAACCGGCAAAGGAGATCGCTATGGACATCGCAGATTTTCTAATTCATGTGCATCCGACGTTGACCACCGAGCAACGCACAAAAATCGAGGAAGCGTTGAGCGGGAGCAAGGGGGTGGTCTCGGCTCACTTTAGCCCCGCGCATCTCCATGAGCTGACCGTGGCATACGATCCGGAGGCGGCCAACGCGGGGCAACTGCTCCAGATCGTGCGCGAGTGGGATAAAGCGGCCACCATGGTGGGTTTGTAGTCTCGTCGAACCTCGGAGACAAATCATGGCACAGGGTAAAACGCTATTAATTCTCGGCGGCGGCATCGGTGGCATCGTCGCCGCCAGCAAGTTGCGGCGCGCACTACCGCGCGAGCACCGCATCGTGCTGGTGGAGCAAGCCTCCACGCATTTGTTTCAACCTTCCTTGCTGTGGCTGATGCTCGGGCTGCGCGCACCCGAGCAAATTTCCCGGCCTTATACCGCGCTCGCGCAACGGGGCATTGAACTGGTGCAAGGCCGGGTGGAGCGCATCGACCCGCTGCTACGCACGGTGACCGTGGATGGAAAAGAATTGTCCGCGGATTACCTGATCATCGCCCTGGGCGCGGAGCTGGCGCCGGATGCGGTGCCGGGCTTGGCCCAGGCCGGACATAATCTTTACAGCCTGGCGGGCGCGGAAGCGATTCGCGACGCGCGCCTGACGTTGACGCAAGGCCGCATTGCGCTGCTGGTGAGTGCGATGCCGTTCAAGTGCCCGGCCGCGCCCTACGAGGCGGCCATGTTGCTGGAATGGGACTATCGCCGGCGCGGCTTGCGCAACCAGGTGCAGATCGATCTCTACTCGCCCGAGCCGGGGCCGATGCCGGTGGCGGGCGCCGAGGCCTCGGCGCAAGTGCGCGCCATGGTCGAGCAAAAAGGCATCGGCTATCACCCGCAGCAAAAAGTCGCGTCGGTGGATCCCGAAGCGCGCCGCATTCTTTTCGAGAACGGCGCCAGCGCCGATTTCGATCTTTTGGTTTATGTGCCGCCGCATCGTGCGCCGGAGGTGGTGCGCGCGGCGGGGCTGTGCGGCGACAGCGGCTGGGTCAAGGTTGATCGCGCCACGCTCGCCACGCCTTTCCCCGGCGTGTACGCCATCGGCGATGTGACCGGCATCCCGCTCGCCATCGGCAAGCCGCTGCCCAAGGCCGGCGTGTTGGCGCACGGACAGGCCGAAGTGGTCGCGCACAACCTCGCCGCCGAAATCACCGGCGCCGGAGCGATGACGCAGTTCCAGGGCGAGGGCGCGTGCTTCATCGAGGCCGGCGACGGCCGGGCCGGTTTCGGCAGCGGCAATTTTTACGCCGAGCCCGCGCCCAGCATGAAGCTAAGACAAGCCGGACGCCTGCTGCATTGGGGCAAGGTGGCCTACGAAAAATATTGG
>JADMJT010000108.1:0-3788 GCA_018781585.1 Burkholderiales bacterium
AGCCCGATGATCACGAGCACAATCGCGATTTCGATCAGGGTAAAACCTTGCTGATGTTTCCGCATTTCACGACCCTCTTTTTTTAGGGGTTATAAGGATGCCTAGGCAAATGCAAAAATAGTGCCAATTTTGTCGATATGGGTCGCTCTAATATTACTTTTTAAAACAATAAGTTACTTATTATGCAAAGTGAATATGAGTGCACGATAGGCGAATTATCAACGACCCTGACGGGTTTTCATCAGCCTGGCTTCCAGCTCCGCATAGCGCTGGGTCAGAAATCGCTTTTCCTGCGGGTCACTGATGCTGTTGCTGGCGAGCAGTGCGCCGAGCTCGATTTTGGCCGCTTCCAGCTCCCCCAGGTCTTCCAAAATAAAAATGGGCATTTGGCTCGCCCAATGCTGGGCTGTGTTGCCTGCCTTGTCCTGGATGGCGCGGGCAAACCTAAGCGCCAGCGGCAGGTCGTGTAGCCGGTGCTTGGCGATAAGCGCGGCATGTGCGAGGTAGCGCCAGCGCCGCTCGGGGTCACGTAAAAATTGCTGATAGGTAAAGTCGAGCATCAGGCGTTGGCGGGCCGGGTCGGGCACTTGGGCGTAGAGATGGCTCGCCATCAGCAGCGGATAATTCGAACGCTGATCCAAGTCGAGGATGCGCTCGAGCCAGCCCGTGAGCTTTGCATAATCGAGCGCTGCAAAGGGGATGCTGATGCCCGGCTGGTTATCGAAAGCCTGTAAGCGCAGCGCCATCAGACCAGCCAGCGTAATCGGTTCCCCTAGACTGGCGAGCCGCGCCGCCGTAGGGGTAGGCGGTGGTGGTAAATTTTCTGCACGCGCTGTGGGCGGTGGCTGCATGGCACGCAGGCCGATTTGCAGCGCGAGCAGGAGTATGCCGATGATCAGCACGGTGCGCGGTACGGCTTGGAGTGAGCGTTCGGTCACGTTTGATAAAAAAACGGATTGAAACCAGCGCGCAGCCTACCCTCCGGGGTACGAATGAACACGAATGAACACGAATGAACACGAATGACTGCTGGAATTACACCGTAGTTGCGCATCTACCAAAGGGGATGCATCACAAATCGATATTTGAGTTAATTCGTGTCTATTCGTGTTCATTCGTGGTTAAAAAGGGTTTAAAGATTCTTGCGATACATATCGAACATCGCCGCCGCCGTGACGAGTGCACTGAAAATCAACGCTTGCAGCACCAGCGGGCCGAGCGCGCCGGTCATGCCATCCACTAACCAACTTGTTTGTGCGAATTCATCCAAGCGCGGCAGCAACAGCGCCAGGGTATCCAGTATTTGGGTCATGTAGCGATGCGAGACCGATGCCGCCTCCAGGCTCGCGTGGCTGATAAGCTGCAAGGTGGCGAGGCTCTTCGCGAGTAGATAAAAACCAATGGTCAACGCCAAGCCGGCGGCGACGCCGCGCAAGCTGATGCCGCAGAATACGCTCACCGCCGCGATGATCCAGGCTTCCAGCAGCAGCGATGCGGTCCATGTGAGCCAAGCAGCACCCGGAGCGAGTAGCACCAGCGGCAGGGCGCAGGCAAGGCCGATCAGGCTTGCCACGCCGGCCATACCCAAGATCTTGCCGAGTACATAATGACCGCGCGGCAGATCGAGTGCGAGCAATAGCGCAGGACCTTTGTCGTTGAACTCTCGCTGCAGGGTGCCGATAATGAACGCCGCGATGAGGAAGAAGCTTGTCGCGCGCAAGCTCGTTGCCAAGAAGGCGGTTTGCAAGCGCAGACTGTCGGTGATCGCCAGTTCGCGCACCAGGAAGCTCGCTGCACTGAACACGCAGATCGTGCCGAGCACCAGCCACGCCAGCCGGCTACGTGCGGCTTCGAGTAAAGTGAAACGGGCAATGGCAAGGATTTTGCGCATGGTGGGGCGATAGTAGCAAAAATATTTAAAAATATAACCACGGAGGACACGGGGAGCACGGGGAGAGCCCGCTTGAATTCCCCGTGCTCCCCGTGTGCCTCGTGGTTTAATCGAGTTTAATACCTGCCGAGAATGATACGCATATGACCGAAATTCAACGCGCGAGCGTGAGCAATTGGGCGACGAGCCGGCCGCATTGGTGGATGGGCTTGATGCTCATTACGCTGCACGCGGCTTTGGCCTGGGACATCGAGACGTGGTGGGCGCGTGCGCTGATGTTGGCCCATTTCGGCTTTTTCTTGATGTGGCAGCCGGTGTGGCGCGCCGAGCGGGAGATTTCCACCCTCTCTGCATTGTTGATCATCGGTGTTGGACTCATGCTCGGTTTCGTCGCGAATTGGTGGCTCGCTGCAGTGTGGCTGGGCGTGTTGATCGGACTGATCGGCGGTAGAGCGTTCGGCGCAGACTCTAAGCTTCAGCATTGGGGCGGCTTGCTCGCGCTGACTTATCTGCTGGGCATCCTGCTCGGTTGGGTGGTGCCGCAGTTGTTCCCGGATTATCAAGAGAATGCGGGACTGGTGTTTTCAATACGCTATGTTTGGCTCACGCTGCCTGTGTTGTTGTTGTTTATACCGCAAGAGCGCATTACCGCTTCCACCCATGTGGTCGATTTCATTTATAGCGTGATGTTGTTCCTGTTGGTGATGGTGTTGGTGCTGGGCAGCTTCGCTTTGAAGCTGGTGACCAAGGGCGATTACCTATTCTCCGTAGCGCTTACCTTGGTGGGTTTGGCCTTGATGTTGCTGGTCCTGGCGTGGCTGTGGAAGCCGCGCGCCGGCTTCGCGGGTTTTGGCCAATTGCTGTCGCGCTATCTGTTGAGCGTCGGCTTGCCGTTCGAGCAATGGATACAAAATCTGGCGCATTTGGCTGAAACCGAGCGCGAGCCGCAGGTATTTTTGACTAAGGCCTTGGATGAAATTAATCGTCTGCCTTGGGTAGCGGGCGGCGTGTGGCGCACCCTGGATGAGACGGGCGAATTCGGTGTGGTGACAAAACATCGGATTGAGATCAAAGCGCATCGCTTGATGTTGGAGTTGTACACGCGCGGCGGCGTATCGCCCTCGCTGGTAGTCCATGTGCGGCTGCTGACCGAGTTGCTGGAGTTTTTTTACGAAGCCAAGCTGCGCGAACAATTGCAGCGGCAGAATGCTTATGTGCAAGCGATTCACGAAACCGGCGCAAGGCTCACGCATGATATAAAAAACATGCTGCAATCGCTGACCGCGCTGTGCTCTGCCGCCGAGACCAGCGAGGCGGATCAAGCAGCAGCGCTGCAAATGCTGATTCAACGCCAACTGCCGCTGATTACGCGGCGCTTGGACCAAACCTTGAAAAAACTCAAAGCGCCGCATAGGGTGGGGCGCGAGGAAATTCTGGCGACGGATTGGTGGCGGGATTTACGCACACGCTATGAACCGCATGGCGTCTCCTTCAAACTCGAGGGTGAACTTAACGCTTGCCAAGTGCCGGCGGAGCTATTCGATAGCGTGGCAGACAACCTAGTGCAAAACGCGATTAAGAAACGCGGAGCCGAGATGGGCGTGGTGATTCGCGCCACTTTCACGCCGGAACACGGTGGCGTGCTGCAAGTGGAAGACAGCGGCAGCCCGATGCGTACAGAGGTGGCCGCAAAGTTATTCGACGCGCCGGTGGCCTCGAAATCCGGCCTGGGCATCGGCTTGTACCAAGCCGCGCGCCAAGCGGAGCAGTTGGGGTATCGGCTGCGTGTCGCAAACAATGAAGCGGGCCGGGTGTGCTTTGAGTTGAGTGTGGCGCGGGAGAAGCAGGGTGATGCGGCTTAAGGCAGGCGGCCTGCTGCAACCATGCGGTTGAAGAG
>JADMJT010000108.1:3888-24417 GCA_018781585.1 Burkholderiales bacterium
AGCAGGGTGATGCGGCTTAAGGCAGGCGGCCTGCTGCAACCATGCGGTTGAAGAGAACGTTGGGGGAAAGCCAGATGACTTGGTCGTCGAATTCGCCGATGGGGGCGCCCGGCCCGGTGATGATTCGAGAGACGAAGAAATTGCTATTTATTCCAGCGTCCGTGTTCTCGATTTCGTCATTGCTAACGGGGGGGGGATTTGCAACGCCAGTATTGGCACTGATTCCCCCCAAACCATTCTTGCCTGAAGATAGGACCACGGCTGGAACGCCGCTCGCAATTGACTGGTTAACGGGGCAAGTAAGGGGCAGGCCCGCTGTCGGTGTGCTGCCGCAGATAGTGAGCGTTCCCGGGTCGTTAAGATCGAAACCGGTGACGTTGTTTGAAAAAATATTCGTCACGCGATAGCGAAAACGGTTGCCCCAGGCATCTATGGGTGTCGTGCCCAAGGTGGCCCAAGGCAGGTTTCCTTCCGATACTAGGCAATCGCCGCCGCCGCCGCGGGCACCCTCAAGGCCATCGCCATTCGTGTTGGGACAGGGCAAAAACGGTTGAGGAGGAGAGCCTGGCGCTGCAGGCGTGGAAGTATGACTTAGCGCGTAGCCAATCAAGGCTTCTTTTATTTCCTCCAACGCTTTATTCGTCTCCGCAATCCGTTTCTGCTCCACTTGCGTTGCAAATGGCACCAGCAAGCCGCCCAATAGCAGCGTAACAATAATCAGCACGAAGGCCATCTCGATCAGCGAGAAGCCGCGCGCGCGGCGGGTCATGGCGCTTCCTCCGCGTCGCGTGTCTGGGGTGGGCGCTTGGCGATGGTGACCGCTACTTTAGCTTCCTTGTTTTTGCGCACCACCGACACCTGCGCCTGGGCGCCGGGCGCTAAACTTGCGATGTAGGCCAAGGCCGCCGCTGAGTTGGGCAGCGCTTTGCCATTGATGCCAACAATAATGTCGCCGGGTTGGATCGCCGCACGATCAGCGGGGCCGTTGCGCAGCACGCCGATGACCAAGGTGCCGTCGATATTGGGCAGATTGAACGCCTGTGCGGTTTCAGGATTCATGTCGCGCATCGAGACGCCGAGCCAACCACGCGTTACGCTGCCCTGCTGGATGATTTGCCCCATCACTTGTTTGACCAGACTCTCCGGAATGGCGAACCCGATACCTTGCGAGCCGCCGCTTTTAGAGAAGATCGCGCTGTTGATGCCGACCAGGTTGCCTTGGGTATCAACCAGCGCTCCACCGGAGTTGCCCGGATTGATCGGCGCATCGGTCTGGATGAAATTCTCAAAGGTATTAATGCCCAGATGCGAGCGGCCCAGGGCGCTGACGATACCCATGGTAACGGTTTGCCCGACCCCGAAGGGGTTGCCGATGGCGAGTACCACGTCGCCCACTTCCACTTGGTCGGCGTTGCCGAAGGTGATGCTGGGCAGGTTTTTTAAATTGATGCGGATCACCGCCAAGTCGGTTTCGGGATCGGAGCCGACAATCTTGGCCGGCGCGGTGCGCCCATCCGCCAGCGCGACTTCGATTTCATCCGCCGCTGCCACCACATGATGATTGGTGAGGATGTAGCCCTCGCTGCTGACGATCACCCCCGAGCCCAAGCTCGATATGCGCTGCGTCTGGTTCGGCAACTGATTGCCAAAGAAGCGCCGGAACACCGGGTCGTCCGCGAAAGGATGGCTGGGCGCGCGCACTTGCTTGCTGGTGTATATGTTTACCACCGCCGGCATGGCCTTTTTCGCGGCTGCGCGGTAGGATGCGGCGGGCGTTTTACCACCGGGTTCCGGTGCCCGCTGGGTGACCACCACCGGCGCTTGTGGCGCGCGAAACTGTAGCCACTCCGGCTTGAACACCGAGGCGACCAACAGCGCGGCCACAAACAGTGTGACAAACTGTGCGAACATCAACCAAAGCTTTTTCATATCAAGGGCAGCGAATTCATGCGGTTAACAGAGTTGGAGCATTATACCCGCGCGCTTCTCGACACTGAGCGCTTCCGCGATTACTGCCCGAACGGCTTGCAAATCGAGGGCCGGGCTGAGGTAAATAAAATCGTTACCGGCGTGACGGCGAGCTTAGCATTGATCAAGCTGGCGATAGCGGCGGACGCAGATGCGATCTTAGTGCACCACGGGTATTTCTGGAAAAGTGAAGATGCGCGCATTGTTGGGGTGAAACAGGCGCGCATCAAATTACTGCTCGAACATGACATCTCTCTGTTTGGTTTTCATTTGCCGCTCGATGCGCACCCCGAGCTTGGCAACAATGCACAACTGGGTAAGCGTTTGGGTTTCGTACTCGAAGGTTGGGCCGGCGAGCAGAATTTGGTCGCTCATGGCAGCTTGACTATGCCCGCTACCTTGGCGGATCTGGAAAAGCGTATCGGCGAGCGGCTGGGCCGCTCGCCGCTCGCTATCGGTGATGCTGGGCGAACGATTAAGCGTATCGCCTGGTGCAGCGGCGGTGCTCAGGGTTATTTTGAGGCCGCCAGTACGTTAGGAGTGGACGCTTACTTAACCGGGGAAGCTTCAGAACAGAGCACTCACTATGCGCTGGAATCCGGAATCGCGTTCATTGCCGCTGGCCACCATGCCACCGAGCGTTATGGCATCCAAGCCTTGGGGGAGCATTTGGCGGCGCAGTTCGGGTTAACCCACGAATATAAAGAAATTTCCAATCCTGTCTGATAGTTACCAGCACTAATTCAGACTAGGGCTTTAAATCACCTAGTGTTTTTAGGTAAAATAGATCTTTTGTGTTCTTCAGTGTCCTTTTCACCAATCAAATAATAGGGATGGGGTTATGAGCAACAATGAAGTCAACCGCACCCGGCGCAACCTGATTCTTGCGACATCGGCGCTTGGCGGAGCAGGTATGGCGGCGGCGGCCTGGCCGTTTATCGCCAGCATGTCGCCGAGCGATAAGGCCAAAGGCCTAGGCGCGCCGGTCGAAGTAGATATCAGTACGCTGGAACCAGGCGCCAAGGTGGTTTTTAAATGGCGCGGTCAGCCAGTGTGGGTGGTGTACCGCACCAAGGAAATGCTGGATGGCTTGGCGAAGGTAAAAGATAAGCTGATCGACCCCGATTCCAATTCCTCCAAGCAACCGGGCTACGCGAAGAACGTGTTTCGTGCGACCAAAAAGCGACCGGAAATTCTGGTGTTAGTTGGCCTATGTACCCATTTGGGCTGCTCTCCGAGTGACAAACTGAAAGCGTTGTCGGATGCTGAAACCGGTCCCGATTGGCAAGGCGGCTTTTACTGCCCTTGCCATGGTTCGCGTTTCGATCTGGCAGGACGCGTCTATAAAACCTCGCCCGCACCCATTAACTTGCCGGTGCCTCCTTACACCTTCCTGTCCGAGACGCGCATATTGATCGGCGAAGAAAGCAAGGGAGCTTAACCATGGGAATGCTAAAACAACTACTGGGTTGGGTCGATGATCGCTTTCCGCTCACCGCGACTTGGAAACAGCATCTGTCCGAATACTATGCGCCGAAGAACTTTAACTTCTGGTACTTCTTCGGGTCATTGGCGCTTTTAGTGCTGGTACTGCAACTCGTCACCGGCATTTTCCTGACCATGCACTACAAACCGGATGCCTCGCTCAACGCCGCCGGTGTGCCCGTCGCATTTGCTTCGGTCGAGTACATCATGCGCGACGTGAATTGGGGTTGGCTCATTCGCTACCTGCACGCCACCGGTGCATCGATGTTCTTTGTCGTGGTGTATCTGCATATGTTCCGCGGCTTGATTTATGGTTCGTATCAAAAGCCGCGCGAACTGATCTGGATCTTCGGCTGTTTCATTTATGTCGCGTTGATGGCGGAAGCCTTTATGGGTTACCTGCTGCCCTGGGGCCAAATGTCGTTCTGGGGCGCACAGGTGATCGTGAACTTGTTCACGGCGATTCCGTTCGTGGGCGAGGAAATCGGCATTTGGATTCGCGGTGACTATGTGATCTCGGACGCTACGCTGAGTCGTTTCTTCGCCTTCCATGTGGCGGCGGTGCCGCTGGTGCTGCTGGGCTTGGTGGTGATGCACCTGGTTGCGCTGCACGAGGTCGGTTCCAACAACCCGGATGGCATCGAGATCAAAAAGAAAAAAGATCCAGAAACGCATATCCCGCTCGACGGCATCCCGTTTCACCCGTATTACACCGTGAAAGATATCGTGGGGGTGTCGGTGTTCCTGATCGTGTTCTCGGTGATTATGTTCTTCACGCCGGAGATGGGCGGCTACTTCCTCGAAGCCAATAACTTCGTGCCAGCCGATCCATTCAAGACGCCGGAGCATATCGCACCGCTGTGGTACTTCACCGCGTTCTACTCGATCCTGCGCGCGGTACCACCGATGTTTGATTCGCAGTTCCCAGGCGTGATCGCAATGGGCATGGCGATTGTCGTATTGTTCTTGTTGCCCTGGCTGGATAAATCGCCGGTCAAATCCATCCGCTATCGTGGTCCGATTTACAAATGGGCGCTGACGCTATTCATCGCGAGCTTCTTGATCTTGAGCTATCTCGGCACCTTGTCCACCACGACGGAACGCACGCTGGTGGCGCAAGTTTGCAGCGTGATCTATTTCTTGTTCTTCATCCTCATGCCTTGGTACACACGCATGGATAAGACCAAACCGGAACCGGAGAGAGTGACAGCATGATCAAGAAACTAATTTTTGCCGCGCTGTTGTCCTTGCCGGCAGTGGCTTTTGCCAGCAGTGGTGGTCTCAAGCTGGATGAATTCAAACCCAACGTCGAAGACAAACTTTCGCTACAACGCGGCGCACGCGTATTTGTGAATTATTGCGTGAATTGCCATAGTGCTAGCTACATGCGCTATTCGCGTTTGCAAGACTTAGGGCTCACCGAAAAACAGATCGTGGACAACCTGATGGTTACCGGCGAAAAGCCCGTGGAAACGATGACGGCTGCGTTACGCCGCACCGATGCGGAAGCCTGGTTTGGCGTGGCGCCACCCGATCTGACGGTGATTGCACGTGCTAAGGAACAGGGGCCGAGTTGGCTCTACACCTATCTGCGCACGTTCTATCGCGACCCGTCGCGCCCAACCGGCTGGAATAATCTGGTCTTCTCTAACGTTGGTATGCCACATGCCTTGTGGGAGCAGCAGGGTGAGCGCGTGGCGCATTTCCGCACCGCGAAGGACCACGATGGCAACACGAAACAGATATTCGACCAGTTCGAAACTACCCGTCCCGGCAAGATGACGACGGCCGAATACGACTCGATGGTAAAAGACCTGGTCAATTACTTGGTGTACATGGGCGAGCCCGCGCAAACCCAACGCAAAATCACCGGTATTTTCGTGATCTTTTTCCTCGTGGGCCTGACTGTATTGGCCTATTTCTTGAAGAAAGAGTTTTGGAAAGACATCCATTGATCTAGCCAGAAAGGGTGCCCCAATTGGGTGAAGGCCGGGGCGGGAAATCCCGCCCCGATTGATTTAAGGCCACGTATGTGAAACTCGCGAAGCGAGTCCGCGTCCCTCTCTCCCGTTTGCGGGAGAGAGCTAGGAGAGAGGGTAACGGGGCTAAATTTTCTGATTTAACGAAACGAGAAAACACCATGATGACTTTGTATTCCGGCACGGTATGCCCCTTTAGCCAACGCTGCCGCATTGTGCTGTTTGAAAAAGGCATGGACTTCCAAGTCATCGACGTGGATGTAGAGAAAATGCCGGAAGACATCGCGGTGATGAATCCCTACAACCGCGTGCCGGTGCTGGTGGAGCGCGATTTGATTCTGCATGAAGCCAACATCATCAACGAATACATCGACGAGCGTTTTCCGCATCCGCAGTTGATGCCCGCCGACCCGGTGATGCGCGGCCGCGCGCGCTTATTCTTGCACCGCTTCGAAAAGGAATTGTTCTGCCACATCGATACCTTGGAAACGGCGGGCAAGCGCGAGGCGGACAAAGCGCGCATCGTGATTCGCGATCACCTCACCCTGATTGCGCCGGTATTCCAAAAGCAGAAATACATGTTGGGTGACGAGTATTCCATGCTCGACGTGGCGATCGCGCCACTGTTGTGGCGTCTCGACCACTACGGCATCCAGTTGCCGAAACAAGCCGCGCCGGTGCTGAAATACGCCGAACGCTTATTCTCGCGCCCCGCCTTCATCGATGCGATGACGGCTTCTGAAAAAGCGATGCGCCGATAGTCCAATGTACGACTCGTCCACCAAACCCTATCTGATCCGCGCCATCTACGAGTGGTGCGTGGATCAGAGCTTTACGCCTTATGTTGCGGTACAGGTGGACGATCAGACCAAAGTGCCGGTGGAGTTTATTAAGGACGGCCAGATCGTGCTCAACGTCAGCTACACCGCGACTCGGCATCTCAAGATCGGCAACGAGTTCATCAACTTCTCGGCGCGCTTCAACGGCTCGTCGCGCGAACTTGAGATTCCCATCGTGGCCGTGATTGGTATCTTTGCCAAAGAAAATGGTCAAGGCATGTTCTTCCAAGCAACCGAGGAGATTACCGCCAGCGCCGAAGTGCACCCCGCCGAGTCCTCCTCTGACATCCCCGAAATACCCCCCCCCGCCAAACCGCCGCGTGGCGGCCATTTGAAGATCGTTAAATAATTATTTTCTTAACTTTCATTAAATAATCATTTGTTTTTAAGCGGTTATTGTTTTGATGTGGATATAGGTATTATGCTAAATTCATACAGCAATCTGCTTTATCCGGCCATAAATTTTGCTGTTATGTTTAGCGCTTGACTTGTATTGGCTAGGCAGGTAAAAAACTATCCACGTTCCCGAAGCGCAATTCCAAAACTTGCGCAAGGCGAGCCGCATGCGGCCAAGGCGTCAAGCCTGGCATTAAGGACGCTGTTAAATAGACCTATAACTCTGGAGGGCAAGTCCATGAAGCATCGCAATTTTGTTACCACCCTGTTCGCCTCTTTGTTTTTCCTCGCAGCCGGTTCCGCACTCGCAGCTGATACGCCTGCCGCAGCACCGAACGGCGTCACCCTGGTAGACGCCAAAAAAGTTCAAGAACTGCAAGCCGGCGGCGCCACGCTTGTCGACACGCGTAAAGCTTCCGAATTCGGCGAAGGCAGCATCAAGGGCGCGATTTCCGTGCCTTACGATCCAGAGAAAAGCGCTAAAGAGCCGGTCTTCGATTCGAAGATGGACAAGTTTGACATGTCCAAACTGGCCAATAAAGACGCCAAAATCGTGGTGTTCTGCAACGCCGGCAGCTGCTGGAAATCCTACAAGTCTGCGGTAGTGCTCGCTGCCAACGGCTACAAGCATGTGTACTGGTATCGCGAAGGCGTGCCAGACTGGAAAGCCCGCAAACTCCCCATGGAGTAAGACAGGCATCAAATCAGGCTGCTCGTTAAAAAGCGGCCTGGTTCTTTTCGGGCATTCGCCGTGACACGGTGAGTTCAGCAGTACAACAAAAATTAAGATCGTGGAGGAGAACTATGATCTACACCAAAAAATCGCCTGCCCTGGTAATCATCGGCATCTTGATGTTCCTATGGGGCTGGCTCAATGCGAGCGGTTCGATCGATGGCCTGCAATCTGCCCTGCAGAAAAGCGCCTATTCGGACCATACGAAAGTTAATGAGAAGTTCCAAGCGGAATTGCGCTTCGCCAACGAGCAGGCGCAAACTGAGGGAAAACCCGCGCCCGAGTTGAAAAAGCCGACATCGAAGTTTGATAAGGAGAAAGCCTTTCAAACCAAGTTCGGTTACTTCTTCGGCAGTGTTTTTGTCCTGATTGGCCTGTTTATCCTCACCTGGAAAGCCAAGGCCGGTAACTTGGACTACTACATTTCCACGGTGCCGGGCATGGCATTGATTCTGCTGATTGCCTTCGTGGTGCGCTGGGGTCTCGACCCGATGTTCGCCAACTGGGGCAAGGATGTTCAGGCTGCCGGTATTCTTTCCTGGGATTTCGCTAAGATATTCAATCTGAACTATGTCGTGATGGGCATCCTCGCCGGTATCGTTATCGTCAACGTGATAGGGATTCCTGCCTGGGCCGCCAATGGCGTGCGCACCGCGCGTGTTTTCTTGAAGACGGGCGTGATTCTGCTCGGCACGCTGTATAGCGCGGCGGAGTTGGCGCAGTTGGGTTTCTTATCCGTCGTCATGATCGGCATTTTCGTGCTGGGTTCGGTCTGGCTGGTGCTGCTTATGGGGCGGCGCATGAAATGCCCCAACACCATGACTGGCGTGTTGTCAGCCGGCCTCGGCGTGTGCGGGGTATCGGCTACCGTCGCCGCGTCACCCGTGGTTCAGGCCAAGGCCGGGGAAATCGCTTACACCATTGGTACGATTCTGTTGTGGGGCGTGGGCTGTATGTTCATCTTCCCCACCGTGGGTCATGTGCTCGGCATGGGGCCGGTGCAGTTCGGTGCATGGGCGGGTACCGGTATTCTCAATTCAGCCCAAGTGGCAGGTGCCGCGCTGGCATTCGACCCGCACGGCATTGAGACACTGAAAGTCGCGGAAATCTTCAACATCACCCGAGTGTTGTTCCTGCCCATCATCGTACTCTGGCTCGCTGCTTGGTTCGTGAAGCACGAGGAAAGCGCAGTGAAGGTCAATCTGGCTGAGGTGCTGGTTGCCAAGTTCCCGCTGTTCGTGCTGGGCTTCATCGCCATGTTCGCGTTGTCTTCCACCGGCGTGTTCGCGCCGGCAGGCCACTACCAAGGCAAATACTTCAGCAGCGCCGAAGTGAAGGAAGACAAACTGTTGAAGCCGAAGGAAGTGCGTGCGCTAGAGGCTGAGTTGCCCAAGGCGCGCAATGCGTCTGAAACCAAGGCAATGCAGGATTTGATCGCTAACCGCAAGGTGATGACGCGCGAGGAGGGCGAAACGCTCAAATCCGTGGCCAAGATCGAAGGCTTCGATGCGGTTGCCGCAGGTGCGATTGCGAATGCCAACAAGGCAGCCACGCACGATTCGAAGATCATCAAGAACTTCCGCGATTGGCTGGCTTGGTTGTTCTCGATTGGCTTGATTGGCTTGGGCATGCAGATCACCGTCGCCTCGATCAAGCAAGCAGGCGGCAAGCCCTTGATCATCGGTTCTGTCGTCGGCACCCTGAAAGCGGTCGGTTCGCTCGTCGTGGTGCTCATGTTTGTTAAAGAATTCGTTTAAGGAGAAAAATCATGGCAATAAACGACCAGAATGCAGAAATGAGCATGGGTGGAGAGCCGAAAGGCGGCCCTAAGTTCGATCGCGGTCACCAACTCTCGATTTTCGTGAGGGACCGCAATGAAGACTTAACCGCCTTGTTGTTCGCTTTTCTGATCGCCATGAGCGGTTTAATGTTCTTCGGCTAATCAGCGCAACCAACGACGGGGACCTCATCACGGGGTCCCCGTTTGTTTTGTGTGCGAGCTAAATCGTATTTATTCTTTGAACCGCCAATGGGCGGTTCATTTTTCATAATCAAACCAAAATCATCGAGATCATGCTAACCGCAAACACCATTCTGCTCGCCTACCATGGCACTGACGGGGCAAAGCGCGCCGAGGCGCTCGCTTACGACATCATCTCCAGCGAAGAAGGGGGCCGCATTGTGCATCTGCTGGTAGTGCCTGAAGAACTCTGGGCCGGCATGCAGGGCGACGATTGGCTCAACAATGCCTCCACCCGCGACACCTTCGGCAGCTACGTCGAGGGCATGCTGGAGAAAGATGCCGCCGAACAGGTCGCCGCCGTCGAGGCGCATTGCAAGCAACGCGGGCTTGCCTATACGCCGATCCTGCGCGTGGGTGATCTGGCCGATTGCCTGGTCGCCGCCGCACGTGATCAGAAGGTGGATTTGGTGGTGATCGGGCCACCGCGTTCAAAAAAGGAATCCGGCCTGCGTTCGCGCATGGAGTTGGATACGCTTGGACGTGGCTTGCCGGTACCCTACGTTGTGGCCAGTGGTGAGTAGCCAAGACGCAGCTTGGGTGAACGTCGAGACCCCGCTCACCCCGGTGCAGCTCTTCGCGTTCATCACCGATGCCGAGCGTTTGTTTCGGCTCAACCCCTATCTTGAGATTCATGTCTGGCAATCCGCTCAGCGCAGCGTGTCGGAAGGCGGGCGCATTCACCTCAAGTATCTAAACGAAATGAACGGCGTCGCGCGCGAACTGGGCGTCACAGTGACTGAGTTCAAACCGGGCGTGGGCTATACGCTGAATTACAGCGAAGGCTTGAAGCGCGCCACTGAGATCAAGGTCGAAGCCCGTGGCCAAGGCGCCGAGCTAATAATCAAGGATTACTATCACGCGGTCGAGGAAAAGCTGGATGACACACCTGAGGCTCGAGAAGCGCGCTTAACTGAAGCGGATCGTAGCTTGACCCCCTGGGGCGTAGCGATTCGTCAACATCTGATCAGTCTGGCGCGCTGGAACTGGCTGCCCTTCTATCGTCCATTGCGTGAAACTTTCTGGCTCACCATGGCGCCGCGCAACCGGCGCATTTCACGCTTGATTATCTGGATCACGGCGCTGGAGTTTTTTGCTTTTCTGTTTGTGTTTTTGATTTATTGGATTGAGTATCGGCGGTAGGAGAAAGTGGGACGGGTAGGGGCTTGTAGCGCAAGCATCCCTGCTTGCATGCCGGCAGGATGCCGGCGCTACACAAAGTTTAAAAGGCGCTGATCGGTGCCTGCATCCCTGCTTCTCGCCAAGCATTTTTTAGTTCCGCAAATGAAATCTCCGGCGCGTCCACGCCAAATCGAAGCTGTTCCAAAGAATGAATTAATTGTGTGGCTGCGCTCAATTTGCGGGCGCTTTGTCGCAGCGTTTTCGCGCGCCAGGGCGCATCACGCGTGAGCGCGCGATACAGCGCAGCGGCATCGCTTGCTGCGTCGAGCCGGGCCAGCCAGGCGCGTTTGGCGCGTAGCCGCTTTAGCCACGGCCAGGCTTTCACTCCCAGCCAACTCAGGCACAGCACAGCCGCCAGGATGAATCCGGCAGCGAAGATTTTCTCGCGCAGCGGATCGCGCACGGTGAGCCGCGCGGCGGGAATCGTCAGCGATTCGATGCGCTGCGTTTTCGGGTCGAAGTAAGGCAGCTTGATTTCGGGGAAGGCCGATACATCGGTTTCTTCCGCAACGAAGCTCAGCGTCACGCGCAAGCCATCTTGCCCCTCTATTTTGATGGGCGTCACGCTCGGTGTGTAGAGGCGCATGCCGCGCGGCGGGTCGAATTGCAGCGATTTGAGCGCGCCCTCCGCGCTCAAACCCGGCGCGTCGATGTCCAGCACCCGGCTCGCGGGGCGGCCCAGGAAAATAGTTTTCGGCAGCGGCTCGGCGCGCACCGCCGGTCGGCCGATGGGCAAATAAATCGGCAAATAAGCCGGGGCGGGCAGGGCGCGGAAGGTGACGGCAGTCACCGGATAACGCAAGCGCTGGCCAAATTTGTACGTATCCAATATCGGGAAAGTCACACTTTGGCTGCCGCTCTTCAACGCCAGCAGCGTCCAGCGGTATTCACGCAGCCGCACCGCCACCCCATCCTGTTGAACCTCACGCGTAGTCTCGGTTTGCGCGCGAAGATGGATGTTGGGCGCGTCGAGTTGCGTCGGCGCGTTCCAAGTCAGATCGCCTTCATCGTGGATTTCCAAATGCAGCGTTGCCGGTTCGCGCGCCATGGGCGTCTCGGGGCTGACCCAGGCGCGCAGGGAAACCTTGGCAGGCTGAACTTCAAGCGTCAGCGGCTGCGAGCGCGCGTTGCCGAGTGTCAGGGCCGGCAGGGTTAATTTTCCCGCGCGTAGCGGATACAAGGTCGCATCCAGCACCGATTGTACTTTGCCGTTTTGCATCCCGCCGGACACGGCACTGCTGAATACCTCGAAATCGTTGTTCAGGGGGGCGAGATCGAGCGGGCCGAGATCGATGTTGCCAACGACGCGCAATTGGATCGGCTCACCGAAAACAACGGCTTGCTTGTCCAACGTCGCGCTCAGCCGCGCGGCGGCCACGGGGTTACTCGCCAGCGTGAACAGCAGTGCGATGATCACGTATTTCACCATGGCGGCATGCCTGGTGGCGGCTCGCGTGTCGCATCTTGTTTGATCGATTGCGTCAGCGTCGCGGCACGTTGGTCGGTGAGTAGATCCAGTTTCTTCAGCGCTGCGCTACGCGTGGCATCGCTATCGAGTTGTGTGGCTGCCGTGGATTGGCCCAGGCGGCGCGCGGCCTCGGCGTCCATCGCTTCCGCGCCCACCATCGGCCGTGCTTCGTCTTTGCTCGGGGCCATGTCGAGCGGGGTGGTTTCATCTGCTTCGCCCTTACCCAAACCGCGCCCGCGCCGACCGGGGATGCCCGCCGAGGAGGGCGCCGGCGCGTTGCGCAGCACCAAGGTTCCGCGCACTCGTGCCAGATTTTCCTTGGCATGTTGGTCGTTCGGGCGCAGCCGCAGCACGCCGTCGAAAGCATCCGCCGCCGCAATGCGATTGCCCGCATAGAAATAACTATCGCCCAAATTGAATAGCGCATCGGCGCGTTGCTGTGCGTCCTTCGCGAGCAGCAATGCTTGCGTGAATTGGGTGGCCGCAAAAGCAAAATCCTTGCGCCGGTAGGCGCTACCCCCCTCGCCCATGCGCGCATGAAAACCATTGAGCTTGTGATAAGTGTGCTGCGCAACCAGATACTGGCCTTGCCGATAGGACTGATGCGCCTCGCGCCATGTAGCGTCGTCGGCTTGCGCCGCGCCGCTGGCAGCCAAGCTGACTGCGGCGACCAGGGCTTGCTTGCCGCGCCGAGTGAATGACAAGGTGTTGACCAGCAGCAACAGCAAGGCGGCCAACAGCGGGTAGATATAAAACTCGCGCCAAGTGAGGGATTTATCACTTGCTTGTCTGGAAGCGGGCAGCGCCAGAATGCCGCGCTGGTACAAGGCGGCAAGATCGCTGTCGTTGTCACTTAGCAGCGCGACCGTTCCACCGGTGATATCGGTCAGCGCGCGATAACCGGCCAAGTCAGGCCGGCTGTTAACGGGCGCATCATTTAGCGTGAGCGTGGCACCGGTGTCGGATGCACTGACCAGCACGTAGAGCGAAACCCCCGCAGCCTTCAGCGCGCGCGCGGCAGCGATGGCGGTGTTGCCTGCCTCGCCGGACAAGCTGCTGGCTTCAGCATCGGTCACCAGCAGCACGGCGCGGCTGCGCTTATTGCGAAACTCGCGCAGCGAGTCTAAGTCCCTCTCTCCCGCTTGCGGGAGAGAGTTAGGAGAGAGGGCAACCTTTAGCGCAAGATTCAATGCGGCGGCCAAATGACTGCCTTTGTCTTCGAACAAGGTTTCAGATGCAAACTCCAGCGTTGGGATAAAAGCGCCGGTGTCGCGGGTGAGCGGCAGCAACAACCCCGCTTCACCGGAATAGGCGATGAGCCCAATGCGTTCGCCATGCCAGCGCGGCATTAAATCTTGTAGCTTGAGTTTGGCGCGCAGCAAGCGGTTGGGGGCGAGATCCGTCGCCGCCATCGAGGGCGAGACATCGAGCGCAACGAAAACATCCATGTCATGTTTCGTTTGTTGCGGCTGGTTCGAGAGCGTTTCCAGCGGCAGGCGCGGCCCGGCCAAGGCGCAGGCCAGCAGCAGCCAGAATGCCCATTCGGTCAGCGTGCGCAGCAAAGTCTGTTGTTCTATCGTGTTGCCATGGCGCACCGCCCAAGGCTGCAATGGCGGATCGGCATAGCGCTGCCAGGAAGGTTTACGTAAGCGCGCGAGTCCGATGAGCAGGAAGGGCATCAGTGCGAGCAACCACCATAAGGGCGCGCGCCATTGCAGTTGCAATAATTCGCCGAGACTCACGCTTGCTCTCTTATTGCCAACGCCCGCGCTATCACCAGCAATGCCGCGCCCGCCGCCACCAACGCCCAATACCACTCGGCGATTTGGCGCCGCGTGGCGGGGCGCGTGACGGTCGGCTCCAGGCGGCCGATGTCATTGATGATGGCTTCTAGCGCTTGTGTGTTGCCAGCTACGTAATATTTTCCGCCAGTGGTTTCGGCAATGGTTTTGAGGCTGGGGTCGGTCGATTTCGTGGCGGGCCGCGCAGCGCTGGCGAAGAGATCGGTGCCGATTTCCACCGTGTAAATTTTCACGCCTAAAGCAAGTGCGGCCGCCACCGATTCGGCAGGCTTCATCTCACCCGCGGTGTTGTCGCCATCGCTGAAGAGTATCAAGGCCGGTTGCAGACGGAGCCCAGATTCTCCTGGGGTTTTCACTTGCTTGAGCGCCAAGCCCAAGGCGTCGCCGATGGCGGTGGCTTCGCCCGCGATACCGACTTGCAGACGCGACAGATTCGCCAGCATCAAGTCCTGGTCAAAGGTGGGCGCAGTGAGCGTAGCGGCATGGTTGCCGAAGGCGATGAGACCGAAGCGGTCGCCGTCGCGCGCGGCGACGAAGCGGCGTGCAATGCCTTTCAGCACATCCAAGCGCGGCACGCGTTGTTTGTTCAACTCGAAATCGTCGATGCTCATGGTGGTGGAAGTATCCACCAGCAGCATGATGTCGCGGCCCTGGGGCTTTTCCGGCACGGCGGGGCCAAGCCATTGCGGTTGCGCCAAGCCTGCCACCAAGCAACAGGCCGCGAGAAAGGCGAGCGCGGTTTGCACCCGGCGCGTGGTTTTGGATTGCGCCGCTTCCTCACCCAGCGCGCTGAGATCGGGATGCACCAGATGCGTGGCCGTCAACGTACCCTCCGCACGGCGCGCGCCGAACCAAAAGCCGAGCGCAATCAGCGGCAGCAAAAACAACCAAGCGGGATGGGCGAGTGTAATCATGGGGCGCGGCCTATCCATTGATGCGCTTGGGCGAGGAGTTGCGCGGCTTGTTGGGTATCGATGGGGTGAGGCGAGAAACGTGCGCGATCGAGTGTCTGTAAGAAATCGGACCAAGCTTCGGAGTTCAACGCATCCATCCTTCTTCCCCCCCGCAAGCATAAGTATTTACGCAGCACTTCCCCCCTTTGAAAAAGGGGGGGTGGGGGGGATTTTGAAGCGTCGTCGCAGGATTTAAATCCCCCTTCTTCCCCCTTTGCACCCGCAAGGGGTACGCCGGTGGGTACCCCGCTGCTTTGCAGCGACCCAGCCAAAGGGGGAGACGCTGGCTCTGCAGATGATTGCATACCTGTGTAGATAGTTGTGCCCTGCAAGAGGGTGGTCTGCGGGGGTCGCTTATTTGGATATTCATCACGTAGCGCCCATGCAATTTGAAACGCCGCCGCACGCGCATCCAGCTTGCCGAGTTTCAATTCGCGTTCGGTGCGCTTGAGCGCTGCGCGTGCCCAGCGCCGGGCGCGGGTGCGCTTCAGCCATAGGCGCAGCATGAAAAACAAAATCAGCGCAAACAGTGCCACGCCCAGCGCGATCCATTCATAAGGCGGTGGCGCGGTGGGCGGCGCTATGGGCGCGATGATGTCGGCCAATTCAATCATCTTCCGTCATCCATGCCCGCTAGAAACAATTGCATGGGGTCGCTGCCGGTGTCGAGCGCGAAATAGGCGATATCGATCTGGCGCAGCCGGTTTTCGATTTCGGCATGCCGCGCCGCGGCCGCTTGGGCAAAACGCTCGCGCACGTCTGGCTTGCCGGTATCGACCCAGCGCAGGCGCTGCGTCCCAAGATCATAAAAGCTGGCGCGTCCCAGCGCGGGGAGGGCGTGCTCGACCGGATCGGTGATATGCACGCAGGCGATATCGTGGCGCAGGGCGAGATGCGCGAGCAGCGGTACATCGTCCGCGGCGAGCCAGCGAAAGTCGCTGCATAACAACAGACGCGAGCCATTGGGCAGTGTAGCGGCGATGCGGCGCAGGGCGTCGGTCCATGATTGATGTTCTTGCGCCGAATCGGGCGTGTGCGGCGGGCAAGGCGCGGCGGCGGCTTGGGCCAGCTGCAAGATGCCGGCTTGCTTCGTCATGCAAGGCAGCGTCAACGCTGTGTCGTCTATTAAAGTGCCGCCCACGCAGGCAAAGGCGCTGCTTTCCAACACGGCGGCCAAAATCGCCACGCGCGCCGCTTGCGCCGCTTTCAGTTGGCGCGTAGTGCCAAAGCGCATGCCCGCGCCCCGATCCACCACGATATGCAGCGCGGGATGGTGCTCTTCGCGGAATACCTTGAGATAGGGCTCACCGGTGCGCGCCGTAGTGCGCCAGTCCATGTTGCGGATATCGTCGCCCGCTTGATACGCGCGCACCTCCTCGAAATCCAGCCCCTGCCCGAAATGCGCCGAGCGCGCATCGCCGGGGTGACGCAAAAACACCTCACGGCCGTGGGCGCGGGTGTGGCGCAGCGCATCGGCCTGCTCGATCAGCGCGACGATTTCCTCCGGGGTGAGCAGGGGTGCGGCAGTTGAGGTGGCTGGCGTTTGCATGAAAGGCTTAGGAACCACGAATGAACACGAATGACCACGAATAAAAGCGGGACGGTCGGGGGCGTCTAACTTGGGTTGCCGAAGTGAGCATAGGGAAAATTTTTGCTCGATCAGGTTTTACTTCGTGTTTATTCGTGGTTAAACAAGATTTGTTTCTAAGGCGCTGGCACTGCATCCAGCAGCTTGCTAATCACACTATCCAGCGTCACTTTCTCCACCCGCGCACTGACGGTAGGAATCAGCCGATGGCGCAAGCAATCCGGCGCGATGTCGAGGATGTCGTCGGGCGAGACAAAATCGCGGCCGCGCAGGTAAGCCAAGGCTTGCGCGGCGTGGGCGATGGCGAGTGTGGCGCGGGGTGAAGCGCCGACTTGAATAAAGCGCGCCACGTCGGGCGCGACTTGTTCCAGCTTGCGCGTGGCGGAAACGATGGCCACGATGTATTGCTCCAACTCCGGCGCGAGATGCAGGTGATTCACCTCGCCGCGCGCCTTCAACACCAGCGCGGCATCGATCGCCGGCGCGGGTGGCGTGTTGCGTTCTTGTTTGAGCCGCGCGCGTTCGCGCCGCAGCACTTCAAGTTCTTCTGTTTCGCTCGGGTAATCCAGCGTGACGTGCAGTAGGAATCGATCCAACTGCGCTTCCGGCAGCGGATAGGTGCCGGCTTGCTCCAACGGGTTTTGCGTCGCCATCACCATGAACAAGGGCGGCAGCGGGCGCGTTACGCCACCCACCGTGATTTGCCGTTCCTGCATCGCTTCCAGCAGCGCCGATTGCACTTTGGCCGGAGCGCGGTTGATTTCGTCAGCGAGCACGATTTCATGGAACAGCGGGCCTTGCGCGAAATCGAAGCTGCCTTCGTTCGGGTTGTAGATGTCGGTGCCGGTGAGATCGCCCGGCAGCAAATCGGGGGTGAACTGAATACGCTGGAAGCTAGCGTGCACGGCATCCGCCAGCGATTTGACCGCAGTGGTTTTGGCCAAGCCAGGCAAGCCTTCAACCAGCACATGCCCGCCTGCGATGAGCGTGACGACTAAGCGGTCGAGCAGTTTGGTCTGGCCGACGATGGCCTCATTAAGTGAGGCGCGCAGGGCGACGATGGCGGACTGGCTGGACATGTTAAAGGCTTCCAAATAAGGGTTAACGAGTATACCTTAAGGCCATGGTTGGACTTGGTTGGTGGTGGGGTGATGAATATGGCAGGTGGCTGTTGCGAAAGTCAGTGCGCGGTCGGCGATAACAGCCCGCGCTTTCGGCGCGCGCTGTGGATTGCGCTGGGGGTCAACGCCGCGATGTTCTGCGTCGAACTGGCGGGGGGCTTCGCTGCGAGCTCGGTGTCCTTGCTCGCGGATTCGGCGGATTTTCTCGGCGATGCGGCCAACTATGGCGTGTCGCTGGCGGTGTTCTCCCATGGTCTCGTGTGGCGTTCGCGGGCGGCGCTGGTGAAAGGGCTCACCATGGCTGGCTTCGGCCTGTTCGTGCTGGGCAAGACGGTGTGGCAAATCCATCTCGGCATACTCCCTGAGCCCGCAACCATGGGCGTCATCGCGGTGCTGGCCTTGATCGCCAACGCCAGTGTCGCGCTGATGCTGTATGCGTTCCGCAACGGCGACGCCAACATGCGCTCGGTATGGTTGTGCAGCCGCAACGATGCTATCGGCAACGTCGCGGTCATGCTGGCCGCGGCCGGCGTGTTCGCCATTGGGCAGGCGTGGCCGGATTTGATCGTGGCCGGGATCATGGGAATGCTTGCGCTCGCATCTGGCGTGTCGGTCGTGCGCCAGGCGCGGCAGGAGCTGGCGACCGTCGCGCGTGCGGCCGGGTGAGGCCAGCGCCATGCGCGTCATTCCGTCTCCATTTCCAGATAGGTACGGCTGGCATTGCCGCCTTTGAGCGATTCATAGTTCAGCAGCGACTTGAAGCGGCTCTGGTCCAGCGTGTCGAGGGCGCGCTGCAAATCGAGTCCCTTATCCAGCGCGGTTTTCATGTGGCTACGTAATAGCGCTAAATAGTCTTTGGTGTCGCGCCGCGCGCGGGCCAGATCGCACACCTTGCCGTGGCCGGGGACGATACGTTTCGGCGCGAGTTTTTCCAGGCCCTCGAACGAGGCGAGCCAATCCTTGGTATTGCTCACCGGAATCACGCCCAGCAGTCGGTCCACATACACCAGATCGCCGCTGAACAGCACGCGCGATTGCGGCAGCCACACCACGCTGTCGCCCGGCGTATGGCCGCCGAAGTAGTGGATGATGCGCAGTTCCGTACCGCCCAGTTTCAGCACTTTCTCCTGGTCGAAAGTCTCGTCGGGCAGGGTGGCGCGGGTGCCGTCGATGCGTTCGCGCAGATCATTCTTGAGGCCCGCCAACTGTTCTGCGCCGCGCGTGCTCATGTCCGCAGCCGCTTTCTTGTGGGCGATGATGGTCGCGCCCTGTTCCTTGAAATAGCCGTTGCCGAGCCAGCGATGGTCCTGCCCGCCGGTGTTGATGACGTACTTGACCGGCTGCTTGGTCACACGCCGGATCGCCTCGTGCATTTTTTTCGCGACCTGGTAGCTCGACCCGCTGTCGATCACCACCACGCCGTCTTTCGTCACCACGAAGCCGGTGTTGGCGTTCATGCCCTCGTTCTCATAGGTGCGCCCGCTCGTTTCACCGACGAACACATGTACCCCCGGTGCGATCTCGGTGAAGCGCAGATCCACTGCCGCAGCCAAGGTGGGCAGGGTCACCAGCGCGAACAAAAACAATTTGGTGACACAGGTTTTCAGCATGACGTTTCTCCTTTTTCAGAATTAACTTATTGTGCCTTATCTCCCGCTGCGATGAGTAGGGCGCCCCACGGCAGGCGGTTCGGTAATATCCCTTCCAGCGTTCTGGCGAAGGGGCCGCCGCCCGGGAGGAATACGGCGCTGGACAGATGGAGGTTCGCGACCGGCAGCCCGGCGAAAAATTCCCGTATCTCCTCTGCCGTGTGCCAGCGCGCGCGCCGGTAGGCGCCGCTGCCGCGCTTTTGCCGATACAGCAGGCTGGTGGAATTCAACCAGCCGATGGCGAAACGGCGCTTCGCCACGCGCACGATTTCCGCCGCTGCACGGCGCTCATCCGGGATGAAGCACAGGGCGGCGATGGAGACTACGCGGTCAAACTGTTCATCCGCAAACGGTAGATGTTGCGCATCGCCATCGATCCAATGAATGTCCGGTTTTGATTTGGAATGGGCGCGCGCGTAGGCCAACCATTCCGGGTTCGGGTCGAGCCCGGTGGCGAGCAAGCCGTCAGCCGCGAAGCGCCGGGTAAACCAGCCGGTGCCGCAGCCCACGTCCAGCAGCGTCTCGCCCGGAGTGGCCGCCAGTTCGCGCTGGGCGAGCGCATATTCGGTCGTGCCGATCCAGTGTCCGCGCGGCGTGTTGTACCAAGCGTCGTATTCATTTGGCGTCATGGACGGCGTTAAAAAGTGACGATCTCGTCGGCTTCCGAGATCAGCGTGCTCAGACCCTTCATCGAACTCTTCTTCACGCCGGGCAGCGGGTAGCTTTCGTCCCAGCCAAGCCGGCGCATGGTGCCGCCGCAGGCATGCGCATCCAAGCCGACATCGAGCAGTTCATAGAACAGGGCGCGCGATGAATTGTCCGCCGCCAGTTGCGGGTCGGCGAGGCGCACGCCGTCTTCCACCAGAAACAGGCAGACGTCTTTGTTATCCGCCAGCATCGCCCCGGCGAGGCGGATCGCGGTGTAACTGCGATTATCGGGCGCGTCGGGTGCGGCGTGCAGGATGATCAGTGCCTTGGTCATATTTCCTTCCAATTTTGTATTTCAAAATTCATGACACACGTCAAATCCCCCCCCCTTTTTTTTACCCGCAAGGGGTACGCCGGTGGGTGCCCCGCTGCTAACCCCCGTAAAGGGGACGCCGCCAGACGCTCGCCCTGCGGGCGGTCTTGGCGCAGGCAGCGACCCTTCCGCTGGCAAAGGGGGGGGGCACCCTCAGGATGTGGTTTGAAACGGGCTCCTCCCTTTAACAAAGGGAGGCCGGGAGGGATTTGCATGAACATGTTGGCAGGTCATGAATTTTGAAAAAAATCATTAGAACCATTTATAGAACCAATATTTTTCGTAGGCCACCTTGCCCCAATGCAGCAGGCGTCCGGCTTGTCTT